>NZ_JAVTJB010000010.1:0-152143 GCF_031843805.1 Arthrobacter sp. WCS2018Hpa-7
AGGCGTGGGGGTTGGTTGTGGGGCCTGCTCTGCGCGTTTCGCGGGCCCTGAGCCGTGCAAAGCGGGCCCCGCAAGGCGTGGGGGTTGGTTGTGGGGCCTGCTCTGCGCGTTTCGCGGGCCCTGAGCCGCGCAAAGCGGGCCCCGCAACGGCACCGTGACCTGCCCCGATGCAAGGCTTCGCGCCGATCACTGCTAAGCTGGGAACACTTGATGTGCGGTGACGCCCTAAAGCAGGTGGCCTGAAAGGCTGCGCGGCGGGGCATTTTTCATGTGAGAGGCACATCCTGCGTCGATGAACGCGTTCTATTTGGTCCCGGCACCGCTGTTGTAGCGAACCGGTAGATCACCTGACTTTTCCTCGGCGAACCCCTGGCCCAACCGGCGTCGGGGGCCGATGTCCGCAACTGGACACCGCCCGAAAGACATGAAGTTTATGACTACTTTTGCTGCCCTTGGCACGCCCAAGCCCATTGCTGAGTCTCTTGCCGCAGATGGCATCGAAGAGGCATTCCCCATCCAGGTGAAGACCCTCCCGGATACGCTCGCAGGTCGCGACGTTCTGGGCCGTGGCCGCACCGGTTCCGGCAAGACCATCGCTTTCGCCATCCCGCTCGTGGCCCGCTTGGCCGAGCGCGAAGCAAAGCACTTCCGCAAGCCGGGCCGCCCCATGGGCCTCGTCCTTGCACCGACGCGTGAACTGGCAACCCAGATCAACGCCACCATCGAGCCGCTGGCCAAGGCCATGGGCCTGAACACCACGGTCATCTACGGCGGCATCTCCCAGGCCCGCCAGGAAAAGGCGCTGCGCGCCGGCGTCGACATCGTCATCGCCTGCCCGGGCCGCCTCGAAGACCTGATCCGCCAGCGCATCCTGACCCTCGAAGCCGTTGAGGTCACCGTGCTGGACGAGGCAGACCACATGGCCGACCTCGGCTTCCTCCCGGTTGTCAAGAAGCTCATGGACATGACCCCTACCCAGGGTCAGCGCCTGCTCTTCTCCGCGACGCTGGACAACGGTGTTGACAAGCTGGTCAACCGTTACCTGTCCAACCCGCTTACGCACTCTGTGGACGATCCCCAGGCCGCTGTCACCACCATGGAACACCACGTCCTGGTGGTCAACGACCAGACCGTCAAGAAGCAGCTCATCGTTGAACTGGCCTCCGGCGCCGGCCGCCGCGTCCTCTTCATGCGGACCAAGCACCACGCCCGCAAGCTTGCCAAGACCCTCACGGACGCAGGCATCCCCGCCGTCGACCTTCACGGCAACCTGTCGCAGAACGCCCGCGACCGTAACCTTGCCGAGTTCTCCAACGGTGACGTCCGCGTCCTGGTGGCCACCGACGTCGCAGCCCGCGGCGTACACGTTGACGACGTCGAACTCGTCATCCACGTGGACCCGCCCACAGAGCACAAGGCGTACCTGCACCGCTCAGGCCGTACGGCCCGCGCCGGTTCCGATGGCACCGTGGTCACCCTGACGCTCCCCGAGCAGCAGAGCGACGTCAAGAAGCTCATGAAGGCTGCCGGCGTCGACGTCAACTTCGAGCGCGTCACGGCCAACTCCCCGTTGGTTGCCGAGCTCGTGGGCGACATCGCGGACAAGGTTGACCCCCGCACCCGTGCAGCACTCCTCGCAGCGAAAGCCCCGCAGGGTGGCGGCACGTCCACCGGCGCCAACGCCCAGCGCAAGCGCGCACGTCGTTCCACCCAGGCTGCACCCACCGCGGGTGGCCGTGGCGGTCGCGGCGGACGCGGCAAGGTTGGCGCTGAGCCGGTTCGTACGGACACCAACCGCGCGGATCGCCGTGCAGCAGCGAACGACGACGTCGCCCGCAGCTCACGCGGTCGCGGCAAGGCAGCTTCCACTCACCGCAACGACGTTCCCGGCTCGCAGGGCCAGAACGGCCGCAGCGGTCGTCCGGCTACCGGTCAGCGCTCAGCTTCGGCTCCGCGCACGGCGTCCACCACGAGCACCCGCACCGGTGGAAACAAGGCCGTATGGTCTTCCGCCACGGGCGCTACGTCCGGTGGATCCTACGGTTCGGGTGCCTCCGGCAACTCCGGTCGCGGTGGCTCCGGCGCAGGTCGTCCGGCCCGGAGCGGCCCTCGTCGTGCATCGGCTCCCGCGTCCAACGAGCGTCGCGGCCGCTAACCTCCCGTTGTGAGGCCCGCTCTGCGCGCTATCCGGAAGGAATGGAGCGCAGAGCAGGCCCCGCAAGACCAGGTCTCAACGTTGTGAGGCCCGCTCTGCGCGCTATTCCTGAGGTTTAGCGTGCAGAGCAGGCCCCGCAAGTTACCAGCCTCGGGCGCGCCACTCTTCAAGGTGTGGCCGCTCGGCGCCGAGCGTCGTGGGCAGTCCATGGCCAGGGTGCACCAGGGTTTCGTCCGGATAGGCGTCGAACAGTCGTTCCGACACGTCGTTCAACAGTGAAGTGAAGCGTGCAGGATCCTTCTGTGTGTTGCCGACGCCTCCCGGAAACAGCGAGTCCCCACTGAAAATGTGGGCCGGACCGTCTGGATCCTGATACACGAAAGCAATCGAGCCCGGGGTATGTCCACGCAAGTGAACCGCCGTGATCTCGATGTCGTCAAACCGCTCAACGTCGCCCTGACCAAGCCGGACATCCACCGGAACCGGCAACGCATCGGCGTCGTCCGCTCCTGCGGAAGTGCTTGCGCCGGTAGCGGCGACCAGTTCCGGCAGAGCCCGGACGTGGTCCCAGTGCTGGTGGGTGGTGGCGATCCGGACCAGTTTCGGCTTCGTGGCCGTGTCCGCGGCACTGTCCTCGAGAAGCTGCTCAATGGCCGGAAGGTCGTCGGCGGCGTCGATCAACAGCTGCGCGCCCGTGGACTTCGAAGTCAACAGGTACACGTTGTTGTTCATCTCGCTGACGGAGATGCTGCGAATGGTGACGTCACGCAATGAGTGAATAAGCGAATCCATCGTGTCAGTCTATGCAGTTGCCGGGTTGGCTTCGCGGCCCTGCGACACCCAGTTGGGGTCGGCAGATCGTGAACCCACGACGGCGGCCGCGGCCTGGTCGAACACCTCAAGTTGTGCTGTCCCCAGTTGCAGGGACAGTGCCCCCAGGTTCTCGTCGATCCGGTGCGTTTTGCGCGTGCCGGGGATGGGAACCACGGAAATCCCAAGGCGCTGACCTTGGGCGAACAGCCAAGCCAGGGCTACCTGGGCCGGAGTTGCATCCAGCCCGCTGGCTACCTCGCGAACCGCGGCCACCACGGCCTGGTTCGCATCCAGTGCCTCGTCACCAAAACGGGGGATCTTGTGGCGGAAATCGTTCTCGCCCAAATCGCCCGCGCTGACGGTTCCCGTCAGGAAACCACGGCCCAGCGGCGAATACGGCACGAATCCCACGCCAAGTTCCTTGGCTGCAGGAACAACGTTGAGCTCCACATCCCTGCTCCAGATTGACCATTCACTCTGGACCGCGGCAATGGGATGGACAGCGTTGGCTTGCCTGAGCTCCTCGGCTGTCACTTCCGACAGCCCGAGGTGCCGGACCTTGCCCTCACGGACCAGCTCCGCCATAGCCTCCACGGTTTCCACTATCGGAACGCGGAGGTCCCGGCGGTGCAGGTAGTAGAGGTCAATCACATCAGTGTCCAGGCGGCGGAGGCTCGCTTCCGCCGCTTGCCTGATGTAGGGCGCATCCCCGCGGACTCCCGTGTACCCGTCCGCGGGGTTGCCCTCAATTCCGAATTTCGTGGCCACCTGGATTTCGTCGCGGCGCTCCTTTAGGAGCCTGCCCACGAGTTCCTCGTTGCTGCCCGCACCGTACACGTCTGCGGTGTCGATGAACGTGATGCCTGCGTCCACCGCATGCCTCAGTGTTTGCAGGCCTTCTTCAGGATCGATTCCGCCGTAGACCGGGGTCAGTGCCATTCCGCCGAAACCGAGGGGGCTGACCTTGAGGCCGTCGCCGAGCTGAACTGCAGTCATCAACTTCTCCAATGCGCATAGGTGTTCCAGAGGCCCTTTGTTGGCGTGAACTCTGTGGCCGCGGCGGGTATTCCTGCTGGGCCCCCGACTTGGAGAAAGTCTGCGGTGTTGCCCTGCCCGATTCGATGGCTTGCTGCGCATTCGATGGTAGGAGACGTCTAATGCGCAGCGAGCCGTCGAAATGGGCCAGCGCCCACCGCGGAGTGTTCGCTACTCGGCTTTGGCCACAGGCTTATCGGCAGGCAAGGCCTTCAGCCCGGCAGCACAGCCCACGATTCCCGCGATGAAGAGCAGCTTCAGCGGGCTTGCGGACTCAACGCCCGTGATCATGGCCCAGCCAACGGTCAGTGCTGCGCCGATGCCAACCCACACCGCGTAGGCAGTGCCCAGCGGGATTCGTTTGACCGCGATGCCCAGTCCGAGCATGCTCAACACCGCTGTAATAGTGAAGACCACGGTTGGCGTGAGCTGGGTGAAGCCGTTCGAGAGGCCCAAAGCAGTGGCCCAGACGGCTTCGAGCAGTGCTGAAGCCAAGAGGATGATCCAGAAGATTCCGTTGCCGGAGTTCTTGGTTTTGTCAGTGTTGGCTGTGTTCGCAGTCATGGCTACGCCACCACCTTCAGGCCGACCACACACGCGCCGATGCCGGCGAGCAGGAGCAGCCGGGCCGTCGTCGCACGTTCAACCTTGGTGACCATCGCGTACGTTGCGGTCAGTACGACACCGACGCCAACCCACACTGCATAAGCCGTGCCTGTGGGGATGGACTGCATCGCGATGGCGAGTCCGGCCATGCTGGCAACAACGGACACCAGGAAGACGACAGTGGGAACGGGTTTACGGAAGCCCTTGGACCGGTGGAGCGCTGCGGCCCAGACGGCCTCGAGTGCTCCGGAAAGAATGAGAATTATCCACGACATGACATTTCCTTTGGCCAGTCTTGTCGCATTCCGGGTACTGAACCGTCGTCCGGAGGTTCCAGAGCGGAACCTTCATTTCAGGCTAGCAACTCCCGTGCGGGGTGGCCACTTCTGGTGGTTAACGTCACCACCTCAGGCGTGGGCCTCCACATGGTCGATCGAGATGACAGCAATGAATCCGCGGCCCGAGATTTCCGGGCTTTGGGTATCGGAGCCGACTACGGCGTCGTACCGTGACAGCTCGATAGGTTCGGCCGCGCTGGGTGCCGGGGCTTCGCCGTCGGACTCTTCCTCCACAGCAGCGCCGGGCGCAACAGTGGCCTTACCTTCCAGCAGGATGGCAAGCTGGCCTTCGAAGACCGGGTGCGCACGTTTCTTGGAGATCTCCACAATGGACGTGTAACCCTTGAAGGCTCCCGCACGGGCGATGACGTTCAGATCCCGGACGTCCCCTGTCGGAAGAGTGGCCCCCGACGCAGCCTCGCCCGAGAAACGGAACGGACGGTACTTCTCGAGCGGGTGCTCGGATCCGTCTACCGTGAGCAGCAGCAATTCGCCCTCAACGATGGTGATCACGCGCTCCATGCCCGGGAAGACGGAGAAATCTCCGGCTTTGGAGACGTCGGCGATGCTGACGCGCCAATCCCATGCCCCATCCTGGGCTGATGCGGCCTTCGGATGGCTGGCGAGTTCACGCGTCACCCCGCCCCCGTTGCGCCACGGTTCGGGATGGATGTCGGCAAAGCGGATGATCTCCATCCAACCAGCCTAGTGGTGGACCCCGCTTCTGCGATGGCAATGCGGCTTGCTAACGTCATATGTGGAAAACGTTGCGAGTTTGGCTGGAGGAGCGGGAATGTTCGTCAAAGTGTGCGGCTTGAGCACGCCGGAATCCGTCCGTGAAGCCGTAGACGCCGGTGCCGACGCCGTTGGGTTCGTGCTCACCGCCAGCCCTCGCGAAGTCAGCCCGGATCAGGTGCGCATTTTGCTCCCGCTGGTTCCGGAAGGTGTTGATGCAGTGGGCGTGTTCCGGCACGAGTCTGCGGCTGACGCCGTTGCCACGGCCCGGGCCGCGGGTCTGGAATGGGTCCAACTCCACGGTCACCGGACTGCCGACGACGTCAAGACAGTGCACGACGCCGGTATGCGGCTCATCCGCGCTGTCACCATGGGTGCCTCACAGGACGAGTTCGCTGATCTGGGCGAGGAGGTGTTCCTGGTTGACGCCGCGGTGCCGGGGTCGGGGGAGGCCTGGGACTACGCATCGGTCCGTGCCAAGGGGCTCGACGGCCGCGAGTGGCTGCTCGCCGGTGGACTTGAATCCGGCAACGTAGCCTTCGCAGCAACTGCGGCCGGCGCGTGGGGTGTGGACGTGTCCTCCGGTGTCGAGTCATCCCGCGGCGTGAAGGACCTGGCCAAGATCCGCGCGTTCGTCGAAGCCGCGAAAGCCTGACGGTCTCTCACTTCCCGCGTGCTTGAACGGATCGTTCTCTCACTTCCCGCGACATTTCCGGTGGTGAGGTGAGAGAGGGCCGGAGTTGTCGGTGGCACCCTCTAGACTCGCTCCCAACAGAACGAATCATACGGAGACCAGGAGCCAAGCAATGAGCACGGAACACTTCACCCTGGCCATGAGCCGTGAGTTTGACGCGCCTCGCGATAAGGTTTTCGACGCCTGGATGGAGCCGGACAAGCTTGCTCAGTGGTTCGGACCCGTGGAGGTGGAGGCTCCCCGGGAGAAAATCATCGTTGAGCCGCGGGTGGGCGGCATCTGGCAGGTGGTCATGGTGTGGTCGGACGAGAATGGCGAGCAGGAAGCCCCCATTGAGGCCGTGATTACGGAGCTGGAAACCCCGGCTCTGCTGGTCGCTAAAGCCAAAGCTGCCCCGGACGCCGATCACGAGTTCGAGGAGATGCGCCTGGAATTCGAAGACCTCAACGGGCGTACCCGCATGAACGTCACACAGGGACCGTTCGAATCCCAGGAGTGGGTGGACATGACCCGCGACGGTTGGGGCACCTCGTTCGACAAGCTGGACGAACTGCTGGCCTGAGCCGCGCAGAAACACATCCACAGGTCAGGGAAGAATCAGGGCAGACCCCTAGGCTTTTTGTCAGGCCCACAGGGGAGAATAAGAACTATGAAAACGCTCCTTAACATCATCTGGCTTGTCTTCGGTGGGTTCTGGCTGGCCTTGGGTTACTTCGCGGCGGGCATCATTTGCTGCGTACTCATCGTGACCATCCCGTGGGGCATCGCTTCGTTCCGGATCGGTGCTTACTGCCTGTGGCCTTTCGGCCAAATGGTGGTGGAGAAGCCGGGCGGTGCCGGGGTGTTCGCGCTCCTCGGTAACGTGATCTGGCTGCTCGTTGCGGGCATCTGGATCGCGATCGGTCACGTGGTGACCGCCGTGGCCATGGCCATCACCATCATCGGCATCCCGCTGGCCATCGCCAACCTGAAGCTCATCCCGGTGTCCCTGATGCCGCTGGGCAAGCAGATTGTCCCCACCAACCAGCCGTTCGTCAGCACCTACCGCTAGGAAGCACCTACCGCTGAGCAGCGGCACCCTTAGTTAGCCGCCACGGCACCGGTGTGCAGATCGAAACTGAACCGCCGCACCAAACGCACGGTCCCGCCGTCGGCCTCTATGGTGAACGCGACTTCCAAGACGCCCTGCTCCAAGTCCGCATCCGTGATGGTGTAAGTCGGCGTGAAGTACAAGACGTCCTCGCCCGCCGGAAGGTCCGCGGGCGGGAAGTCGCCAAGGTTGTTGTGCGGACCGCGGAGCACGACGCCGGTCATCGGCTCGGTGCCGCTGTTGCGGACCCGCCCTGTGAAAGCGAGGATGTCGCCGGTCTTGTAACCGGGAATGATCGGGCCGTAATTGAGGTCCTGGGCTTCCCGGGTGCCGAGGACCTGGTTTCCGGCGTAGCCTTGGCCGATTTCCTTCCACGTCTGCACGTCCCATTGGCCATCACTGGTGGACGGAACCACATGGAAGTCGCCGGAGTTCTGCCATTCGGCCGGCCTGCCAGGGGTGATGGACCGCAGTTCCATGTCGAAGACCAGGCAGCCGGGTTCCAAAGTACCCGGAACTGCGCGTGGACCAGCGGAAAGCTGGTCCGTCAACTGATGCGCTGGGATGGAAGCAAACACGATCTCCCGATACCCCTGCCGTTCATAGAGAACCCCAATGTTCCCGTCGGGCAGCCTCGTGACGGTGGAGTAAGCCGAACTTCCCGGGCACACCATCAGTTTGGCGGGCCAGCTCGCGCCGTTATTGGGGGAGAGACTGAGAACGGTGTTCCGGCGTAGATGTGGATCCTGGTTGTTGCTGGCCAGCAGCCACTGGGACGTGCCCGGCGTGGTAAGGGAATCATCACCTGGCAGGCCGTCGAAACGGGTCAGGGAGCCGTTATCGCTGGGATCCGGTAAATCCGCGACAGGCTGAAGCGGACTCCACGAAAGGCCGCCGTCTTCTGAAACGGAAGACAGACGGCACGGGGTTGCCCGGGAATGCAGCAGGAGCCGGCCGTCGTCAAGGCAGACCACCTTGTTTTCGTTGGGCCCCATTCCGGAGGGGCCGGCATCAACCAAACCACCCAGAGTCCAGGTCTCGCCGTGGTCGTCGCTGAACGCAGACGCAGCCATGATCGTGCCGTCGACAAGAACCACATATTGCTGCACCAAACGGCCCTTGAAAGGACCGGTGTGCATCTGGATCCCTTGGCCGGCGGCGGCGAACAGTCCAGTGATGGCACCGTGCTTGAGCTGTGCGGTGAGCCGGCGGTGCTGCCAGGTTCCGCCGTCGTCGTCCGAATAGCTGAGGTCCGCGTGCTGGATGTCGTCGTCCGGCTCCAAACCGGCGACGGCTTCGAAGAAACCGGCGTGGGTTCCTGCGGCGTGGAACATGAAGATTCTTCCTGTGTCAGCGTCCACCAGCAGGCTGGGATCGCCGTATCCCTGCAGCCCCGAGCCCGTGCGGACTACCTGCTGCGTGCCCCAGGTGACTCCGTTGTCGTAGCTGCGGCGCAGGAGGAGATCGATGGGATTGGGGAGGTCGTCCAAGTTGGGCCGGCCGTCGTAGGCGGCCAACACGGTGCCCCGCGTGCTGACGGCGAGGGCAGGGATGCGGTACTGACGGTATCCGCCGACGCCCCGGACAGCCAGGACATGCTCAACGTCGGGTAAAGCCAGCGGGAGCTCAGGTCGGGAGGATTCCAAGAGGTAGGAGGTCACACCTCTATGCTAGCTCGGAGCCGCAACCCCCTATAACCTTGGCGGGTGACCAACACCGTTCAATCCAGCACATGGCGCGCATCAGCTTCGGTGCGTTTGGGGCGATCGTTTTGCCACTGGTCTTCATCGCCGTAGCGGCCGTAGGTCGATGGACCATTGAAGCTTCACTGCGTGCGTCAACCATCGCCCTGATCACTGCCTTGGTCCTGATCGGCTAACTGGCCGTACGAAGGGTGAAGATTGGCCTGGTGGAAGAAACTCATTGCGTTGGGTGCCGAGTTCTTGCTGGGTCTGGCGGTTGTCGGCCTCGAACTCCTCGCGCACGGCTGAAGAGCCGAACCGCAGAGACCCACTAAACCGGTCGAAATGCCCCGTCGCGCATCAAAGCCACAACTGAACTCCCGTCCAATTCCGCCGCGATGCTCACATCCTCAGCAAAACCGGCATCGACCAGTTCCCGCCCACTGGAACAGCCGCGCAGAACAGCCGCAAGCCGGGGTTCTGCGGCATCGAACGCCGCAGCAGCCGACTCCGTTTCGGGAGAAAAGCTGCGACGTCCCGCGGCTGCAAGTCCGGCAATGAAGGCGCCCCCTCCGAGCTGATCCTCCAAAGCCGGCCGCAGCGCACCATCGGTCCACCTTTCACCCGCCGCGATCACGGCGATGACGGCCTCGGCAGGCAACGTGGCATGGACCCAGTCGGCTGTGGCGGCCGCGTTCCTGAGTGACACAGCCACCACCTGCCGTGCTGATGCCGCAAGTTCGTGGCTTATCGACGAACCGTTGGGGGACGGCAGCACCACGCGGTCCAGCATGTGCGCCTTGCGAAGGCTGGACGGCGACAAGCTCAAGCCCTCAGCGTCCCTCGGCCCTGCGAGCAACGCCTCATGGTGTGCGGCGAACTCACTCGCCGCCGCATCCCGCCAAGGGTAGGGAAACACCACCGCCCCGCGGTCCACCGCAACACTCACGCACGTGGTGAATGACAGGACGTCAACCACCACCGCAAGGTCGGCTCCGGGCACTACCGCGCGGGCGCCGTCGAGGCCCCATTCGAAGCGGACGGCGTACGGAAGTTGCCGCTGCGGCGCGCCAGGTTCGCTGACGGAACCCCTCACGCGAGTTCTGCCGAGAGGTTGCGGCGCGCGGCGTCGAGCCACAACTCTTTGGCGCGTTCGCCGTGGAACAGCGGGTCAAGTCCCAAAAGGTGACGGACGACGGCGGCGCGCTCCTTCGCGAAGTCGGCGTCGCTGACGTGGGCGTAGTCTTCGCGGACGGCCGCCAGATAGCGTGCATAGGCTTGCTCGTCGCCTCCGAGGACGGAGAGATCGGCGTCGCAGAGGAGGGCCCCGGCATGGTCTCCGGGCTTGGGTGAGTGGGAGGACGTGAGCCGGACCAACCGCCCCACCTCGGCCACATCGGTAGGGGAGAGCCCCGCGGCCGTCAGCCGGTCCTCGGCCAGCAGGGCCGAGTCTTCCTCATCCTGGCCGGCCACACCTTCGTAAACAGCGTCGTGAAACCACGCCGCCAAAGAAACGGTCCGTGCAGGCAAGGCCGGTTCGGTCAGAATGTCCAGGGCCTCAAGAACTGCCAGGAGGTGGGTGCGGCTGTGATACTTCCTGCCGTCTTCGCCCCACCGTTCCAGAAGCTCAAGGCCCAGTTCCTCGTGGCCGGGGAAGATGCTGTTCCATCGCTCCATCAGGGGGACCGTCAATGCTTTGCTCCGTTCCCGCGCGGGGATGCGCAGCCCGCTGGCAATGAGTTTACGGACCAGGATCCGGGCCTCAACGGGAATCGCGCCGGCGAGGACCAGGTCGTCGTACCGACGTTCGGGAACGTCGTAGTGGTCTCCGTCGAAGGCCCTTTCCGGAACTCCGGCGGCGGCCGCGAAGGCATGAAGCTCATCCAGCGATGAATCCGATACCAAATGCGAAAAAACGGTACCGTGCGCTGGCCACAAGGGCGGATCAATGTAGACGGCCATTGCCAAAGTGTAATCCCAAGCGTTCCTTCCCAGTTGCCGGCCGTCGGGACGTCTACCGCCGTGCTGCCGCCCCGGAAATCCGGGCTTCACTGCCCGTACTGTTCACGGCAACTGGGAAGGAGCCTACGGATATCTCAGCGCTCGGCGGGCAGGATGTTCTGGTTGCCGCGGAATACGTTGTCCGGATCGAACTCACCTTTCACCCGGGACAGCCGCCGGTAATTCTGTTCGCCGTAGGCCGCCATGATGCGGTCCTGGCCTTCGTCGCCGATGAAGTTCAGCCACACTCCGCCCGTGGTGTGGGGAGCGATGTCTTGCCTGAATTGCTTCACCCACGCCTTGGCCTCTTGACCGCCCTCCCGCGTTTCGGACAGGCCGAACGGGTGGCTGACCCAAGCTGCGCCGCGATGTTGCAGCGGCGTGTTTGCCGCAGCGGGCCCAGCCACTGCTCCGCCCCAACGTGCCACCAACTGCTGTGAATTCGGTCCCGGAAGTCGTTGGGCAGAGTCCACCAGAACATCCAGGGCGTCGTCAGAGAGCTCGTTGTGGTAGTCGGCACTCCAGTAGTTGTAGAGATCCGGAGGATCATCGATCATGCACTGGAAGCCTGCGTAACCCATGGGCGCCACCAGGTCCACACTCGGACCGAGCTCCTTGAATGGGTTGGCGTGTTCCTCGCCTGCCTCGACATCGCCGGCATAGATATAGGCCATGCCGACGGCGAGTTTGCCCACCATGTCCTCCGGGACGAACTCTTCCGCTGGAGCGGTGAGGTACACGAGTGCAGTCCCTACGGCGTCGGGCGCGTCCAGGGCGAGCTGACGGTAGGCCCGCGAGAGATCCGTGGCATCCTCACCGGGAAACAACATAAGCCCAGCCATCACAGTGGGTCCGAGGTCATGCAGTTTGAACGTTAGGGACGTTGCCACACCGAAGTTCCCGCCACCACCATGGAGTGCCCAGAACAGCTCGGGATTCTCTCCGGGAGAAGCGGTCACCCGATCTCCGGAAGCTGTCACAAGGTCCACGGAAAGAAGGTTGTCGCACGCGAAGCCGTAGGACCGCTCCAGCCATCCCGAGCCTCCGCCCAACGTGAATCCGGAGACGCCCGTGGTGGACGCGCGGCCCCCGGTAACGGCCAGGCCGTACTGCTGGGTTGCGCGGTCGAACTCGCCCCACGTGAGTCCGGCACCCGCTGTGGCGGTCTTTGCCTCCGTGTTGACGCTGATGGACTTCATCGGGCGGACATCGACCACCAATCCGTCGTCGTTGGTAGACATGCCCGCCACCGAATGTCCGCCCGATCGCACCGCGACGTCCAGATTGTGGTTATGCGCGTATCTGAGTGCCTCAGCAACCTCGCCGGGATCAGAACATTTGGCGATCACGGCCGGCCTGCGGTCGATCATCGCGTTGAAGAGTTTCCGGGCCTCGTCATAGGTGGGGTTGTCCGGTCGAATCCATTCCATGGGACGCTCCTTCGCGCCTAAGACTCTCTCCCTAGAACAGGGTACGGCGGCGGGTCCTTTGGGGCTAGAGCACAACGGCGCACGACGACGGCGGCGCACCACTTCGCGCCGCGCGCACCAGTGCTTACGGGTGCGTCGCGCGCGTACGGGTGCGCCCGTCACGCCGAAAGGGCGCGCCGGGCGCGTGAGGGTGCGTATCAACCGCCATGCCAGCGCGCCGGCTAACCCAAGAGGGCCGCTGCCCGCGCTGAGGCATCCCTGCGGATTTGCTTCACTGCGGCCACTTCGGTCTGCAACTCCTTCATCCGCGTGGTCAGGTATTTATCCAGGACGGTGGTGAGCTTGGCATCGAAGTTGGTGTCCGCGCGGCAGGTGGCATCGGTGACGGCGATCTTGAGCTCCTTCTGGCCTCCAGCGTCCAATCCGGCGGAAGCGGCCTCATCGGGGAGGCTGTAAGGGAAGGCTGTGGTGGACATGCATTTTTTCCAAGCGTCCACCGCACTATGGATGTCGGCGTCCGCAGCCGCAGCGTTCGTGGCAACCAATAGCGAGTTGAACGCCAAGCCGGTGGCCCGCATGTAGTCGTTGGCATTGCCGTAGATGGCTGTAATGCCTTCGGCCGTGCACCCTCCCCAATGCATGCCTGTCCCTTCCGAAGACTGGACCACATTTTGCTCCGAGGGCCCGCCGCCGTTCAATGCCGTCTGGAAGGCAGGATCGGCAAAAAGCCTTCCCAGTTCGGAATTCGTGGCAGGCTCACCGGGACCCTGGGGCTTCAACGAGGCGTAGCCGGAAGCGCGGGCAGTTTCAACGGTGAGCGTTGTGAAACCGATGTGGTGTTTCAAATCCACTGGCTGCTGTCCTGATGGGGCGGGAGTGTAGTCATAGCCGGCTTTGGCCATGCACAGCCGGATGGCTTCCGCCACGCCTCTGTGTGTCGTCGCATCCTCGGACGCAAACTGCTCAGCGGCAGCGGTGATGCCGGAGACAGGATGGTCGGCCGGCTTGGTCAGCATGGAGGAAACTCCAGGTGTGGCAGCGGCGGCCAACGTGGCGGCTGCACCTGCGGCAAGAATCATTGCCCCAATGGTCTTCTTCTTCAATGTTCTCCTTCGCGACGAAATATCGTCTGCTTTTTGGCAATGCGGTGGCCGGACCCGGTAGTCCCGGGGCGTTAGGTAAGTCAGGTAGAACTAGCCGAGCAGCCTGTTCTGATAGGCAAATGCCACCAGCTGTATACGGTTCTTGAGAGTGAGCTTGGAAAGAATGCTGCCGATGTGGGTCTTGACGGTGGCATCACTGAGCACCAGCGATGCCGCGATCTCCCCGTTGGCCAGGCCCTTGGCCGCCAGCATGAACACATCGCGCTCGCGGGCGGACAACGGCTCCAGTACGGACGAATTGGCGGCCGAAGGGGTGGTGTAGTCGCGAAGCAGTTCATTCGTCACCGATGGTGCCATGACTGCGTGGCCCGAGTGCACAGTCCGGATGGCTGCCAGCAGGAATTCCGGTGTTGCATCCTTGGTGAGGAAACCGCCGGCACCGGCTTGAATCGCCCGGACCACTGCCTCATCGTGCTGGATGGTGGTGAGGACTATGACTTTGGTCTGGCCCGTGCTGTCCGTGATCCGGCGGGTGGCGGTAATCCCGTCCATCACTGGCATCCGGATATCCATCAGCATGACGTCCGGCCCGACTTCCGCGGCGAGGGCAACGGCCTGCTCGCCGTCCGTTGCCTCTCCCACCAGGTCCAGGTCCGGCTGGCTGCGAAGGATCATCTTCAGGCCGGCGCTGAAGAGAGGCTGGTCGTCCACCAGTGCCACACGGATCTTTGTCCTACTCATGGCAGGATCGCCTCCACTTCGAAGAATTGGCCGTTGGTGACCGTTGAGAGGTGGCCGCCTGCCGCCGTCGCGCGTTCACGCATGCCGGGTATGCCGCGGCCCGTTCCCGACGGCGGTAGTTCCGTTCCGCCGTCGGCCAGCCTTGAGCGGATGGTCAGACGCAGGCCGGTGCCGTCGCGATGCGCCGTCACAGTGGCGCCCGCGCTGCGGTCTCCGTGCTTGAAGGCATTTGTGAGGCTCTCCTGCACGATCCTGTACACGGTGAGATCCTCCACGGGCGAGAGCCCTTTCAGGCCGCAGGTGTGAAGTTCCACGGGCATGCCGCTGCTGCGGAGCCGTTCGGCGAGGGCTGGGAGGTCCGCTGTGCCGGGAGCAGGGCCGTCGAGCTCAGAACCGAAGCTCTGGACGAGCCGCCGGGTTTCCTGCAGCGCGCCCCTGGCCGACGATGCAATGATGCCGGCCGCTTCCTCCACTGATTCCGGCTCGGTCCGGTGGACGTAGCGGATACCTTCGGCCTGCGCAGTGATCACGGCCAACGAGTGTGCAAGGACGTCATGCAATTCCCGGGCGATCCTGTTGCGCTCTTGCTCAACGACCAACGCGCCGGCCGTCGATTCGAGGCGCGATTCAGCTTGCTCTTTGGCCTGCCGGTTGACGGCAGCCTGCCGAACAGTGGTTGCTGCCGCCCACCCCGCAAGGTTGAGGGCGGTGAAGGAAGCAAAAACCAGGAAGGCATACAACGCGATCCGGAAAGTTCCTGCTTCAGCGAGTTGTTTGCCGAACACAAAATTGATCCAGCTGGTGTCAGCGAACCAGTTCACTGCCACCATCCCCGCGGCGGCGACAGCGGCGACGGGGAGCGGCCACCGTTGCGGTTCCTTCCAGCCCAGGGTTGCGAAGAAGACGAGAACGGGGAGCATGACGAACTGTGTCGCGCCGGTCATCATCACGCTCGGGAAGACTCCGAACGCCTGGAGCCCCAAGGCTGCGAACGCGAAGATGAAGGCCGGAACCGGTATTAATTCCGCGGCGGCCACCGCTGCCGTCAGCGCAAACAGGACGGCGCTCGCAGAATCGAAGCCGTGCTCGTCGAGAATCATCAGCGACACGAGCATGGCAGCGGCAACGATTGGTGCGGCTGCGGGGCGGAGGGCTTGGATGCTCGTGGACATGTCCTCAACACTAGGGTGCCCGGACATGGCGTCGGCGCCGTTTCGGCGGGTTTCACCCGTGAGGCGGAGTAAGTTCGTCCGAGGTGCTGAGGTTGCGTACGACGGCGGCGCACCACTTCGCGCCTAACGCACCAGCGCCTAAGGTTGCGTCGGGCGGCAAAGGTAGCGCCCGTCACGCCGAAAGGGTGCGCCCGGCGGGAAGGGGTGCGCCGCGGCCCTAAGCAGTCATATTACGTTTGCGTTGAAAAGACGGCACCCAACCCGCAAATACGGAACTACACTCATTCCATGCCGCAAATACGAATCTCCGAGGCCGCCCGCTTCCTCGGTGTCAGCGACGACACCGTGAGGCGCTGGACGGAAAACGGAACGCTGACCGCCCAGAAGGACCCGGCCGGACGCCTCGCAGTGGACGGGCTTGAACTCGCAACGCTTGCCCGCGAGCAATCCCACCTTCCCGATGATCCCTCCCGGACAGGAAGCTCGGCCCGGAACCGGTTCGTCGGCTTGGTCACGGGGATTACCGCGGACAAGGTCATGGCGCAAGTAGAGCTCCAATGCGGTCCTTTCCGGGTGGTGTCACTCATGAGCAGTGAAGCCGTAACCGAGCTCGGCCTGGAGCTTGGTTCGGTGGCCACCGCCGTGGTCAAGGCCACCACAGTCATCATCGAAACCCCTCAGGGAAAGAGCATCATATGAGCATCACCCGTATGCCGTTCACAGCGTTGTTGGTTGCGGGAGCCTTGGTCGCAAGCCTGGCAGGCTGCGCCGACGGCACCACTGAACCTGCTACCAGCGGCAGTGCCACGTCGGGGCAGCTATCAGGGGAGATCACCGTCTTCGCCGCAGCTTCCCTGAAAACGACCTTCACGCAATTGGCCGAGGACTTCGAAGCCAAGAACCCGGGCACCAAGGTGAATCTGAGCTTCGCCGGCTCCTCCGACCTGGTCACCCAGATCACCCAAGGCGCCCCCGCTGACGTGTTCGCCTCAGCCGACACCAAGAACATGGCCAAGCTTGCCGATGCCAAACTCGTGGATGGTACGGCGACCGACTTCGCCACCAACGTCCTGGAGATTGCCGTCCCACCCAGCAATCCGGCGTCGATCTCTTCCTTTGCCGACTTGGTCAAACCTGGAGTCAAAGTGGTCACCTGCGCGAGTCAGGTGCCGTGCGGGGCAGCAACGGACGCCGTCGAGAAGGCAACCGGAACCACCCTGAGCCCGGTCAGCGAGGAATCGTCCGTGACCGATGTCCTGGGTAAGGTGACCTCCCAGGAAGCCGACGCGGGCCTGGTCTATGTCACCGACGTCAAGGGAGCCGGCGACAAGGTCAGGGGCATCCCCTTTCCGGAATCAGACCAAGCCGTCAACACCTACCCCATAGCCACAGTGGGTACCAGCAAGAACAAGGAGTTGGCGGCGGCATTCATTGCCATGGTCGCCGGCGACGACGGCAAGAAGATCCTGAACGACGCCGGCTTCGGCACGCCGTAGCGGACCGGGAACGCTGATGAGACGAGACACCTCCGGGTACAACGGCATCCCGCGGTGGATCTATGCCGTGGCCGCTGTCGGAGGATTGCTGGTGGTCCTGCCGTTGGTGGCAATGCTGGCCAAGGTCAACTGGCCGCAGTTCATCCCACTCATCACCTCGGAGTCCTCGCTCGCAGCACTGAGCCTGAGCCTGCGGACCTCGGCTGCCAGCACCGTGCTCTGTGTCGTGCTGGGTGTTCCTTTGGCGTTGGTGCTGGCGCGCGGCCACTTTCCAGGCCAGCGGCTGCTGAGGGCGTTTGTCCTCTTGCCGCTGGTGCTTCCGCCCGTCGTCGGGGGCATCGCGCTGCTGTACACGTTTGGGCGGCAGGGCCTGCTGGGGAAATCCCTGGAGGTGGCCGGCATCCAGATTGCATTTTCCACTACCGCGGTGGTCCTGGCTCAGACCTTTGTGGCACTACCGTTCCTGGTGGTCAGTCTGGAGGGGGCGCTGAGATCGGCCGGAAACAAGTACGAAGCCGTCGCAGCGACACTCGGCGCGCGACCCACCACGGTCATCCGTCGTGTCACGCTGCCACTTGTCCTGCCGGGGCTCGCATCCGGTGCCGTGTTGTCCTTCGCTCGCAGCCTCGGAGAATTTGGAGCTACCCTGACGTTCGCCGGAAGCCTGGAGGGGGTGACCCGGACGTTGCCGTTGGAGATCTATCTGCAGCGCGAGACCGACGCCGATGCCGCCGTCGCGCTGTCCTTGGTTCTGGTGGCCGTGGCGGTTGCTGTGGTGGGGCTAAGCTACGGCCGCCGGCAGAGCATTCAGCGCGTGGAGGTCCAATCGTGAGCTTCGAACTGCAGGCCAGTCTAGGTGCCAGGAATTTCGACATGTCCTTCAGGCTCGGCGACGGCGAGACCGTTGCCATCCTGGGTCCGAACGGTGCGGGAAAATCGACGTTGCTGGGTGTGATCGCCGGGCTGCTGCGACCGGACTCCGGAGCGGCAAAAATGGGCACAGCCAAAAACGGTGACCGTCAGTTGTTCAACCTCGACGGCGGCACTCACTTCTGGAGCCCCCCGCACCTTCGTGGGACTGCGCTGCTCGCCCAGGAAGCGCTCTTGTTTCCCCACCTGAACGCGTTGGACAACGTGGCGTTCGGACCGCGCAGTGCGGGGGCTTCGAAGGCGGACGCGCGGGAAACTGCCCGGCACTGGCTGGCGGAGGTTGATGCCTCGCCCCTGGCCGACAGGAAGCCCGCCCAATTGTCCGGCGGGCAGGCCCAACGGGTTGCGGTGGCCCGCGCCTTGGCAGCCGAACCGGAGCTCCTCCTTCTTGACGAGCCCATGGCCGCGCTGGATATCCACGCGGCTCCCTTGCTGCGCCGCGTGCTTAAAAGGGTGCTCCAGGACCGCAAAGCCATTATCGTCACGCACGACGTCCTGGACGCCTACATGCTTGCCGATCGCGTCATCGTGGTGGAAAACGGAAGGATCGCCGAGGAAGGCCCTACGCGCCGAGTCCTTGAAAGGCCCAGAAGCCACTTCGCAGCCGGCCTGGCAGGGCTTAACCTCGTTGCCGGCACCCTCAGCGAGGACAGAATTACGACGCCGGATGGCCGGGTTTTCGCCGGCCAGCACGATCCCGGCTGGTCACCCCAGCCCGGCCAGGCAGGCGTGGCAGCGTTCCCGCCGTCGAGCGTTTCCGTTTTCCCCGTTGAGGTGCACGGCAGCCCGCGCAATTCCTTTCCCGTGGTCATCACGGACCTTGAACCACACGGCGACCAGATCAGGGTGCGCGCAAGCCTGGGGCACGCTGCGCAGGTCCTTTCCGCCGACATCACCCCGGCCGCCTCTGCCGATCTGGGCCTGGTGCCCGGCCTGGAGGTGAGGTTCGTGGTCAAGTCCGCGCTGGTCTCGCTGTACCCGGCCTGACATTCAGTCCCGGTACATCCGCTCGGCGTAGGACGGTCCGTAGTAGGACTCCAGCTCCTCGAGCGGCGTTTCCGGCTGGGTGTAGGCCTTGGATAGGGCCGCGATACTGGGCAGGCCATCCGGTTCCCAGGTTTCCGGCTGCCACAAGCCGCTGCGCATGAAGGCTTTACCGCAGTGCGTGAAGACTTCGTCAATGGTGACCACAATGGCCGCGCGCGGCCGATGTCCCTTGACGACCATGTGATCGAAGAAATCGGCATCCCGGACAATCTGGGCCGTCCCGTTGATCCGCAAGGTGTCCGTCCGGCCCGGGACCACGGACAGGATGCCGACATTGGGGTTCTCCAGAATGTTGTGGAAACCGAAGACAAGCTTGTTTCCGGGCCGTTCCGGGATGGCAATGGTGTGGTGGTCCAGGACGTGGATGAATCCTGCAGGGTCCCCTTTGGGAGAGGCGTCCACGCGACCCTGGGCGTCGGTGGTGGACACCACGCAGAAGGGGCTCGCGGCCAGCCACTGGCGATCGAACCCGCTGAGTGACGTACGCACCTTCTTTCGCACGCGTTCAAGGGGCAGGCCTATGAGTTCTTCGAGTTCGTCCGCGCTTGAAATGGTGTCCATGGCCCCAGCCTACGGGTGCGGGAGCTACCGGTTATTCACATAGCCGTGGTTTTATCTGGACACTGGTTTCGCCGTGGGCAAACATGGAACACAGTGGGCAGGAAATCAAAGTTGAGCGTAGTAGACTCAACTTTGAAAGCATCGGATCCACTCCAGAAAGGGAGCACTCTTTGGACGTCAAATTCACCACCAAAAGCCAGGAGGCCCTTTCTGCGGCCGCCATGAATGCCTCGACCGCCGGCAATCCGCAGCTGGAGCCAGCGCACCTTTTGAAGGCGCTGATGGACCAGCGTGAGGGTGTTGCGGTGGCCCTGCTGCGGGCCACCGGTGCCGACCCCGATGCCGTGAGCGTGCAAGCCAGCTCGGCCATCAAAGCGTTGCCGTCGTCCTCGGGCAGTTCTGTCCAGCAGGCGCAGTTGTCGCGCCAATCCATGCAGGCCATCCAGGCTGCCCAGAATGAGGCCGACAAACTCGGTGACTCCTTCGTCTCCACAGAGCATCTGTTGTTGGGCCTCTCGGCCGGAAGCGACGCCGTCGGAAAGTTAATGCGCGACGCCGGTGCCTCCCATGAGGCGCTGCTTGCCGCCTTGCCGGGTGTCCGGGGAGACAGGAACGTCAACTCGCCGGACCCGGAGAACACCTTCCAGGCGCTGGAGAAATTCGGTACCGACCTTACTGCCGTGGCGCGCTCCGGCAAGCTGGACCCGGTCATTGGGCGCGACAGCGAGATCCGCCGTGTTGTCCAAGTCCTGAGCCGCCGCACCAAAAACAACCCCGTCCTCATCGGTGAGCCCGGCGTTGGTAAGACAGCCGTCGTTGAGGGCCTGGCCCAGCGCATGGTGGCCGGTGACGTTCCGGAAAGCCTGCGCGGCAAGACGCTCATCGCCCTGGACCTCGCCTCCATGGTGGCCGGCGCAAAGTATCGCGGCGAATTCGAGGAGCGCCTGAAGGCTGTCCTTGAAGAGATCAAGAACTCCAACGGCCAGATCGTCACGTTCATCGACGAAATCCACACGGTAGTGGGTGCCGGCGCTACTGGCGAGAGCGCCATGGATGCAGGCAACATGCTCAAACCCATGCTGGCCCGGGGCGAGCTGCGCCTCATCGGCGCCACCACCTTGGACGAATACCGCGAAAACATTGAGAAGGACCCCGCATTGGAGCGCCGCTTCCAACAGGTCTACGTGGGCGAGCCCAGCGTGGAGGACACCATCGGTATCCTCCGCGGCCTGAAGGAGCGTTACGAGGCGCACCACAAAGTAGCCATCGCCGACTCGGCGTTGGTGGCCGCAGCGACGCTGTCCAACCGCTATATCTCCGGACGCCAACTCCCGGACAAGGCCATCGACCTCGTGGATGAGGCCGCGTCCCGGCTGCGCATGGAAATCGATTCCGCGCCGGAGGAGATCGACCAGCTCCGCCGCGCCGTCGACCGTTTGACCATGGAGGAGCTGGCCCTGCAAGGCGAGACCGATCCCGCATCGGTGGAACGGCTGGCTGCCCTCCGCGCGGACAAAGCCGACAAGAATGAGGAACTCAGCGCCTTGAATGCGCGCTGGGAAGCTGAGAAAGCCGGGCTCAACCGCGTGGGTGATCTCAAGGCGAAAATCGACGAACTGCGTTCCGCGGCGGACAAGTCCCAGCGCGAAGGCGACCTCGAATCGGCGTCGCGGATCCTCTACGGCGAACTGCCCGCTCTGGAACGCGAGCTGAGCGCCGCTGCCGAGGAGGAGTCGGCCCGGAGCGAGTCAAAGCCCGAGCTGATGGTTGCTGAAGACGTGACCGCTGACGATATCGCCGAGGTGATCTCCGCCTGGACGGGGATCCCGGCCGGCCGCATGCTGCAAGGCGAGTCGCAGAAGCTGCTCCACATGGAAGAGGAGCTTGGCAAACGCCTGATCGGACAGAGCAAGGCTGTGCAGGCTGTGTCCGATGCTGTGCGCCGCGCCCGCGCCGGCATCAGCGACCCCAATCGGCCCACGGGTTCGTTCCTGTTCCTTGGCCCCACCGGTGTGGGTAAGACGGAGCTGGCCAAGGCCCTCGCGGACTTCCTCTTTGACGACGAACGCGCCATGATCCGGATCGACATGTCCGAGTACAGCGAGAAGCACTCCGTAGCCCGTCTGGTGGGTGCCCCTCCCGGATACGTCGGCTATGAGGAGGGCGGCCAGCTGACCGAGGCTGTGCGGCGCCGGCCGTATTCCGTGGTGTTGCTGGACGAGGTGGAGAAGGCACACCCGGAGGTCTTTGACATCCTCCTGCAGGTCCTCGACGACGGCCGCCTCACCGACGGTCAGGGCCGCACCGTGGACTTCCGCAACACCATCCTGGTGCTGACGTCCAACTCCGGAAGCCAGTTCCTGGTAGACCCCACCATGGACGCCAAGGCCAAGCGCGAGGCAGTCATGGCTGTGGTGCAGGCATCGTTCAAGCCGGAGTTCCTGAACCGCCTGGACGAGATCGTGCTCTTCGATCCGCTCTCCGTGGAGGAACTTGCCCGGATCGTGGAGCTCCACGTGGCCGAGCTCAGCAACCGACTCCGGGATCGCCGTCTGAGCCTGGAAGTTTCGGACGGAGCGCGTGCATGGTTGGCCATGTCCGGGTTCGACCCCGCCTATGGTGCCCGGCCCCTTCGCAGGCTCGTCCAACGGGAGATCGGCGACCGCCTCGCCAAGGAGATCCTCGCCGGCGAAATCAGCGACGGAGACACCGTGCTGGTGGACACCGCAGCCGACCTGGACGAGCTCACCGTTGAGGGCTTCGAGGCACTGACCGGGCCCGACGGCGGCGCTCCCGTAGGAACGGGCCTCACGGTACGTAGGAAGTAGCCCGCCGGAAATGGGGCCGGGCGGAAGTGGCCCCGCCGGAAGTAAGGCTGGGCAGAAGTAGCCCGAAGCTGCCAGCCGCGGGCTACTTCTGCAGGAGGTCTTCCTTGATGGTGTTGCCTGAGTCCACCACGATGAAGCAATCGACGCGACGGTCGCCCCGATCCCAACTGGTGGTGCTCGGGTAGACGTTCTGCTGCAGCAGTACGTAGTTATCGGCGGCCTCGTTGAGCTTGGCCACCGCGGCCTTGCACACCTCGCGACCCTTGTCCCGCAGGGCGTTGGTCCCGGGGAAGGAATCGTCGCCCGGGTACGCGTGCACTCCAATGAGCTGGGCCGAGTGTTCGGTATCGCAGGCTACGGCGCGTGCCTCGCTGGCATTGGGATCAAAGTCGGCGAAGCAGTCGCCCACCTGGAAGTCCTTGGAGTTGGCGTCACGGGGGAGTGGACCCGGGGTAGCCGTGGCGCTCGGAGTGGTGACAGCGGCTTCGGGGCGGGTTCCCAACAGATTCAGCAGTACCCAGATGACCACGCCAATAAGTACGAGTACGCCCACTACGATCCCACCGATGACCAAGCGTTGCCTCTTGACGGGATCTCCGTGGGGTTCCGGAGGTGACTCTTGCCCTGGATACGGCTGTTGCTCCTGATCCGGCTGTTGCCCGGGATAAGGCTGCTGGCCCGGATACGGCATGGCGTAGGAAGGCGCCTGCCCACCGGTGGGCGGCATCGCGGGATCCGGCTGCGAACCTGGGTCCGCTACGAAGTCGGGGTCCAGTTCCGGCGCGGGATCCGGCTGAAGTCCAGACGGCGGCGTCAACGGGGCTGCGGGTGGCTGCTCACCAACTGCAGCAGGCTGCTCGCCCGGAGCCCTATGCAGATCCCCACCAGAGGGCCTGGGCGGCTGCTCACCAGTGGCGGGCGGGGGGTTTTTGGGCGCGGGCGGCACCCCATCCTTGTCCTCTTCGCGTGGTGAACCATCGCGTGGGGGAGTGTTGTCCTGGCTCATTTCCGGGGTGTGCCTTCCTGCTGTGACGCCGCATTGAGGCAGACTCTACCCAATTTTTGGCCCCCGGGGAGGTGTTTGGCCGTGGTTTTGGCCGGAGCCGCCATCGACGCGGGCCCGTGGTGGCACGCAGGCACCCCTGAAAGCATGTAATCTAGACATACGACAAATTGACCAAACATTCCGGGGCCTCACCGATAGCCAAGGTGACCACCTCCGGTCCAAGTACAAAAGGGGGTCACGCCATGGGGCGCGGCCGTCAAAAGGCAAAAGCTACCAAGCAGGCTCGGGATATTAAGTACTACTCCCCGAACACTGACTATTCGGCACTTGAGCGGGAGCTCACGGGTCCGTCCAGTCGTGTCAAGAGCCACTTCCCCGAAGATCCCCCGGAGCCGGACTATTCGGCTTATGAGGATAAGTACGCGGAAGACGACGACGACGAGGTTGACACCCGCCGGATCGGATAGCTGTCGCAACCAACAGGTGCCGTAGGCACTGAGTTGTGGACCGCCGTCGTACTTCAAGGTCAACGCGCATTTTCGGATGCCGTATATCTTTTGAAAAGGGCCCACAGGGCACGTCATTCATTGGCGTACCCTGAGGGCCCTTTTTTGCGTAGGCTGGAGGTTCGAGCGCATCGAAAGGAACGCCATGCCGGAGGCTGACAGCTACAAACAGGGAACACCATGTTGGGTGGATCTCTCCTCCACCGACATTGACGTTTCCAGGAAGTTTTACAGCGACCTCTTCGGATGGGAGCTGGATGCCATGGACGCCGGGAACGGCATGACCTACTACATGGCCAAGCTCAAGGGCCGCTACATTGCCGGAATGATGCAGCAGATGCCCGATGCTCCTGAAGGGATGCCGTCCTACTGGGCAAACTACCTGGCTGTGGACTCTGCTGGCGAAGCGGCCCACCGCGTGGAAGCTGCTGGAGGAACCCTACTTTCCCCTCCTGACTCGGTCCCCAACGGTTCAGGACGTATGTTCTTCGCCACAGATCCCACCGGAGCCCAGATCGGGTTCTGGGAGGCAGGCAACCACCCGGGATCAGGCTTGATCAATGAACCGGGGACCATGATTTGGAATGAGCTGCAAACAAATGACGTCCCCAAGGCCGTAGCGTTCTACGAGGCTGTGACAGGGTGCACCAGCGAAACTGAACCGGCAGGTGACCTGCAGGAGTACACAAGCCTGCTGGTCGAGGGGAAACGAGTTGCGGGTGCCCTGAAGCTGCCCATCGAGGGTTTGTCGCCGTTCTGGATGACCTACTTCAACGTGGTGGATATCGATGCCACTGTGGAGCAGGCGGTTGAGTTGGGCAGCCACGTCATCGCCCCCGCCTTCGACGTGCCGGGAGTGGGTCGCATGGCTGTCCTCATGGATCCTGCCGGGGCAGCGTTCAGCATCATGACGGGCCTCGCAGCATGACGGCACGGAAGCACTACGCCAGCGGGGAGCCGTGCTGGGCTGACCTCCAGACCAGGGATGTGGCCGCGGCCAAGGATTTCTATCAGCAGGTGTTCGGATGGAATTTCAAGGACCTGCCCACTCCTGACGGCCGAAGCTACGCGCAAGCCTTCGTCAAGGATCAGCTGGTGGCCGTGATCGCACCGCAGAACCCCATGCAGGAGGCGGCCGGAACGCATGGCCAGTGGAACATCTATATCGCTGCCACGGACACTGACGAAATTGCCGACGACGCCGTTCACGCCGGCGGAAAGCTCCTGTTTGGTCCCGAAGCAGTTGCGGACACGGGGGTCTTGGCGTTCATCGAACCTCCCGGCGGCGGAACCACGGGTATCTGGCAGGCTGGAACGCACCTGGGAAGCCACCTGTACAACGAGCCCGGCGCATTGGCGTGGGCTGAACTGTCGACGCCCGAGCCGCAGTCCGCCGTCGCGTTTTTTCAGCAGCTTTTCGGTCACGAGGTCACCGAGTATCCGCAGGACGACGGCGGCAGCTACAGCACGCTGATGGTCAAGGGCGACGAGGTGGCTGGCATCGTTCCTGCCGATGAGGGGGATGAGGCCAGCTGGCAGGTCTACTTCGGTGTGGCGGACCTGCGTCAAGCCGTGGAAGCGGCAGTCGCAGCCGGGGGAGAGCTCCTCGTGGAGCCGGAGGACAAGCCCGGGACGGGATCGCTGGCCACCATCCAGGATCCGCAAGGCGGAGTCCTGAGCCTGATCCAGACATAGAACCAGGCAACAAAAGAGCGGCCCGGCAGTCAAAGACTGCCCGGCCGCTCTCTTTATGAAGCGATATACCGCTTAGGCGTACGCGTTCACCAAGCGGACAGCGCCGCCGTCGACGCCCTTGGCACCCTGGACGTAATCCGGGCCGGTCTTGTCGATCGAGTCGCTGTCGGCTGAAACGGTGCCCATGACCCAGGACGGAAGGCCGCGGTCGTTGAGGCGGGCCACTGCAGCGTCTGCTGCTTCGGCGGAAACAATGGCAACCATGCCGACGCCGAGGTTCAGCGTGCGCTCCAGGTCGGCCAGCGGCACGTTGCCCAACTCGGAAACCAGCTTGAAGATGGCGGGGAGTTCCCAGGTGTTGCGGTCAACTGTTGCCACCAGGCCCTGCGGAAGGACGCGGGCCAGGTTGGCGGCAAGGCCACCACCGGTGACATGGCTGAAGCCGTGGACTGCCGCGCCGCCCGTAACGGGGAAGGTGCGGGCAAGGTCCAGGCAGTCGGCTGCGTAAACGCGGGTCGGCTCCAGGAGCTCTTCGCCCAGCGTGCGGCCGAGCTCCGAAACCTGGCGGTCCAGGGCCCATCCGGCGTGGTTGATGACGCGGCGGACCAGGGAGTAGCCGTTGGAGTGCAGACCGGAAGAAGCCATGCCGATCACGACGTCGCCGGCACGGACACGGTCCGGACCGAGCAGGGCGTCGGCCTCGACGATTCCGGTTGCGGCACCTGCGACGTCGTATTCGTGCTCACCCAGGAGACCCGGGTGCTCAGCGGTTTCGCCACCAACAAGGGCTGTGCCGGCAACGGAGCAGGCAGCAGCGATACCGCGGACGATGTCTGCAATTCGCTCCGGAACAACCTTGCCGCAAGCGATGTAATCGGTCATGTAGAGCGGCTCAGCACCTACAACGACGATGTCGTCCACCACCATGCCCACCAGGTCGAAACCGATGGTGTCGTGGATGTCCATGGCCTGCGCGATGGCTACTTTGGTGCCAACACCGTCAGTGGACGTGGCCAGCAGCGGCTTCTTGTAGGTCAGCAGCTTGGAGACGTCGTACAGGCCAGCGAAACCGCCGACGCCGCCAATCACCGAAGAGTTGTGCGTCGCCTTGATGGCGCCCTTCATGAGTTCGACTGCGCGGTCGCCCGCTTCAACGTCGACACCGGCAGAAGCGTAGGTGATGCCTGTTGTGTTCGGGGTGCTTCCAGCGGCGGGTGTTGCGGAGCTCATACAGACTCTTTCTTGTCGGCGTCGGTCAAACGATCAGCGTCGGTCAGCAGGTTCTCGAATTCGGCGTCGGGTCCGGGATCGCAACCCGTGGCACCCGGCTTGTCGGCCGGATCCTCGGAATCGTCCACGGACTCGGACTGAGCAGCTGGTTCCAAGCCGCCCAGGTCGGTGCGTTCCAGCAGGTTCTTGCCCAACTTGTCCGCGTGCGGCAGCTCGATGGGGTACTTGCCGGTGAAGCAGGCCGTGCAGAGGCGTTCGCGCGGCTGCTGGGTAGCGCCGATCATGCCGTCTTCGGAGATGTAGGCCAGCGAGTCCGCGCCGATCGCCTGGGAAATCTCCTCGATGGTGGCGCCGTTGGCAATCAGTTCCGCGCGGGACGCGAAGTCGATGCCGTAGAAGCACGGCCACTGGACCGGGGGAGAGGAAATCTTGACGTGCACCGCGGCGGCACCGGCTTCCCGGAGCATCCGGACGATGGCGCGCTGGGTGTTGCCGCGAACGATTGAATCGTCCACCACCACAATGCGCTTGCCGCGGATCACGGATTCCAGGGCGTTGAGCTTGAGCCGGATACCCAGCTGGCGCAGGGTCTGCGACGGCTGGATGAACGTGCGGCCCACGTAGGCGTTCTTGACGAAGCCATGGGCAAAGGGGATTCCGGATTGTTCGGCGTACCCAACAGCTGCGGGGGTACCGGACTCGGGAACGGGAATGACGAGGTCGGCCTCGTGCGTGTTTTCGCGGGCCAACTGTCGGCCCATCTCAACGCGTGCCTCATACACGGAGCGGCCGGCGATGGCAGCGTCCGGGCGGGCGAGGTACACGTACTCGAAGACACAGCCGGCGGGAGTTGCCTCGGCGAAGCGCTGTGAACGGACGCCGTCCTCGTCGATGGCAATGAACTCGCCGGGCTCGATCTCGCGGATGAAGCTCGCGCCAACGGTGGCCAGGCCGGCCTGCTCGGAAGCGACAACCCAGCCGCGATCCAGGCGGCCAAGACACAGCGGGCGGATGCCGTAGGTGTCGCGGGCAGCGTAGAGCGTTCCTTCGTCCATGAAGACGAAGCAGAAGCCACCCTTGATCTTGGGCAGCAGCTCCAGTGCAGTCTGCTCCAGGGTCTTGCCCTCTTCACCCTCCAGGAGAGCGGTCACCAGTGCGGTGTCCGAGGTGTTGCCCTGCTTCATTTCACCGGTCAACTGGCCGTCGTTGCGCTCAAGGATCATTTCCCGGAGCTCAGCGGTGTTGGTCAAGTTGCCGTTGTGGGCCAAGGCAACCGTGCCGGTTGCTGTCGCCCCCAGGGTTGGCTGCGCGTTGGCCCAGTGGCTTGCACCGGTGGTGGAGTACCGGCAGTGGCCAACGGCCAGGTGCCCGGTAAGGGTGTTCAGGGTTGTCTCATCGAAGACCTGGGACACAAGCCCCATGTCCTTATAGACATTAATGCGCTTGCCGTCACTGGTAGCTATACCAGCCGATTCTTGTCCGCGGTGCTGCAGCGCATACAGCCCGTAATAGGTGAGTTTTGCTACTTCTTCACCGGGAGCCCAAACCCCAAAGACGCCACAAGCGTCCTGAGGGCCTTTTTCGCCGGGGAGAAGATCATGAGAAAGTTTTCCGTCGCCACGTGCCACTGGTCGATTGTCTCATGATGTCGGCGTGGTACGTTCCCCCGCAGCCTATGTGACCCCTCGAACCGGCGCAGAACAGGCGTGTTACTTCGAAAATGCGGTGTGTCTCACATTCGGCTCCCCTCCAAAGAGGCGGGCCGGGCGCCCGACTTACCGGACGTCGTCGTTCTCTGGTCCTTGGTCCGGAACCGAATCCGGAACGGCTTCCACGACGGCGCGCTGGGAGCGCTTGACGCTGATGCGGTCCAGGATCAGGGCGAGAATCGAGAAGAGGATGACGCCTCCGCCCGCGCAGACGATCAGGAAGAAGCCGAACACTGTGCCGGCGTCGAAGGCGGGGTCGGATTGGCGGCCGTACGCGATGATGGCGGCCACGATTGCACCAACCACTGCTCCCAAAATCATGAAGGGTACAAACTTGGGTGCCCGGCGTACCGTGATCTCGCGGCGGGCGGAGTTGGGGGTGGTGTCCTCTGAAGCCATGCGTTAAAGCCTACCGTTCTCCGCCGATACGACAGTTAATGCCAATGTCCTTGAAGAACATTGGCATTAACTGGAAACTCGGCGGGGGTGGGCTAGCTGCCGCGGTACGTCGAGAACGCGAACGGGCTCAGCAGGAGCGGCACGTGATAGTGCTCGCCGGCATCTGAAACTGTGAAGTTCAAATCCACTTCAGGGAAGAACGTCTCCGTGCCGAGGCCCTCGTAGTAGGCGCCGGTGGCAAAATTCAGCCGGTAGGCGCCGCCCGGGATCCGCTCCGGACCGAGGGTCTTGATGCGGCCATCGGCGTCGGTTTCGCCCTTCGCCACCAGGGTCCAGTCGTCACTTTCACGGACGTAAAGTACGACGGCGACACCCGCCGCCGGGCGGCCGGAACCGGTGTCCAGGATGTGCGTGGTTACTTGTGAAACGCTCATGCGTTGACTCCTTCGCTGACCAAGCCGGAGAGGCGCAACAATGCGATCTCCCGCAGCTGGCCGGCCACAATTGTGTCTTCTTCTTCGGGGGTATGGGTGATGCGTTCCTGAAGGGTGCTGAGGATTTCCTGGGCGCTGCGGCCGGCGGCGCGGATCAGGAAGACCCTGCCGAACTTTTCCTCGTAGGCGCGGTTGC
The DNA here is from genome assembly GCF_031843805.1 of Arthrobacter sp. WCS2018Hpa-7. Lineage (NCBI taxonomy): Bacteria > Bacillati > Actinomycetota > Actinomycetes > Micrococcales > Micrococcaceae > Arthrobacter > Arthrobacter sp. WCS2018Hpa-7. The sequence continues at coordinate 29,633 of NZ_JAVTJB010000010.1, forward strand.
CCTCAGCCAGGGCGGTAGTGGTATCGCTGTCTCCAGGATCCACTCCGGCCTGCTCCGAACGCGACATTGCGGCCTCGGTGGTCTGGGCCTTGGGGCGTTCGCCGATGCGGGGGTGGTGTGCCATGGCGGATTCCACCTCGGCGGCGGTGAACGGTTCGGCGGCGCGCTGGGCCTGACCCAGCAGTTCGTCGACGGTGGCGAAGGGCCGTGCGTCGACGACGGTCTCCACCCAGCGGCTGATATCCAGGCAGGGGGTGAGGATCCTGATGGCCTCGTCCCGGTCAACACTGTTGAATTCTGCAAGCTCCATGCTTGTGACATCCTCGTGCAAATGCTGGCATCCATGGTGTGGGCTATGCGGAACTCCTGCTGGTGCAAGAGGAAGCCTTTGCTTCAAGCTTCCGCATCATGGAACTGTTATTTCAGCATACGTAATTCAGTTAAGCCGAGTGATCGGCCTGGTGTCAAGAGACTACCGCCCTGTGGCGCCGCGTCCGCACTGTCAGGTACAGGCGATGAGCGGTGATTACCAAGGCCAACCATGCCACGCCGATGGCCCAGGCCGCCAGCACATCCGTCAGCCAATGGTGGCCAAGGTAGACGCGGCTCAGGCCCATGGTGAAGGCAAAGATCCCGGCCACCAGTACGGTGATGACCCGCGCCCGCAAGGTCTTGAGCCGCAGGATGATCAGGTAGGCCACGATGCCGGCAATCACGATGGAGTTCAGGGAATGGCCGCTGGGGAAGGACGCGGAATGCTCGTAGGGAGGAATGGCGTCCGCAAGGTCCGGGCGGGCGCGGCCGAAGATCGGCTTGCCCAAAATAGTGATGACCAATGATCCCAGCCCGGCAGCAAGCATCAGGATCACCGGTGTCCATGATCGCCGCTTGGTGGCCAGGAAGATCATGATGCCAACGGCAATGATGGGCATACCCACGGTGCCGCCAATATTCGTATAGGCAGTAGCTGCTACGTCCAGGGCGGGGGAGCGGACGCTCTTTGCCGCGGCCAGGACGGGATCGTCCAGGCCTGCTACGCCGTCGGCTTCCGTCACGGACTCATAGACCTCGCCGAAGACCAAGGCCAGTGAGAGGGCTGCGGCGAGTCCCACTATCAGGGTGATGATGAGCGCGGCGTAGGGCCCCAGCAGGGAGGTGACCTTCTCGGCGCCTCGGGCAAGTGTTCGGCCCGCAGGGGATTTCCAGCGCGTCAGGTCCTGCCCTGCAACGAACCTGTCCTGGCTTACTTCGCCGCGGACGCCCTGCTCCGGCGCCTCTTTTCCTTCAGTCGTCACTCATGTCCCCTATCCGTGGCGGCCTCAGTATTGGTGAGCAACCTTAGCAGTTGCTGCCCGGAGGTTCCTGGGAGCGCCTTCAGGCCTGTTATCTCCCGCTGTCAGGCAGTGGCTGCTTGTCAGGCAGCGGCTGGCCCACTTTGACCAGCAACGTCTGCTCCGGGCCAAGCTCTTGGCCGCCCTCACTGATTGGCCGCAACTCCGGGACGGGCTGACCCGAGGCGGGGTCGATGAGGACCGAATGTTCCTCACCCGGGGTGAAGGCGTTGCGCTCGCCCCATTGTCGGAGGCTGAGGAGCAGGGTGAACAGATCGCGCCCCGCGTCCGTCGGTTCATATTCGCTTCGGGTGCCCCGCTCGTTGGGAATCCTGGTCAGGACGCCCCTTTCCACCAGGAGGCGGAGGCGGTCCGAAAGGATGTTTTTAGCCACGCCCAGCGATCTCTCGAACTCGGAGAAGCGCCGCTTGCCGTCCAGTGCGTCCCGAGTGATGAGCAGGGTCCACTTGTCGCCCACCAGGTCCACGGCTCTTGCGACGGGGCATTCAGGATCCGTCCACTCAACTTCACTTGGTTGCAACATGCAACCATTCTGCCATAAGGTCGCATGGTTGCATTGTGAAACCAAAAATGGAGGCGCTGTGAGCACAGACCTGAAGGAATCCAGCCGAGGACTCGGCCGTCGGCTGTTGTTCCTGCTCGCTGTGGCCGCCGGGTTCATGGTGTCCAACATCTATTACGGGCAGCCCCTTCTTGAGCGCATCGGGACGGATCTGGGGATTCCAACGTCCGGGGTGGGCTGGATTGTGGCCTCATCCCAGGCCGGATACCTTCTTGGGCTGGTTCTCTTGGTGCCGCTGGGGGATGTCATGAACCGCCGGGTGCTCATCACCCTTCACATCGCGGCGACGGCCCTTGGCGGATCCGTAGTGGCCCTGGCAGATTCACAGGCGGCCCTGCTGGGTGGCTTCATGCTCCTCGGCTTGGCCTCGTCGGTGGTCCAGACCATCGTGGCGTATACCGCCACCTCCAGCACCCCCGACCAAAGGGGCGGAAGCATCGGCACCGTCACTGCCGGCGTCGTGAGTGGCATCATCCTTGCCCGAACGCTGGCGGGAGGCCTGACAGACCTATGGGGATGGCGGTCGGTCTACGTTCTCGCGGCGCTGGCAGGTGCGGTCCTCGCCGTCGCGGTTTATCGCGCTCTGCCCCAAGAAAAGGCCGAGAGGGGCGGGGCGCGCTACTGGCGGGCTGTCTCATCTGTGGTGGTCCTGACACGGCATGATCGCGTGTTCCGTACGCGGGCGCTGATCACCATGCTGCTGTTCGCGTCCTTCGGGGTGCTGTGGAGCGGCATGTCCCTGCTGCTCAGCAGTCCCGCGTGGAATCTGCCGCCCAGCGTGATCGGGCTCTTTGGGCTGGCTGGCCTCGTGGGTGTGGTGGCCGCATCCCGGGCAGGCGCCGCGGCGGACCGTGGATGGGCGCAGCGGGTCACGGCGTGGAGCCTCGCTGCGCTCCTGGCCTCCTGGGTGGCTCTGTCCCTCGGCAGTTGGTCGCTGTTGTGGTTCGTAGTGGGCATCATCGTCCTCGACGCTGCCGTTCAGGCCGTCCATGTCAGCAGCCAGACCCTGATCGTGGCAGGTGCTGAGGAGTCGGCCAGCAGCATGATCGGCAGCTACATGGTCTTCTATTCCTTGGGAAGTGCCGCGGGTGCGGCAGCTGTTGCTCCGGTCTGCGATGCGTGGGGTTGGACCGGGGCCAGTGTCCTCGGCGCCGTTTTCGCGGTGCTTGCGCTGGCGGTATGGGGCATGGACCGGCTCATTCCGTACAAATCGAGCGGGCGGGCGCGGTTGGCTCGCCCCGCACAGCACGCTGGGGCAGAATGACCTCAACCAGCTAAGGAGTTCGCACATGCCCGACATTCTGACGTCCAGGTTCCTGTTCGGTCCCGGCCCGAGCAATTGCTACCCCGAAGCCATGGCCGCCCTGGCCTACCCCGTGCTGGGGCACCTTGATCCGGTGTTCATCGAGCGGCTCGACCACACCTGCGAGGGCCTGCGGACTGTTTGGGGCACGTCCAATGCGCGGACACTCCCTTTGAGTGCCACAGGTTCCGGCGGGATGGAAGCGGCTTTCGTGAACACCGTGTCCGACGGCGACGTGGCAGTTATCGCCGTTAACGGACTGTTTGGGGCGCGGATGTGCGAGGTCGCCCGGCGTTGCGGCGCCACTGTGGTCCGGGTTGACCACGAATGGGGCCAGCCCGTCGATGCCGACCGCGTCCTCTCGGCGCATCCTCATCCGAAAGTCATTGCGGCAGTTCATGCTGAAACTTCTGTGGGTGTTATTTCCGACATCGCCGCGCTCGGTGCCGGCAAGGGCGACGCCCTGCTGATCACCGACGCCGTCACCTCCATCGGCGGACTGGAGCTGTTGGCGGACGACTGGGGGATCGACGTCGGATATGCCGGTACGCAGAAGTGCCTGGGCGTTCCTCCGGGACTGTCGCCGTTCACTGTGTCCGACCGCGCCTTTGAGGGCCGCGTCAAGGATCCACGGTCCTGGTACCTCGATATCGGGTTGCTCGGCGGGTACGTCGGGGCGGCCAGTGGAGCCCGGACGTATCACCACACTGCGCCCGTCACCATGATCGCCGGGCTCGAAGCTGCCTTGGACCGGATCCTCGCCGAGGGGCTGGACGTGGTGCAAGCCCGGCACCGCGCCGCCGGGACCGCACTTCAGAATGGGCTGCAGGAGATGGGGCTGGAACTGTTCGCTGCTGAAGGCTCCCGGTTGCCGAGCCTCACCACGGTCAAAGTGCCCGACGGCGTCAACTCGGCTGCCGTCCGCGCTTACCTTCTGGAGAACTTCAGCATGGAGATCGGCTCGGGCGTGGGGGAGTTCGCGGACACCGTGTGGCGCATCGGCATGATGGGCCCGAACGCTAACAGTGCCTCGGTCACCTTGGTGCTGGGGGCACTGAAGGAGGCGATCGCAAAAGCCTAGCCCCCGCACGCTCGCTCACGTCCCGCGTGCTTGGGCCGCACGCTCACTCACGTCCCGCGTGCTTTAGCCGCACGCTCACTCACCCTCCAGCGCCGACGGTCAATCGGTGACGTGACCGGCGTCGTACGTTAACGTCGCGGAGGCGGCGGTGCTGCCGTCGGCGGGCTGAATGGACGTGATCGTCAGCAAACCCGCGCCAGGCAGCGTGATCGACTGGCCCTCGCGGAAGGCCTGCTTGCGCTGTTGTTCTGCGGTGCGGATCCAGAACTGGATAGCGGGGGCGCCGTCGGCGATTCCGATCTTGACCACGCCCACTTTGACGCCGTCGAAGGTGGGCTGCATGCCTTGCTTGACTGTTACGAGCTGTTCCACGGCCATCCTTACTTCACGTCCACGGAGTACACGGAGTCGAAGTTTTCCTTGTACTCATCTTCGGTCAGTTCCAGCGTGCCGGACTTGTGGTCGTCGTCGTCCTCCAAGTAGCCGCCGGATGGACCCCACGGGTTGGCCAGGACGATGACTTTCTCGCCGTCGTCGTTGGTTTTCACATCAACCACAACGTAGGCATGGTTGGGGACGACGTCGGTGCGGTTGACTTCGTCGGACTCCCAGACCCAGTCGAAGTCGTCGTCCTTGACGTCTTCGGTGCCGACGGAAATGGCTTGGCCGTCGGAGAGCTTGTCCTCGATGTCATCAAAGTTCAGCTCGCCGTCCTTATCTGCGGACTGCCCGGTCATCAGTTCCATGGCTTCGTTGCTGAAGCCGCCGTCGATGTCGTCGTAGGATCCGCCGCGGTGCTCAGCCGCCGCGCGCTCGTAGATGGACAGCCAGTTGGGTTCGCCATCAGCGCCGCGGACTCCGCCTTCGGTGGACTTGGCCTCCACAGTGACTTCCACAGGCTCGCCGTCTTCGTAGAGTGTGACCACCCAGTGCGTCGGGGGATCACCGACGGGACGCATGTGCTCCTCAAGGAACTCGTCCAGCTTGCCTTCGCGCTCCAGCACCTGGGCCACGGAGCCGATTCCGGCCAACAGCCAGCAGTCGCCGATCTGTCCTTGGTTGATGTCGCTGGGGTCACCGGCGTCGGGGTCATTGCGCACGTCGCCGGGCACATCGACGTCGGGAGTGTCGGGGTCCAGCGGCCCTGGGTCGCCGGGCGGGTTCGAATCGCCCCGCCCGGAATGATCAGAGCCCGAGGACCCTGACGCTCCTGAGCTGGACTTGTCCTGCTGGTCCGCGTTACGGATCAGCTCCGTGGCCTGCGTCTGCAGCTCACTGGAGATTTTCTTCAGCATGGGGCGGTGTTCGGAGTCCCACGAGGCCCGGAACATCGCTGCGTCCCGGCCGTCCCACCGCGCATTGCTGATGAGGTGACCCAGTTCCGTGGACAGGGAGGTCATCCGTTCCGAGTGCCGGGACATGGTCTTCGCGAGAGCCCGCAATTGTTCAATATCAGCACCGTAAAATCCGGGCATTTATCGGTCCCCCTCAGGAATTTCGTTGGCATCACAGGACTCAGACTTGACCGGAACAGTGACGTCCAAGTAAGCCGGGAACTTGGATCGGATGGTCACCGTGGCACCCGCCGCATCAGTGCTGCGTGTGACCACCCAGCCGCCCGGGACAGGGTCAGTTCCGTCGAAAGCCGGGAAGCCGTGCTCTCTCAGGACCGGATCCGCCGCTGCAAAGACGTCCTCGAAACTCCTAGATGGTTTCACGATGTCCGCGCTGCTCTTCATGCTCCGTGGGGCGAGCATGCACCTGCCGTCGTCGATGCGGCTCAGGCGTGCCGGGTCATCCACGGCCCACGTGATGTCCGGCATCTTTGCCTCCAAGGCCGCAACAAGGTCGGCAGTCAGGGCGTTGTACTTCGCCGCGCTTTCTGCCACGGGAGCCGGTTCGGCGGTCACTGGCGGCGCGCTGCTGGGTTCCCGCGTGGGTCCGTCGGGGGTATCGCTGCAGCCCGCGGCGGCGGCCGCCATCACCGTAAGGGCAGCAGCCAGCGCCCAAGACTTGCGGTGCATGCGGCGGTTCATTTCGTCCCCAGTTTCAGTTAGCGTTCGACGGCGGATCTCACCGAATGCTTTCACGTTGCGTTGCGCCACGCGATGGGCAGAACAACCCGTGCAGGTGAGAGATGGTTCGGTTCAAGCACGTGGGAGGTGAGAGATGGTTCGGCTCAAGGGCGTGGGAGGTGAGAGAGGATCGGCGGGAAGGGCGCGGGAGGTGAGAGAGGATCGGCGGGAAGGGCGTGGGAGGTGAGAGAGGGTCAGGTGTCGCGGGTGAGGATCCAGGTGTTGGTGCCGTCCTGGCGTTCGAACGTCACCGTGGTCACCAGGGCCTCGATGAGTGCCAACCCGCGGCCGGACTCCGCATCCGAGTCGGGCATGGACGCTTGCATGTCGCTCGCGAAGGGCTCACGGGCGTTGTACGCGCTGACCCTCGCGACCAGTCGAGCGGGCCGGACGCTGATGTCCACGTCGATCTCCACGGGCTTCTCGGCCACAGGAAGCGCGTGCTGCACGATGTTCGCCGCTGCCTCGATGACTGCGGTGGCAAAGGTCATCCGGTCCATGTCCGGCACGAAGGCGGCGTCGTCCCACAACGCATCCAACTCGTTGTGAATGGCCTCGATGGCTTCCTCGTTGGACGGACCGTGGAACCCCCGGCGGGCGATGACCTCAGTCATCTCCGAACGCCTCCTCGGCTGAGGGGTACGCCGTGAGCACCCGGTCCATGTTGGTCAGTTCCAGGACCATTTTGACCTGTGGTTGAACGCCGGAGATGCGGAGGTCGCCACCAGCCTGGCGTGCGGCTTTGAGGCAACCGATGAGGGCTCCGAGGCCGGATGAGTCCATGAAGTCAGTCTCGGCCAGGTTGACTACAACCCGGCTGGATCCGCCGGCGACAACCTCGTTCACTACTTCGCGGAGCTTGGGCGCTGCCACCATGTTCAAGCGGCCCACGCTCTTCACCTCCGCGTAGGAGTCCTTGACCTCATAGCTGAACTGCATCTGCATTCCTTTCCTCGGGGCTCTCCGGCCCAACATCTTCAGGGACAAAACCCTTGTACAAAACTGCCTTGACCAGCACGCTCAGGACCACAAGGTCGAACGCCACCCAGGCGACGTTCACCAGCGTGCCGAGGGGCTCCGAAAGACCAGTCAAAAGCCGGGCGATCCCTACAACCATTGCAATGGCCAACAACACCGCCACGATGATCTGCGGCCGGATCAGGCTCCAGCTCGGGCCGCCGCTCTGCCGCGCCTTGGGGGTGACGGCAAACCCGAGGGGACGTCCGAACCAAACGTTCCGCGCCGCCGTCGTACATGCCTTGATCCAGGTGGGGAACAGCGCAAGGCTGTACTGCTGTCCGCGCCACGTGGGGATGCCGTGCCCGGCCACCACAAACAGCAGCTGGTTCACCACCATGAAGGGGATGAAGCGGATGAAGAAGTCCCAGCTGAGGCTGCTCACAGGGAGGATGCCGAGCGTCAGGTAGATGATGGGCGCCGCGAAGTACACCACGGCCGCGAAACCGCTGAGGTAGCTCCACATGGTGGAGAAGTACATGAGCCGCTGGCCCCACGAGAGCCGGGGCTGGACCAACGGGTTCTCGCGAAGGAGGACCTGCATGGTGCCTTGGGCCCAGCGGAGGCGTTGGGTGAGCATGGTTTTGAGGTCTTCGGGGGCCAGTCCGTTGGCGAGGATCTCGTGGTGGTAGACGCTCTTCCAGCCCAGTGAGTGGATCCGCATGGCCGTGGCCATGTCCTCGGTGACCGAGATAGTGGCCAGCGGCATGATCGGCTGCGCTTCGTCGGTGCGTTCCACGGAGATGGCGTCCAGGACCGCGTGGACCGACTCGAGCGCACCCAACGGTGACCAGTCGCGGCCGGACATACGGTCGACGGCGTCACTCGCCACAGTGGTCACGCCGGACTCGCCGACGTGGGCGAGTTCCATGGCGGCGATCTCTTCGAGGTCGGCCTGCAGTGCAGAGAAATCGGCAGCAACGAGGGTGCGCACGGCCTCGTCCACTTTTCGGCGCACGCGGTACGTGATCTCGCTGAGGGACACGCGCGCTTCGAGTTCCTGCTGGGCTGTGTTTGTTGCTGCCTCCACCTCGTTGAGCATCTGCTCCACCAGCGGGTTGCGGGCCTCTTCGGAGCGGCGTGCCTTTTTGATCGCCGAGCGGGACGCAGTGAGGGCGCGACGAACACTCTTCTCCGTGGCTTTGACGTAGCCCACCAGACCGAGCTGCATGAGGGCTTCGCGGCGGAGGATGGCGTTGGAGCCACAGAAGAACGCCGCGTTCCAACCGTCCTTGCCCTGCTGGATGGGCCCGTAGAACAGCGGTGCCTGGCTGCCCAGGGGATCGTCGGCGGGGACGTTGATGAAGTACTGCGGGGTCTGGACCAACGCCACGCGGTCGTCGTTGAAGTAGCCCAGCGTCTTGTCCAGGATGTCCGGTTCGGGGATCTGGTCGGCGTCGAGAATCAGCAGGTATTCGCCCGAGGTGACCATCAGGGCGTTGTTCAGGTTGCCGGCTTTGGCGTGCCGCGGCATGTCAGGTGTCCAGTCCGCGCCGCGCGTCACGTAGCCAATCCCGTTCGACTCGGCGAGTTGGCGCATCTCGGGGCGATCGCCGTCGTCGAGTATCCAGGTGCTGTGCGGCCAGCGGATGTCCTTGGCGGCCAGGGCCGTGGTCATGACAAGGTCCAGCGGCTCGTTGTACGTGGTGATGAAAACGTCCACGGTGGCGTCGGACGGCGCTGGGGGTGGGGGCTTGCGGATCTTCAGGTTCCACACCGTCAGGCCGAACAGCATCACGTCAATGAGGCTGTACGTTTCAGCGATCACCAACGGAACGGCGATCCACCAGGCGTCCCAGTTCAGCGACGCCATCCAGCGCCATGCCACATAGTTGACGCCCAGAATGACTGTCAGGACAACCAGCAGCCTGGTCCAGAAACGTGTCACAATCCCCCCTTTTTGTGGTCTTTAGTGCTGGACTTCAGGTTTCCTGCGAACGACGACGGCGGTCACATCGTCTTCGGCGGTGGCAGCAGGTGCCAACTCCAGAAGAGCGGCACAGACGCCGTCCGACGATGCCTCGCCCCGCGTCGACTTTTCCACGTTCCGAATGAAGTCTTCGAGGGAAGCATGGGCGTCCAACACGCCGTCGCTAACGATCACCAGCGTGTCGCCGGGTTCCAGCAGGAGCTCAGCGGCGGGCCAGTGCTGTCCGTCGAGGATGCCCACCGGCGGACCGGCGGACACCAGTCTCTGCGCTGCCCCCTCAGCCGGGATGTACAGCGCGAGGCCGTGACCGGCGTCGATATAGCTGAGCCTTCCGGACGGAGCGTCCAGCCGCGCATGGAACATGGTGACGAAGGAACCGGACTGGTCCAGGTCCGCCGTCATGGTGGCGCCCGCTGAGGCGAACGCGGCGTCGATGGCCGGGGTGTCCGCCACCGAACGCATCACCGCGCGGACGGTGGCTGCGATCAAGGCGGCGCCCATGCCCTTGCCCATGGCGTCCGCGAACGTCAGGTGCATGCCGTCCCTGGTCTGGTACCAGTCGTAGAAGTCCCCGCCAACGTTGCGGGTAGGGCGGAAGGCCCCGGCGACGTCGTATCCCTCAATGCGGACGGTTTCCCGCGGCAGGAGGCTCTGCTGCACTACTGCGGCGCGCTCAAGTTCGTCCGTCTGGCCGGTGTCCTCGGCCGGCGCGGGCGTGCGGGCCCGGCGGAATAGTGCACGGATGCGGGCCTGGAGTTCTTTGGGGCTGAAGGGCTTGTTGATGTAATCGTCAGCGCCGATGTCCAGGCCGTTGAGCCGGTCGATCTCGTCTGCCCGTGCCGTCAGCATGAGGATGTAGGCGTCCGAAAATGCGCGGAGCCGGCGGCATACCTCCATGCCGTCAATGTCCGGGAGGTTCACATCGAGAGTCACGAGTTCCGCGTTGGTGTTGCGGACAGCCTCGACGCCGGACAAGCCGTCAGGTGCTTCGGTCACCACAAAGTCGAGCTGCTCGAGGACCAGGACGAGGAGGCCGCGGATGTCAGCGTCATCTTCGACGACTACAGCGTGGCGCACGGGTGGGGAAGAGACCATGGCTCCATTAACTACTGTGGCCGGACGTTTGTCACGTTTAGTCAAGGCATATGAAACGCCCGCGCACAAAAGTGGGCGGGCGTTACATATTTTGTTCAGTTATGTGAGAGACGGTTCGGCTCTAACCCTTGGGATGTGAGAGACGGTCCGGCTCAAGCCCGTGGGAGGTGAGAGAGGGTTCGGCTCAAGCCCGTGGGAGGTGAGAGAGCGATCCGCTCAAGCCTTTGGGATGTGAGAGAGGGTTAGACGCCCAGCTCTTCCTTCAGTGCCTGGACGTGGCCCTGCGCAGCAACTTGGTACTGGGTGAGCTTCACGGTGCCTTCGCCGTCGAGGACGACGGTGGAGCGGACCAGGCCTTCAACGATCTCGCCGTCAACCAGCTTCTCGCCCCATGCACCGTAGGAGAGGGCAACAGCGTGGTTTTCGTCGGAGAGCAACGGGAAGGTCAGCGCGAATTCACCGGTGAACTTGGACAGTGCTTCCGGGGCATCCGGGGAGATCCCGATGACGTCGTAGCCCTTGCCCTGGAGGCTGGCGAGGTTGTCGCGGAAGTCGCAAGCCTCGGTGGTGCAGCCGGGGGTGGCTGCCTTCGGATAGAAGTACACAATGACGTTGCGTCCGCGGTAATCGGACAGCGAGACCTTGGTGCCGTCGGCGTCGAGAAGCGCGAAATCAGGTGCTTGCGTTCCGACGAGGAGTTTCTGGGTCATAGCGATCCTTTACGTTTCACCGGCAAACAGCCGGCCTTTATTTCAAACAACAGCGGTCATGCACTTTGCGGGGGCGTTGATCTTTTACAACAGCGAACCTAGATGCTGTATTCCGCAGGTCCGCGCACTGTGGCATAGGGCCCTGGCACGAACTGGTAGCCGCCACCACGGACGGTGGCGACGGTGTGTCGGGCGGAGCCTAGCTTCCGCCGCACCCTTCCAACATAAACGTCGATCGACCGAAATGCCGCGCCGGGAAGGTCAAATGACTCCAGGAAGCGTTGCAATTCTTCACGACTGATGGCCCGTGAGCAGTTGACCACGAGGTAGCGCAGCAGCTTGTATTCCATGCCAGTAAAGGAAACCGGCCTGCCGTCCAGCAGCACTACTTCAGCGGCGAGGTCCACCGCAAGTTGGCTCCGGCGGCTGGCCAACGTTACGGGCTCGACGGCGGTGCTGTCGCCCGCTTCGGTGCGGTCGCCGCCGTCGGAGATGGCCTCCGAACGGGTCACCGACCGCGCCTCCGCGAGGGCGTCGGCGAGCGAGAGTGTGCCGTTGGTACCGGCGTCGGCGGCTTCCTGCGGAGTGCCGCCCCAGGAAGTGTCGCCGACGCCGGAGTGCTCTGCCCCGGTGGCGGGCCAGATGCGGACTTCCGCCTCCGGGGCAAGTTTCATGGCGCGGGCCAGCACAAGGCGTGCGGCCCGCTCCCAGACTGCAGAATCGATCTCGTCGCCCTCGGCCGGGTTGACCCAGAGCGCCAGGCCGTGTGCGGTCATGCCGTTCCGTCGCGCAGAAGTTCCGCGGGCTGCGGGTCCCCGCGACGGTGGTGGCCCGTAGGCATTGACTGCCATGACGGTTGACCTAAACGTTGCCGCGGCGGAGCAGCTTGCCGCCGGGGTTCTGGCCGTCGATCGGGGTGCCGCGCAGGTACGTCTTGCGGACGACGCCGGCAAGCGGACGGCCGTCGTACGGCGTGATCGGGTTCTTGTGCTTGAGCTTGGTGACGTCCACAACGAAGGCTTCGTCCGGGGCGAAGATGGAGAAGTCGGCGTCGTAGCCCAGGGCGAGCTGGCCCTTGTTGTGCAGGCGGGCCAGGGCAGCGGGCTTCTCGGCCATCCAGGAGACCACCTGTTCCAGCGGGATGCCGCGGTGGCGGGCTTCGGTCCAGATCAGGGACAGGCCCAGCTGCAGCGAGGAAACGCCGCCCCAAGCTACTGCGAAGTCGCCATTCTCCAGGTCTTTAAGATCCAGTGTGGAGGGGGAGTGGTCCGAGACGATGCAGTCGATGGTGCCGTCCTGCAGGCCCTTCCAGAGGAGCTCGCGGTTGGAGGCCTCACGGATGGGCGGGCAGCACTTGTAGGCCGTGGCGCCGTCGGGGATTTCTTCGGCCATGAGCGTCAGGTAGTGCGGGCAGGTCTCAACGGTGAGGTTGACGCCGTCGCGCTTTGCCGAAGCGATCATCGGCAGCGCGTCTGAGGAGGAAAGGTGCAGGATGTGGGCGCGGGCGCCGGTCCAGCGGGCACGTTCGATGACCTCGGCGATGGCCTTGTTCTCGGCACCGCGGGGGCGGGAGGCGAGGAAGGTTTCGTAGTGGTCGCCGCCCGGGTGAGGGGCGCGGTCAATGGCGTGGGAGTCCTCAGCGTGCACGATCATGAGGGAGTCGAAGGACTTGAGCTCAGCCATGTCCTCTTCCATCTCATCCGCGTCCAGGTGCGGGAATTCGTCCACGCCGGAGTGCAGGAGGAAGCACTTGAAGCCGAAAACGCCTTCGTCGTGCAGCGGGCGGAGGTCGCTCTTGTTGCCGGGGATGGCACCGCCCCAGAATCCGACGTCCACAAAAGCCTGGTCCTTGGCGACCACGCGCTTCTGCTCCAGGCCGTCCACGCTGGTGGTGGGCGGGATGCTGTTCAGCGGCATGTCGATGATGGTGGTGACGCCACCGGCGGCTGCGGCACGGGTAGCGGAGGCGAAGCCTTCCCACTCGGTGCGTCCGGGCTCGTTGACGTGGACGTGGGTGTCCACCAGGCCGGGGATGAGGGTTTCGTCGTCTGCGAGTTCAATGACCTCGTTGCCCGTCAGGCCGTTGCCCAGGGGTTCGATGGCGACGATGATGCCGTCGCGGATACCAACTTCGCGTGCTGCGAGGCCGGCGGTGGTCAGGATGCGCTGGCCCCGGATAACGAGGTCATAGGCGCCGATTGCTTCAGACATTGAGGTACTCCTTATTTTCGGTCCGTTCCGCCAGGTACACGCCTATGTGCTTACCTAATTGTTCAAGCAACGGACCTGCTTCAGCGATACATTTTTGGACATCTTTTTCCAGATCGGTCAGTGCATGGACCGTATGGAAGCCGGCATCCGTGAGTTGTTCCCGGCTCAGGGTACTCCGGCCGCACACTGCGATCACGGGAACCCCGTTCCGTTGCGCCGCCCGCGAGACGCCCATGGGAGTCTTGCCGAGCAGGCTTTGCTCGTCCAGGCTGCCTTCTCCGGTGATCACCAGATCGGCGCCCTTGAGCCTGTGCTCGAGTTCAGTGAATTCAAGCACGACGTCGATACCCGGCCGCCGCTCTGCCTTCAGCGCCGCGATGGCAATGTAGCCAACGCCGCCCGCTGCTCCGGCGCCTTCTGCCTTGGCGGCGTACTTGGCGTGCTGGCCGGTGGTTGCCGCGAGCACGTCCACGAAGTGGCTTGCTGCCGCGTCCAGTTCGGCGACGTCGTCCGGCGTCGCGCCCTTCTGCGGACCGAAGATGGCTGGGGCTCCGCTGGCCCCCAAAAGGGGATTGTCGACGTCGGACGCCAACACGAACTCTGTTGCTTCGACGCGGACGTCGAAGTTGGAGAAGTCGATGGTCTCGATTTCGGCGAGAGCGGCACCGCCGCCGGGGAGCTCGTTGCCGTCCTTATCCAGGAACACAGCGCCGAGGCCCTGCAGGACTCCCGCGCCCGCGTCGGTGTTGGCGCTTCCGCCCACCCCCAGGATGATCTTGCGGCAGCCGAGGTCCAGCGCGGCGCGGATGAGTTCGCCCGTGCCGATGCTGGTGGCCGTCTTGGCTGTTTCAGAGGTGGGGCCGTCCGGCAGGAGGGCGAGACCGGAAGCCGCCGCCATTTCGATGACGGCTTCCTGGTCCCGCACTGCGAAGTCGGCCTTCACAGGCTCGCCGAGCGGGCCGGTGACGGTGGTGGTCCGGCGGGTGAAGCCGGAGCCGATGGCGGCGTCGATGGTTCCTTCGCCGCCGTCGGCCACCGGAATGCGTGTTGCTTCTATGCCCTTCGAACCGAAGCCGGCGAGCAGGCCTGTTGCCAGGTGCTCGGCGACGTCGGGCGCGGACAGCGAGCCCTTGAATTTGTCCGGGGCGATGACAACACGCATTCCGGTGCCTCCCTTCTTTTACTGTTACTTACGCTTTGGTCAGGATCGCGGTGGGTGCGTCCGCCGCGGTTTCTGCCAACTCTTCGAACTCGTTCACGCCGCTGATCTCAACGCCCATGGAGATGTTGGTGATCTTTTCCAGGATCACTTCAACAACCACGGGAACCTTGAACTCGCCCATCAGTGCCTTGGCCTTATCAAAAGCGGCAGGCAGATCGTTGGGGTCCTCAACGCGGATGGCCTTGACGCCCAAGCCCTCGGCAACCTTGATGTGGTCCACGCCGTAGCCGTTGGTCTCCGGGGAGTTGATGTTCTCGAAGGCCAGGGAAACGTTCTGTTCCATGTTGAAGCCGCGCTGGCTCTGACGGATCAGGCCCAGGTAGCTGTTGTTCACCACAACGTGGATGTACGGCAGGTTGAACTGTGCGCCAACGGCCAGTTCCTCGATCATGAACTGGAAGTCGTAGTCACCGGACAAGGCAACAACAGTGGCGTCCGGGGTTCCACGAACCACGCCCAGTGCGGCGGGACCGGTCCAACCCAGCGGGCCGGCCTGGCCAGCGTTGATCCATTTGCGGGCACCGAACACGTGCAGCATCTGTGCGCCGGCGATCTGCGAGAGACCGATGGTGGACACGTAGGTGGTGTCGCGGCCGAAGGCCTTGTTCATCTCCTGGTACACGCGCTGCGGCTTGATCGGCACATTGTCGAAGTTGGTCTTGCGGTGCAGGGAGCCCTTACGCTCCTGGCACTCGGCAACCCAACCCGAGTAGTCCGGCAGGGTCTTTGCAGCCTGGCGTTCGCGAGCCAGCTCCAACAGACCGTCCAGCGCCGCACCGGCGTCGGACGCAATGCCCAAGTCCGGCGAGAAAACGCGACCGATCTGCGTCGGCTCAATGTCGATGTGAACGAACTTACGGCCGGCCGTGTAGGTGTCCAGGCCGCCGGTGTGGCGGTTGGCCCAACGGTTGCCGATGCCGATCACGAAGTCGCTCTGCAGGAACGTCTCGTTGCCGTAGCGGTGCGAGGTCTGCAGGCCAACCATGCCGGCCATCAGCTGGTGGTCGTCCGGGATGGCTCCCCAGCCCATCAGCGTGGGGATAACGGGAACGTTCAGGATCTCGGCCAGCTCAACCAGCTGAGCCGAAGCGCCGGCGTTGATGATGCCGCCACCGGCAACGATCAGCGGGTGCTGTGCCGAGGTCAGCATGTCCAGAGCCTTTTCCAGCTGCTTGCGGGAAGCCTTGGGCTTCTCCACCGGCAGGGGCTCGTAGGCATCGATGTCGAACTCGATCTCGGCCATCTGAACGTCGATGGGCAGGTCCAGCAGGACCGGGCCCGGACGACCCGAACGCATCAGCTGGAACGCCTTCTGGAAAGCGCCCGGAACCTGGCCCGGCTCCAGGATGGTCATGGCGAACTTGGTCAACGGCTTGGCGATGGACTCGATGTCCACAGCCTGGAAGTCTTCCTTGTGCAGCTTGGCAACGGGTGCCTGGCCGGTGATGCAGAGCATGGGGATCGAGTCAGCCCATGCAGCGTACAGGCCGGTGATCATGTCCGTGCCAGCGGGGCCCGACGTGCCGATGCAGATGCCGATGTTGCCATCAGCTGCGCGGCTGTAGCCGTCAGCCATGTGGCTGGCGCCTTCAACGTGGCGGGCCAGCGTGTGGCGGATACCGCCGTGGGCACGCATTGCTGAGTAGAAGGGGTTGATCGCTGCGCCGGGCAGACCGAAAGCTTCGGTTGCGCCTTCCTTTTCCAGGATGGCTACGGCCGCATCAACGGTGCGCATCTTTGCCATGGTGTACTCCTTGAAGTCTGTTTTTGGGTGTGCTGAAGCGAGTTTGTGTACAGATAACGCCCTTTAGAAGGTGTTTTCCGGGCGTTATCTGTACACAAACTCAGTGGTTCGTGGGGGCTGGTTACTTCCGGCCGCTGAGCTGGAGGACCTGCTTGAAGAGGCCCGAGTGGTCGAGGCCGCCGTCGCCCTGGTTGACGGTTGCGGCGACGAGCTGGGCAACGACTGCACCGAGGGGGACAGCGACGTTGGCTTCGCGGGCTGCGGAGGTGACGATGCCGAGGTCCTTGTGGTGGAGGGCCAGGCGGAAGCCGGGGTCGAAGTTGCGGTCGAGCATCTTCTGACCCTTCTGGTCGAGGACCTTGGAGCCGGCCAAGCCGCCGCCGAGGACCTTCAGTGCTGCGTCGGTGTCTACGCCGTAGGCCTCAAGGAAGGCGATGGCCTCGCCGAGGACCTGGATGTTGACGGCCACGATCAGCTGGTTTGCAGCCTTGACGGTCTGGCCGGAGCCGGACGGGCCGACGTGGACGATGGTCTTGCCCACTGCGTTGAGGACATCCTGTGCTGCCTCGAAGTCCTCCGCGGAGCCGCCGACCATGATGGACAGAACGGCGTCGATAGCCCCCTGCTCGCCACCGGATACCGGTGCGTCGAGCGGGAGGATGCCTGCTGCGACTGCGTCGTCCGAGAGACGCTTGGCGACGTCCGGGCGGATGCTGGATGCGTCGATCCAGATGGTGCCCTTCTTCGCGTTGGCGAAGACGCCGTCCTTGCCGCTGACAACACCCTCAACATCGGGGGAGTCCGGGACCATGGTGATGACGACGTCGGCGTCCTTGACTGCGTCCGCGATGCTGGTGGCACCCTGGCCGCCCTCGGAGACGAGCTTGTCGATCTTGTCCTGGCTGCGGTTGAAACCGGTAACCGTGTGGCCGGCCTTGACGAGGTTGATGGCCATGGGGAGGCCCATGATTCCGAGTCCGATGACTGCAACGTTGCTCATTGTGGTTCTCTTTCTGGGGAAGTCTGTGTGTGTCTGAAGTCCGTGTGTTAACCCGGATGTGCTTACCCAACTAGGTGACAGTAAGTGTCGTACTGAGTGCTCAGTGGAGCGTTTGCTGTTACCTAGTTGGGGCTGCCGTGCTTAGTTGGCGTTGGCGCGCTGGCGGATGGCCCAGCTGAAAGCCGTTTCCTGCGGTTCCTTGTACTCGAGGCCGATGTAGCCGTCGTAGCCGAGTTCGCGGCTGCGGGCGATCCATTCGCCGAGGGGGAGGGTGCCGGTTCCGGGAGCGCCGCGGCCGGGGTTGTCGGCGATCTGGATGTGGCCGAAGTCCTTGGCGTGGTTCTCGATGACGGATTCGACGTCGTCGCCGTTGACTGCAAGGTGGTAGAAGTCGGCGAGGAGCTTGATGTTCTGTGCGCCGGATTCTGCCTTGACGCGGGCGATGACCTTGAGTGCGTCTTCGGCGGTGAGGAGCGGGTACTTGGGTGCGCCGCTGACCGGTTCGAGGAGAACGGTGCCGCCGATGCGGGCAACACCTTCCGCTGCTGCGGCGAGGTTCATGGCCGCGAGTTCGTCCTGTTCTTCAGGGGTGAACTCGTCCTGGCGGTTGCCGTAGAGGGCGTTGAAGGCCTTGCAGCCGAGGCGCTCACCGATGCCTGCTACGACGTCGATGTTGTCCTTGAACTCGGAGCAACGTCCCTTCCAGGAAACCAGGCCGCGGTCGCCGCCGGGCATGTTGCCAGCGTTGAAGTTCAGGCCGGTGAGCTGAACGCCGGCGTCCTTGATGGCGGTTTCAAACTCTGTTGTCTCTTTGTCGGTGGGAACCGAAGTGGAGAAGGGCCACCAGAACTCGACGGCGTCAAAACCGGCTGCCTTCGCGGCGGCGGGGCGCTCGAGCAAGGGCAGCTCCGTCAGGAGGATGGAGCAGTTCACTGTGTACGTCATCGTAGGTCCTTCCGAGGAGGGGCTTTGATCTATCTTCTAGGTAGCTTGGCTGCTGCCTTAGTGCCGGGCCTCAGTTTCCGCTTTATGGAATTTAGATTCTGCTTTATGAAAAGTTTAGGGAAGGTGGGGGTGTGAGTCAAGGGGGCGGGGTTCGGGATACCAGCCCTCCTGGGTGGCGGTTCCTTCATGCGGCAGCCCAATGAGCCTGATCAGTAACGGTGTCTGGATGACCTCACGAGCCGAGTTTGCCTGCGTAGGTCGTCGTCTGCTTGGCGAACGTAGTGAGCAGAAGGCGAGATCCGTTCGAGAAATACGCAGCAGCGCGCGGACACGAGGAGTCTTCCTGATTGCCGTTTGACGCTGCCGCTCACGGTAGCGTTGAGCTATGAAATCTTCGGATCAGGGCGTGCCGTTGGCCTCCGGCTTGTACGAACCAATTTGTAGCTTCAGCGAATGGGTATCCACGAGCGTAAACGAGGAACGGTTTGAGCCCCTCCTTCAAAGGATCGCTGCTCTTGATCTAGATTCACAAGGCGAGGGGCTGCGTTGGGCTCAGGACCGTATTCTTCGAGCTAGTGCCTTTGAAACCGGAGCAGTCGAAGCGCTTTATGAAGGAGGAGCAACCTATAGCGTTGCTATGGAGGTCGACGGGTGGCAGCTCGACTTAGAGAATAGCGGCGACGGAGCCGCGCATCACTTTGAAGATCAACTTGGCGCCTATGTTCTTGTTCGCGATTTAGCCAAGAACGCCGAAAGGCCCCTGACCGAAGTCGATGTCCGCGATCTTCATAGAATAGCGACGCGCTCCCAACAAACACACCCAGTTCGAACACCGAACGGCGTCCAGCATCACAGGTTTATCTCCGGGGCTTACAAGGTAAACCCCAATCAAGTGATTAATCGAGGGGGCGGCGTCTTCCACTACGCACCCGTCGAAGCGGTATCTCCTGAAATGGGATCGTTGGTGAGAACTGTCAATTCGGCAGACTTTCATGTGGCACACCCAGTAATCCAGGCAGCCTATATGCACTGGGCAGTTGCCCACATACATCCTTTTGCGGATGGAAACGGACGCATGGCGAGAGTTCTTGGCTCAATCCCATTATTGAGGGCTTATGGGGTCCCGCTTGTAGTGTTCGCTGGGCGAAAGAGGGGGTACCTGCAAGCGCTGGAAGCGGCAGATGGCCATCAGCACCAGGACATGGTCGACTACGTCGCAGCCCGCGCCGGCGAAACACTAGCCTGGCTAGTAGAACTGATAGAGGCGTCCGAAAAAGAGACAGCAGCCCAGCAAAGTCTGGCCGACCTTGGTCGGCTGTTGGCCTCTCAAGCCGAAAAGTTAGAGACGTCACGTGAAGCTGCTGAACGCGTTAAGGCGGCCCTGCAGTCCTTTATGCGCGAAGAATGTGCGAATAGATTCTCAGCGACAAACATAAAAACTGAAATTGGGCTTCCCAGAGAATTTGCAGGGAAAGGATACGTATTCAACTACGTTCGAGGATTTACACCCCTCGAAGGAGACACAGTTGTGACTATCAGCATAGATGAGGTAGCCAATCACCGGTCGACACAACGCGTCGAAGTCGGTTTCGGCGATGAACGAGTTGGTCATGCCGTCGTTGTCACTCAGGGCAGCCAAGGGGACGAACTATTTTTCAGCCTGGAGGACTGCAGCCCTGACCTGAGTGTTGGTACCGAACTACGGCTACGTAGCCTTGTCTCTGCACTTGTCTCGCAAGTGACTCGCAAGTATCAGAATGAACTAGCCTCGATATTCAAGCAACACGGACGCCTCCCCGGTTAGGAATAGCATCCTATTCCAAGGGTCCGAATCCAGTTGCTAGTTGCTCGATGATACCCCCCCTGATCAAAGGATCAAGTGAGCTAGATGCTACTCCTATCCAACGCTAGGAATAATCCAGTTCTCAATTCTTCTATTCTTGTCTACGCGTACCACAACATCGTTTAGCTTTCTATTGCGGGTAGTGGCTCCGAAAAGACTATCCCCATCTTTCTCCACTTTCAGCGCGCGTCCAGAGAAGTCACGGAGATAGGCGAAGTCCTTTTCGCGCTCCACGATGAGATGGAAGATCATCTTATCCGCGTTCGTCCACTTGTCGTCTGCTATGTATTCAGCGTTTGCTTCTCTAAGATTCGAGGCGGCCACAGAGACAAGGATGTCAAAACCGGCGGCAAAACGGATGAGAGTGTTCCCGACGGTCTTCAACCACATTGTGGATACACTGTGTGAAGAGTTATGAGCGGATGCGTGCCTTTCCTTAGCTAGTTCGTCCAGTAAACTTTTCAAATCCAGCGGCGAAGTGCTTGTTGCGTTGACTGCTGGAAAGCCGATCCGGCTAGTCACGTCGCGTACTTTGCTAAACGCATCGGCGACATGGAACTTTCGCAGTGCCGCCCGGTAATCGTCAGAACTCATGTTGCTGCCGGTCCAAACCCAAGATAGAGCTGAAAACGCCAGCCTGGTTCCCTGTGATGAAGAGAGTGCTTCCCCTAAGGCTACTGACAGTGCGTTCAGAGCTGCGTCGTCTAGCCTCCTCACTTTCGCTGACGCCACTTCTATGGCAGTTCGAGCCGAAGGCAGTTGCATGAGAGTCGGAAGCTCCGTATACATGAGGTTTCCGCTGTTTAAGTACTTGGCAATTTCATCCAACCGTTCGAGGATGAACGTCTCTAGAAGATTGAAAGAAGCGACAGTCAAACCTCTTCTTACGAATGCACCACGCGGGGTGCTTTCAACGGCCCAGCTCTCTTCAAGGGTTTGTTCGAGGGAATTCACTCCAGTTAAGAATGCTATTCGTGCATTGGATGTCATGTTGTTATGTGTGGCTCTCAGCTACGTACCGGAGCATTTCAATCATGCGTTCAGTTCGGAGGCGGAGTCTAGATGGAGTATTCGTCCCCTGACGGACGGCTTCATCAAAATCATGGTCATTGAAGAGTTGTGTAGTATATTTCCGAATGCTTTGGGCATTTCTGACAAGAATGGCGGCACTGTCGGGTCCGATCTCATGAATCGCGATCATCTGCGCATCGTACATGCCAGCGAGAGCTTGATTGCGACTGGGTCGTTTGAATGCATCTCCACCCCAGATAAGCTCCACAATCTCAATTGTAAAGTTAAAAGAATCTCTCATTCTTCTCAATTGACCTACTTCAGCAAAGCGATAGAGATTCATAAATTCGTCCATCTCATACCTAAGTTCACCTCGAGAATTACGCCATGTGCGCTGCAGCGTCAGAAAGCGGAGGACAAACTCCGCATCCATCATTTGTCTATAAGCGGGAGAATTTGGAGGATTTATTCTAAACTGGGTACGGAGGAATTCGTTCTCGGCCAAGTCATAAATCAACTCATTCAAGGGCCCGCGATAAGCGACATTTCTGATCTCTTGCTGATTCAGGACCTCGCCGCCGGTATTTAGTCGCAGGAAGACTTCGTGCTTCAGATCATCATTTGATTGTCGGAGAAGCGTCGTTACTCGAAGATTTTTCATGCTAATTAGGTTTTGGAGCCCTCTTGGCAAATCTGAGAAACGACGCCCATTCAGTTGAGGTATCCGGTGCAGCCCTTTGAGGATTAGGTCATTTGAAAAGAAGAGGCTAATTGCCGTAAGTCTTTGCTTTCCGTCAATCACAGCATACGAGCCAATGGCTGCCGCATCTTCTGCAAGATACACCGGTGGCACGGGTATGTTTGAAATGAAGGATTCGATCAGGAGGGCTTGTTTGTCCATGGGCCATCGATCGCGTCGTTGAAATTTCGGGGATACATCGATGGCGCCGTTCTGAACAAGTTGCGATATTGAGAGCAGCCCCTGATCGGCAATCTCAATTACCGCATCTCTTTGAGCATAGGTAACAGCCTCTTCCAAGCCGAGGCCGTCGTAGTCTATATCCAACTTTTTGCCTTCCATCCAGTCCTGTCAGCTCCAAGCGCCCGAAACTGTGATCTGATTTTACTTGAAGTCTCTGGTCGCGCAGGCAAGCCTTTTGGCACCGTGTCTCGAGTTGTCTTTTACGACCGTGGAGCCGCGGGCATAGGCTCTGTGGCTCATAGCCCCGGGAATGGTCTCGATGTTGACGTGGTTGCTACGGCTTTAGGTTGGAAGCTGTTAACTCCTCTCGTACCTTACGGGTTCATGGGGAAGTCGGCGACGTCTTACATCTCATCGCACCTCTGCCTCGTCGAATTGTGGTTTAGAATCCTAGCCGTCCGAAGAGTTTGAAAGGCAAGAATCCCGGTTTCATCATTCGTACACGAAGCATGCGCAGGTCTTCAGTCCGGCTATTACGTTCAGACGTAGGGCTGCCAGCTATGCTGGGACAGCTACAGGTACCCAGCGGAGTCGCGACCAAAAGCATCCGCGGAAGGACAATCAAATGGCTCGGCCGACAGTTCAGGACGTCGCCAAGACGGCGGGTGTGTCTGTAGGGACGGTTTCCCGCGTTTTGAACGGGAGCCCTGCTGTCAGCGAGGCGGCCAAAGAGAAGGTCAACGCCGCAATCCGGGAGCTCAGCTACCGCCCGCTTGCTTCAGCAAGGGATCTCCGAAGAGACCGCACCATGCGTGTCCTGGCCCTCGCCAAGAACTTGGACTCGCTGGTGATCAGCGAAGTCTTCCGGGGTGTCGGCGACGCTGCGGCTGACTCGGGCTACGTCAGCCTCATCGCGGCCACCGATGGCGACCTTGATCGCGAGCAGCAGTTGGTGGACATGCTGCGCAACGGCTCAGTGGATGGCTTGGTCATCTTCTCACCAACGATGTCGGACGACGACGTAAACACCGTCGCTGAGCAACTCAGCGTGATTCAAGTCTGTGAGATCGTCGACGCCGAGGCGGCATTCGGGGTTTCCATTGATGACCGACAGGCCGCCTACGACATCACCAAACACCTGATCGACACGGGCGCCAAGAAGCTGGCCATGCTCGCCCACAGGGGCGCTCGCTCGGGCCGGCTGCGTGAGGAAGGCTTCCGCCAGGCACTCGAGGAAGCAGGCTTGGAACAAGGCCAGATCCTGTTCGGCGAAGGCAACTTCGGCTTCCACGCCGGCCGTACGCTCGCCAAGAAGCTTCTCAAAGCAAAAGACCGCCCGGACGCCGTTTTCTGCGGGACCGACGTCGTCGCCGCTGGGTGCGTTCGGGAACTCACAGATGCCGGACTCCGAGTTCCACAAGACATTGCCGTAGCAGGTTTCGATGACTCGGCCCAGGCAGAAATGTGCGTCCCGGAGCTGACCACGGTCCGGCAGCCGGCCTACGAAATGGGCCGAGTCGCCTTCTCTGAACTCCTGGAGCGGATGACAGTGGAGGGCTCACATCGCAAGGGACGAACCTTCCTCCCACACGAACTCGTCATCCGGGACTCCACCAAATAAAGAGGGTTGACAGCTCCCAGTGGTCACTGTCACACTATTTTGGAATCGATTCCACGGCCGCAAGGCCGATTCTTTTGGACACTTTTGGAATCGATTCCACGGATCACAAGCACCACCGGCAAAGAAGCCACCCTCAGCACGCGGGACAGCCAAAACGCGCGCTGAACGCCACCCGCCCACAGCCACCAAAGGAGCCACTTGTGGACTTGAACCGACCTGCTCTACCGCTCCAGAACAAAGCCACAAACCGCAAAGCCCTAGCGGCTACCGCAATAGCCGCAGCCCTCCTCCTCAGCGCGTGCGGCGGGGGAGCCGCACCCCAAGGTGCCGAACAAGCGGCAGCTGCCGATCCGGCGTCGGGCGCTAATGCCAGCGGCAACGTGAACATCTGCGGCGTCAAGGACGCGAGCGGCATCTACAAGGGCACGGCGGAGGCGTTCACGAAGGCGGACGGCAAGGTCACGGCCAAGTACACGGAGATCGGTGCCACCACGGATGAAGCCCGCACGCAGATCGTGCAGCGGCTCGAGGGCAAGTCCACTGAGTGCGACCTCTTCGTCACGGACGTCATCTGGACCTCCGAGTTCGCCTCCCAGGGCTGGCTGCTGGACCAAACCAAACTGGTGGAAGCCAACAAGGATCGGCTCATTCCCTCCACTGTGGAAACCACCAAGTATCAGGACAAGTATTGGGGCTCGCCGTTCTTCACCAACGCCGGATTGATCTACTACCAGAAGGACAAGGTAGCCAAGCCCGAGACCTGGCAGCAGCTCTACGCAGAAGCCGCCAAGGCTCCCGGCAACGGCTTCGTCTACCAAGGCAAGCAGTACGAGGGCCTCACGGTGAACTTCCTCGAAATGCTCTACAGCGCAGGCGGCGAAGTCCTCGATGACCAAGGCAACGTCAAGATCGATTCCAAGGAAACCCGCGACGTCCTCAATTTCATGAGCGACGGCCTCAAGAAGGGCTCAGCCGACCGCGCCGTCCTCACCTACAACGAAGACCCGGCTCGCCTCGCCTACGAGTCCGGCGACTTCGGGTACCAGCGCAACTGGCCGCACGTGTACCGCCTGCTCAACGCGACACCGCTGGCGTCGAGCTTCGCCGTCGCGCCGTTGCCGGCATGGGAAGGCGGCAAGGCTTCCGGCGTGCTCGGCGGCTGGAATCTGGCGATCTCGGCCCACTCCACCAACCAGGCCGGGGCTGTCGCGTTCATCGACTACGCCACCAGCCCGGAGTGGCAGAAGCACGTGGCCATGGACTACTCACAGGCCCCGGTCAATGAAGCTGCCTACTCTGACCCGGCGGTACTCGAGAAGATGCCGTTCGCCACGGAACTCCTCGCCTCCGTGAAGGGTGCCAAGCCGCGCCCGATCTCCCCGGTCTACCCGCAGATCTCCCAGGCGATCTACAAGAACGTCTACGCCGTCCTCTCCGGCACCGCCTCCACCGAGGAAGCCGTGCAGAAGATGGCCGAGGAAATCACCACCGCTAAGGCGAGCTTCTAGTCATGGCCATCAAAACAATCCCGGCAAGCCGCGGCCCAGCGAAGACAAGCGGCCGCGACCGCGCCGAGCGCAGGCTCGCGTTCCGCATGACCGCCCCGTCGCTGGTCATCATGGCGCTGGTTGCGGCGGTCCCCATCGGCTACGCGATCTGGCTCTCGCTGAACCAGTACAGCGTCCGCACCGCCGGGTTGTCCCGCTTTGTCGGCCTGGAAAACTACATCAACGCCCTCGCAAGCAAAGAGTGGTGGGCTGCGTTCGGCCAGACCTTCCTCTTCGCGGGCCTCTCGGTCAGCCTGGAACTCATCCTCGGCACGGCCATGGCATTGCTGCTCAACCTCGCGTTCAAGGGCCGCGCCGTCCTGCGCACCGTGGTTCTGCTGCCGTACGCGATCATCACCGTGGTCAGCGCCATCACCTGGCAGACGATGTTCCAGCCCAACATGGGCCTGGTCACCAACGTCCTCTCCGCGCTGGGACTGCCGGGCGGCGACGTCGTCTGGCTCGGTGAGCACGGCTACGCGATGGCCGTGATCGTCATGGCCGACGTCTGGAAGACCACGCCCTTCGCGGCGCTCATCATCCTGGCCGGCCTGCAGGTCATCTCCGCCGAAACGTACGAGGCCGCGGAACTCGACGGCGCCAGCAAATGGCAGACCTTTGTGAACATCACCCTGCCGCTCCTGCGCCCGGCGATCGTCCTCGCCGCGATCTTCCGCACCATGGACGCCCTCCGCGTCTTCGACCTGCCGTTCGTGCTCACCCGCGGCGCCAACGGCACCGAATCCATGTCCATGCTCGCCTACACGCAACTGCGCGAAAACCGGCTGGTGGGCGAAGGATCGGCGCTGTCCATCCTGACCTTCCTCACCGTCATGGTGGTCTCAGTCATCTACGTCCGCTTCGCCGGCGGCAACATCCGCGACGTCGCGAAGGAGGAACAATGAGCACGCTGATTGCAGAACGCCCGACGCCGGAACTCGCCACGCGCCCCAAGGCGCCAAAGCGTCGGTTGCGTGGGGAATCGAAACTGCACCCCTTGGTATGGGTGTTCGTGGTGGCCGTCATGGCTTTCTCGCTCATCCCGTTTTACTGGCTGGTCAACACCTCCCTTAAGAAGGGCGCGAGCCTGTCCCAAGGCGAGCTCTTCCCGAGCCAGCCGACACTCGAGAACTATGTGGTGGTTTTCCAGAACCCCGAGTTCCTCCTGGCCTTGCGCAATTCGGTGATTATCGCCGTCGTGACTACAACGGTGGCACTGGTTTTCGCATCCTTCGCCGCCTATGCGCTGGCGAGGTTGAAGATGCGCCGCAAGGCGATGATCCTGACGCTGATCCTCTCGGTCACCACGTTCCCGGCCATCGCCATCGCGGCCCCGATGTTCTCCATCTGGCGCGAAATCGGTCTGTACGACACCTTGCTGGGCCTCATCATCCCGAAGCTGACATTCGCGTTGCCGCTGGCGATCTACACGCTGACGTCGTTCTTCAAAGAGATCCCGCGTGAACTCGAGGAATCCGCGTACATGGATGGCGCCACACCGTTTGTCGCCTTCCGCAAGGTGATCCTGCCGCTGGCGGTTCCCGGCTTGGCGACGACAGCGATCCTGGTGTTCATCTCGGTCTGGAACGAATTCCTCCTGGCCGTCACGCTGACCACCTCGCCGGAATCCCGGCCCGTGCCGGTCGCTATTGCGTTCTTCAGCGGAACCAGCGAGTTCGACCAACCCCTCGGCACCATCAGCGCCGCGTCGGTGATCATCACCGTCCCGCTCGTGATTCTGGTGCTCGTGTGCCAGAAACGCATCGTTTCCGGCATGACGGCCGGTGCGGTCAAGGGCTAACGCCTTTCAAACCTAGTAACCACAGAAAGAACAGGAACAACGTGAGCATTCAGCAGCAGGCCCCGTCCACAACCCTCAAGGTGGGAGTTGTGGGTATCGGTTGGGCCGGCCAGCAGCACCTCAAGGCATACAGCACCATCCCCGGCGTCGAGATTGTCGCCGTCGCCGGTATGGAAGCTGACCTTCTTGCCCAGCTGAAGGAGGAATACAGCATTCCCCACACCTTCGCCCGGTGGGAAGACATGATCGAGCTCGAAGGCCTCGACGCCGTCAGCGTCGCCGTGCCGACGTTCCTGCACGCGCCCATCGCCATTGCGTCGCTCGAGCGGGGACTGCATGTGCTGAGCGAAAAGCCGTTGGCGCGCAACGCCGTCGAGGGTCAACAGATGGTCGACGCCGCCCGCAAGGCTGGACGCGTCCTGGACGTTGCGTTCAACCACCGCCGCCGCGGCGACATCCAGGCGCTCAAGGAAGTGATCGACGCCGGCACGCTGGGACGCCCGTACTACGCCAAGGCGTCCTGGCTGCGCAGGCAGGGCATTCCGATGCTGGGCAGCTGGTTCACCAACCCGGAACTCGCCGGCGGCGGTCCGCTGGCTGATATCGGTGTCCACGTGCTGGACTACTCGCTGCACCTGCTGGGGGAGCCGAAGGTCCTGGCCGTCTCGGCGTCAACCCACTCCGAACTCGGCCCGCGCGGCCTCGGCGGCAACGCCCGCTATACAGCCTCGAACTCCAGCCATAAGTTTGAAGTGGAAGACTTCGCATCGGCATTCATCCGGCTGGAAGGCGGCGGCACGCTGATCCTGGAAGCGGGCTGGGCCACCTATCGCGACGAGAAGGACCTGATGGACTTCACCGTTTACGGGACCGACGGCGGAGCAGACTTGCGCTCGGTCGGCGCCTCCGAGAACCCGGTAGCTGACGTCCACGTCTTCACCGAGAACGACGGCGAAAACACCGACTTCGAGGTGGTGGCTGAACCCGGGCGAGCCCACCAGGCCGTCGTCGACGATTTCATTGCCGCCGTCCGCGGTGGCGAGACCGTGTGGGGAAGCCACGACGGGTCCCTTGCCCTGAGCCGCGCGCTGGTCCTTGATGCCTGCTACAAATCCGCCCTCGAACAACGTGAAGTGGTGCTCTGAAATGTCTGATTCAAAATTGAAGGTCGTCGTCTGGAACGAAGCAGTCCATGAGGCTCGCAACGAGCCTGCGACCATCCGCGAGATGTACCCGGAAGGCATCCACGGAGCCATCGCCGCGGGACTTCGCGGCTTCTACCCCGACTCCGAAATCACGACGGCGACACTCGCTGATCCCGAGCACGGACTCTCCGAAGAAGTCCTTGCACAGACTGACGTGCTGCTGTGGTGGGGTCACATCGCGCATGAGGACGTCAGCGACGAGGTGGTGGACCGCGTGCAGCGGCATGTGCTCGGTGGTATGGGCTTGGTGGTTCTGCACTCCGGGCACTTCGCCAAGATCTTCACTCGATTGTTGGGGACTACGTGCTCTCTGAAGTGGCGCAACGAAGGCGAACGCGAGCTTGTGTGGACGGTCAAGCCTTCTCACCCGATCGCCGCTGGGATTGAAAGCCCCATCGTGATTCCGCAGCAGGAAATGTACGGCGAACTGTTCGACATCCCAGAGCCCGATGACCTGATCTTCATCAGCTCCTTTAGCGGGGGAGAGGTGTTCCGCTCCGGCGTGACGTTCTCGCGCGGCAAGGGCCGGATTTTCTACTTCAGCCCCGGCGACCAGGAATACCCGGTGTACCACCAGCCGCAGATCCAGAAAGTCATCGCCAACGGTGTTGGTTGGGTAGCGCAGCCCGGCGTTTTCCGTGAGGCGCCCGAGGTATCCAACCCTGCCCGGGGCTGGTTCGAGGAAGCTTAGGACGATGACCAGTTCCCTTCTTCCCTCTGGCCGTCCTCTAGGAGTGGCCGCGATCGGATACGCCTTCATGGGGAAGGCCCACTCGAATGCGTGGCGGAATGTGGCCAGTTTCTTCGACGTCCCGGCCTTCGAGCAGAAAGTGCTCGTTGGCCGGGACGCCTCGGCAGTGGCCGAGGCTGCCGCCAAGTATGGCTGGGCCGAATCCGATACTGACTGGCGTTCCGTGATTGAACGG
Source organism: Arthrobacter sp. WCS2018Hpa-7 (assembly GCF_031843805.1). NCBI lineage: Bacteria > Bacillati > Actinomycetota > Actinomycetes > Micrococcales > Micrococcaceae > Arthrobacter > Arthrobacter sp. WCS2018Hpa-7. Next base: position 58,756 of record NZ_JAVTJB010000010.1, read on the forward strand.
GACGACATCGACATTGTGGATATCTGCGCGCCAGGTTGGATGCACGCCGAGATCGCTATCGCGGCCTTGGAAGCGGGCAAGCATGTGCTCGTTGAGAAGCCGCTCGCCAACAGTGTCGGTGAGGCAGAGCCGATGGCGGAAGCGGCCGCCGCGGCTCGGGTCCGTGGAGTGCAGTCCATGATCGGCTTCAACTACCGCCGCGTTCCTGCGTTGGCATTGGCCCGGGAGCTGATTGCCGAAGGACGTCTCGGAACTGTGCGGCACGTCCGGGCCGCCTACCTGCAGGACTGGCTTTCCGACGTCGACGCCCCCATGAGTTGGCGGCTCCGGAAGGAGACCGCCGGCTCCGGGGCGCTGGGGGACATTGCCTCCCACGCCATTGATCAGGTGCAGCACCTCACGGGGCAAACCGTCACCGAGGTGACCGGAACGTTGCGGACTTTTGTGGCCGAGCGCCCCGGCCCTGAAGGTTTGGAGAAAGTAACGGTCGACGACGCCGCGTGGGCCACTTTGGGAATGACCGGAAACGTGAGCGCTTCTGTGGAGGCGTCGCGGGTGGCCACGGGAAAGAAGAACTCGCTCAAGATCGAAATCTACGGGTCGCTGGGCTCGTTGACTTTCGACCTGGAGAACCTGAACGAGCTCGGTTTTCTGGACGCGACGCTTCCTGTGCGGGAGCAGGGATTCCGCCGGATTCTGGTCAATGAGCCCGAGCATCCCTACGCTGCAGCATGGTGGCCGCAGGGGCACATCATCGGCTGGGAGCACACGTTCACGCACCAGGTTCGCGACTTCCTCCTTGCCGTTCGCGACGGAAGCCAGCCGTCGCCGTCGTTCGCTGATGGGTTGCAGATTCAGCGGGTGCTGGCCGCCGTCGAAGAGTCGGCCCGAAACAGGAGCACGGTGACGACAGTTCCGTCTTTCGTCAGGGAAATGGGAGAGGCTGTGGGCCACTTCCACTGATGAACGCCCTGCTCCACACTGGTTCTATCCGTTCGATTGGCAAGCGGAAATGCCGTGGGCGGGGCGGAATGAGGAAGGCTATGCAGAAAGCGCGAGTGGCGGCCGTGCTGACCTGGATCTACGCTGCGGCGTTCGGGATTCCAGCCATCCCAGTCAGCATCCATCTCCTCCAAAACGGCTACCTGCCGATGTTCATGGACCTGTTCCCGATGTATGCAGGGCCGTGGGACGGCGTCGAGCCATCGGTCTTCGTGACCCTGCTAATGGCATTCCTCGTCGTGGTCCTCGCGGCGGCGTGGGCGGCTTGGCTGTCATGGAAGGGGCGTAGATCCGGGCTGATTCTTGGGTTGGCCCTGCTGCCTTTGGAAGCGGTTTTCTGGTTGGGCTTCGACCTGCCGTTCCCGTGGTTGTTCGGTGTGGCCCGCGGCTTGCTGTACGCGCTCGCATTGATGTCATTGCGTCAAAGTCCGGCGGGGCAGGTGGCTGGCGGATAGTCGAGTCATGACCGGCCAGCCTCGACAACATCCGGAGGCCGAACATGAACCCTTCGGTAGTCGAAAAGACGAACGCACATGACCCGAACCATTGTCAGGTCAAGATGCTCCCGTGCCCCGAGGAGTTGCAGGTCTACGAGGTCTCTGGCGTGGTCGCTGCCGGACCCGGTGGAGGCATGTATTTATTGGGCGATCTGGAGGTCTGCGGGCATTACCGCCGACCACCACCCCTAGTGAAAGAGAACGTAGAAGACGATTACCAGCGCCGGGAAGAGCGCCTGGCCGATGGCGCTGACCAGAAGGCGCTTCTCTGTGACCCACAGCCAGAAACCGAGGAAGACGTGGCACGCGCAGCAGAAGATAACGATTGCCGACCCGCCGGCGGGATTGCCCGAGAGGTTCACCAGCCACAGGCCCACTGCGATGCCTAAGCCGAAAGAGATGTTGTAGGCGCCAACATTCATCGCCCACATCCGCACTGCGCGCACGTCGTCCGGCCTAATCAGGAAGATCCGGTGGAACCGTTGATCGCCATGGAAGAAGATCTCCAGGATGCCAACGCTTATCAGCGCCAGACCGGTGGATCCGGCGAGTATCTGGCTCAGCACATTCATGCCGCGCTCCTAGAACAATCTTGCAATCTCCGCTTCTTGCGTGCAGGTTACGCTTCAGGGGCGAAGACCTTCAAGGGGCAGCCTGCAAACGCAGTCCACTACCCGTGCCCACCCGCCTCCAGCCCCGCCCCGACGGCCACAACAAACGCGTCCGTCTCCGCCGACCGCCTACTCTTCAGCCACAGCGCTGACGTCCGCCACGCCAACGGATCGCCCACCAGAGGCCGCCACACCATCCCCGAAGGCAACGGTGTCCACGGCTCCTCGCTGAAGTGCACTCCACGGCCGGCCATGATCAGTCCGTGCGTGAAGTGCTGATTCCGCGCGTGAACGATAGCCGCCGGCAAATACCCGGCATCCCGGCACGTGTGCAGGAACGAGTCGTACAACGTGGGGGCCATATGCCGCGGGAAGATGATCAACGGATTCCCGGCCAGGTCACCCAGCGGCACAGCATCCAATAAAGCCAACGGATGCGAAGCATTCAGAACCACGCCAAGAGCCCGCGAATACAGCGGCCCCGACTCAAAACCCACGCTGCTCAAAGGGTGACGGACCACCGCAACGTCCAGTTCGCCGTCGCGCAGTCGCTCAACCTGCTCAACGGTGGTGAGCTCGTGCAAATTCAGCAGAACGTCAGGGGCAGACGCAGCAAACGAAGAGACCATGGTGGACAGCGCAACAGGATTCGTGTCCGGCGGCACGGCCACCTGCAGGATGCCCGAAGCGCCTGGCCGGATCCGCCGCATCGATTCCTGCGCCATGGCCACGTGATCCAGCACCCCACGCGCATGCTCCAACAGCAGAGCCCCGGCTTCGGACAGCTCCACACCGGTACGCCGCCGATGAAACAGCTGCACCCCGAGCTCTTTCTCCAAGTCCTTGATGCGCTGCGAAAGCGGCGGCTGGGCCATGTGCAGACGCTGCGCAGCGCGGCCGAAATGCAGCTCCTCGGAGAGCACCACAAAGTACTTGAGATGGTGAAGGTCCATCGGCGCACCATATCAGTTTGGTATCAAGGCGAGTAGATATTGATGTTAGACGGGTCACATTGCCCGATGGTCAGATGGGACTCAAGAAAGACCCAACGAACCAAAGGAATAGCCCAATGTCCCAGGATGTCCTCTTCGAACAGACCGGCCCCACCGCCATCATCACGCTCAACCGCCTTGACAAGCTCAACGCCTGGACCGAAGCCATGCGCAGCGAACTCATCGACTACCTGGAAGGCCTTAAAGGCAACGACGAAGTCCGCACGGTCATCCTCACCGGCAGCGGCCGCGCGTTCTGTGCAGGCCAGGACCTGGCCGAGACCGCGTCCATGAATCCCGAAGATCACAAGTCCGCGGAAGCCTGGATCGACGGTTTCGACCGCCTATACCGCGCCGTCCGCAACCTCGACCAGATCACCATCGCCGCGGTCAACGGCGTCGCCGCCGGCTCCGGTTTCCAGTACTCGCTCCTCGCCGACCTGCGTGTCGGCGATTCCAAAGTCCGGATGGGCCAGCCCGAAGTCCTGTCCGGCATCCCCAGCATCACCGGCATCTGGGCCATGTGGAGCATCCTCGGCAAGTCCAAGACCTCCCAGTTCGTCCTCACCGGCGAGCTGGTGGACGCTGCGGAGGCCCAGCGTCTCGGCCTCCTTAACTACTTGGCGGACGACGGCGGCGTGCTGGCTTACGCCAAGGACCTCGCCGCCCGCTTGAGCCTCCTTCCCCCGGGCGCAGTCCGCCTGACCAAGAACCGCCTGCGCAGCCTGGAAGACGACGACCTCAGCGACGCGATGGCCGAAGCCAAGCGCGTCCACCGCGAGGCCTACGGCACCGGCGAACCGCAGCGCGAGATGGCCCGCTTCCTCGCCGGCCGCCGCTAAACGGACGGGATCACACCATGAAAACAGCAACCCAAGACCGCTACACCGAACTGCGGAACAGCCACCGCTGGGAGGTTCCGGAGCTCTACAACATGGCCGTCGACGTCGCCGACCGGCACCCAAGGAACAAGCGGGCACTCATCCTGGAGTCCGCCGTCGAAGGTCAACGCGAGGTGAGCTGGGGCGAAATCCAGGACCGTTCCCGCCAGATCGCGGCCACCCTGCAAAAGGCCGGCATCAAGAAGGGCGACCGCGTCGCCGTCCTGCTGCCGCAGCGTTCCGACACCCCGGCTGCGTACCTCGGCGTGCTGCGGACCGGCGCCATCCTGGTCACCATGTCCCTGCTCTGGGCCGCGGAACCCATTCGGTTCCGGCTGGAAGACAGCGGCGCATCGGTGATCATCGCCGAAGAGTCCGCGAAGCACCTCTTCGAGGACTACGACGGCACGTTCATCGACATTGACAGCCCGGCCATCCAAGAGGCCGCCCCAGAGTTCCAGGATGTCGAGACCAAAGCCGACGACCCCGCCCTCATCTTCTATACCTCGGGCACCACCGGCCGGGCCAAGGGAATCGTCCACGCACACCGGACTCTCCTTGGCCACAACGAGTTCGAGTACTGCCACCAGATCGGCGACGGCGACGTGTTCTACGGCGCGGGGGACTGGGCGTGGTCGCTGGCCAAGCTGATGGGGCCGCTCCGGCTTGGTGCCACGCACCTTGTCTTCCGGCGCAACGGGGGCTTCGACCCGGCCGCCCTTTTGGACAGCATGAGTCGCCACCGCGTCACCAGCGCGCTGGTCAACCCGACGTTCCTGCGGAAGATGCGTGAAGACGTGCCCGACGCCGGTGCTCGCTTCCCGCTGTCCCTGCGGACGGTTTGTTCGTCCAATGAGCCGCTGACGCCGGACCTGATCACGTGGTTCGAGTCGCAGTACGGGGTGACGTTGCTCGACTACTACGGCTCCACGGAGTCGTACCCGCTCTTGGGCAACTACCCGGATGTGCCGGTCAAGCCCGGGTCCATGGGCCGTCCACTTCCTGGATGGGAAGTCCGGTTGTTGGACGAGAACGAACAGGAAGTGGCCGCGGGCGAGACCGGTGAGGTCTGCCTCCGCGCGCGGTCCAACCCGCAATTTCCCTTGGGATACTGGAACATGCCTGAGGCGTCCGCCGCCGCATTCGGAGGCGGCTGGTACCACACCAAGGACCAGGCCTACGCGGACGATGACGGCTACTTCTGGTTCCTGGGGAGGACCGACGACGTCATTAAAACGTCCGGATACCGTGTTGGACCCTATGAGCTGGAGGCAGTCATCCGCGAGCTCGATCCCGTGCGGGACGTGTCAGTGACTGGCGTGCCCGATGAGCTCCGCGGCCAGTCCATCAAGGCTTGGATCGAACTCATGCCCGGTCACGCTGGGGGAGCGGAACTGAGCGAAACCATCGTGGCGAACGTGAAGCAGAACTTCTCCCGCTTCGCATACCCGCGATTCATTGAGTACGTCTCCGCGCTGCCGAAATCGGCCACCGGAAAAGTCCAGCGGGCCCAGCTCCGCGAACTCCCACACGTTGTAGCCTCTCCCCGCCTCGAAGGACAACAATCATGAATACGATGACCCAGAAAGTAGCTGACACCGAGTCTTCCCCGCGGCGCAGCCTCAAGCGCGTAGCTGCGGCAGCCGCCGTCGGAAATTTCGTCGAATGGTTCGACTCCGCGGCTTATGCGGTCATGTCCGTCACCATCGCGAAGCTCTTCTTCCCGGATTACTCCACGACGGCGTCACTTCTGGCCGTGTGGGCGATCTTTGCCGGCGGCTTCATCGCCAGGCCGCTCGGGGCGGCGTTCTTTGGACGCTACGGTGACCGGATTGGCCGCAACAAGATGCTGGGCCTGTGCGTGCTGATCATGAGCGCGGCGACGTTCTGCATCGGTATCCTGCCGACGTTTGCGGTGATCGGCATTTGGGCTCCGATTCTGCTGTTCGTTTTCCGCGCGGTTCAGGGCTTCACTACCGGCGGCGAATACACGGGATCGTCGGCGTTTATTGTCGAATACGCCCCGGAAGGCAAGCGTGCAACCTACGCCAGCATCATTCCGGCCACGGTTGGCCTGGCCTCGGTTGCCGGCGCGCTGCTGGGTGCTGCCATCACCGCGACGTTGAGTACTGAAGACCTCCAGGCTTGGGGTTGGCGGATTCCGTTCCTGCTGGCTGCGCCGCTGGGCCTGATCGGACTGTATATACGGTCAAAGGTGGACGACACCCCGGTGTTCCGTGGTCTTGAGAAAACGGGCGAAGTGGCAAAGCGGCCTTTGGGCGATGCCATCCGGATGTGTTCGCGCCAGATCTTCACTCTCTTCGGTTACAGCATCACCAACGCCATCGCTTATTACCTCATGAGCAGCTACATGATTGCGTACATGACCTCGAGCCTTGGCTACTCCTCGGCCGAATCCATGATCACCAGTGTGATCACCATGCTGGTGTACACGGCTGTTTGTCCTCTGGCTGCACGTGGAAGTGACCGGTTTGGTCGCAAGAAGATGCTGCTGGTGGCCTGTGTAGGGTTCGTGGTGATGACCATTCCGGCGTTCTCCATCATGCCGTTGGGTCTCGGTTTCGCGATTCTGGGAACGAGTGTTCTGGGTGCTTTGGTGGCTGTGATCGGTACCTCGAACGTGCCGGCCTTGGTGGAGATGTTCCCTTCCTCGGTGCGGGCCTCCGGATCCGCCATTGGTTACACGCTTGCCTATGTGCTGTTCGGTGGAACTGCGCCGTTCGTGGCTACCGGCTTGGTGGCTGGCTTCGGAACCCCGCTGGCTCCGGCCTTCTACCTCATGGGAATGGCACTGGTGTCCGCCGTGGTGGTGGTCCTGTTCTTCCGCGAGACAAAGGACCTGTCGCTGACTCGGACTACGGTTTTGTAAGTTCGTTTGGCTTGATGCTCTGGCGACCAAACTCAAAGATTTTGGTCGCCAGGGCATCAATCGCTATGACGGAACTTTGCTGGCAGCAGGAGACTTTGGTGGACCTGCCTTTCCCAAGATCAGGTACCACTTCGCCTGAAGCCAAGAGAGCCTGAAGGAGATCGTGTCACCGTCATCGTCGGTAACTGCAGCTTCCTGATGATCGGGCGACTGCCTTACCGACCAAGTTACGGTGACGTCCCCTTTGAGCGATTCTGCCTGGGAAGCCAATATCTCCGCAGCATCCTCTCTGGCCTCCATGTCATTCGCTGAGAGGCCAATAAGCTCCTGGATGTCGCCTTCCCTGGCTGCGTCAACCACGGCATGTGCCACGGAGTCTCGCTGCGCCATGTCAGGGTCGGCGATGTTGTCACAACTGGCGACAGCCAGACAAAGCATGCCAGCAATGGTTATCCGTGAAACAGCGCTATATAGGCGCTTCATGATTTCATTCCATGCCTCCACACATCTTCGGGTTAGTGACGTTCGGAACGTAACCCCGGATTTTGTGACTAGGTGTCGAATCCATGGAAACTAGGTGGTGATTTGCGCCCTCTAGGTGGCGATTACCGGCAAAATGAGTGGTCAGGAGCGCCGCTCTAGGTGGTCAGTATCCTCAGTGTTCAGAGCTGGCCAGACCCGCGGCAAACGCCTCTACCCGCGTGAACACTTCGGCTTGAACTTGTTGAGAGGCACGCCAATCATTGGGGATCTGCAAGGAGTGATCAGCCCCCGGCACCTCAAAGAACGTGCCGGCAGTTTCTGACTTACGTCCGCCGTCCCACAGCTTGTCCTGGGAACCGCCGATTCAAGGACACCCCATCAGCACGGTGGAACGTCGACGGCGGTGCCCGCGTCACGTTCAGATTCAACCCCAAGGGTCTCTCGGCAAGGTTCGAGACACCCCAGGGCGCGGATATCGAAAGGAAACTCGGCGACCGGTGACTTCGCCGGCGCCCACTTAGATTAGCGGGAGTGAATCATTTCGTCACCCGAGGAACTCTTCTGAACAGGCGGATAAAAGCGTCCGTATCGGCGTAGGCAGAAATACATGCCGATGAAGGTGACTAAACCCAGGATCGGTCCTGCCCATACGACGACTGACGAGCCGCGCAGAAGAATGCCCGCCACAGCAAAAGCTGTAGTCGCCATGACTATCGCAGGGCTGTCCGAAACAAGCTTGCGCTCTGCCTTGCGTCCGATCTGCCCGTAGAACGCGCCCACGACCACGGGGAAGACGATGAAGATCCCGCCCACCAGCAGCAGCCAGGGCATGGGGGTCATAGCCGCCATGCTGATTGTCAGGCCGTAGGATCCGGCCAAAATCAACCAGTAGCCATTGGCACTCGCGCCATGTATCTTCTTCATCTTCTGACGTCCCCAATCGTCGAATGCCCAGCATAACCAATCCCGCGTGGTGCGCGAAGTCACCTGAAATGGGCTCATCCGTCACCACCTAGGCCACCCCCAACCACCACCTAGATGGCCCCAAAACACCCCTAATTTCGGCCGATTCACCACCTAGTTTCCGCTTTCCGCCCTGTGGCCCTCGTACCCGCCCATAGTGTCCTTCTCAGAACGAGCACCCGGAATTATGCCGGGGCTGCTCCGAAGAAGAGCGCAGAACTATTGGGGGTTGGGTCATTGAAGCTGAGTCAGCAACAGAGCATTGCCGCCGCTGTGGATCAGTGGATCACCGGCATTCCGGGGCGTATCCCGGGCCACGTCATTTTTGTCGAGAATCCTGACCACACCGGCTACGCGAAGACGCTGGCCGGCGAGGACTCCACCATCCTGGTCCTCAACGGCGACACGGCGGACACGGACATCGTGGCAGTCACGGGATCGTTCGACGTCGCCGGGGAAGAGCTCCTGGTGGACGGCACCCTCAGCCTGGAGATACAGGACTATGTGGCCATCCCATTCGTGAACCTGGTGGGTGTGACGGTAATCAGGATTACCACCAAGGAAGACTGGCAGGCCTTCTTCGACGACGCCGACGAAGCCTGCCGTACGGGGCATTTCGTGCAGCAGCTCACCGAGGTCAACGCAGTGCTGGCTGAGCGGGGACTGCTGAACGGGCAGCCGAAGGACAACCTCATGTTGGCCCGGCTCCACATCACCTGGGACGGGTCCATTCTCAGCGGACCCTACGGAACCAAGATCGGCGCAGTGGGTGACCTGCTGCCTGACCTGCGGATCAGGTCCATTGCCCTGCGGCCGGAGTCAGCCGTTGCAGCGGCCTACTACCCCTGGGACATCTACGAATCGCTGGCCGCCAAACCGTGGATTACCAGATACCTGGCCGCGTTGGACGCCTGGAAGTTCGTAGCCCGCGAGGACCGTGCTGCCACCAGGCTGGTGGGATTCGGTGCCAGCCTCTACGGCGCAGCGCTGCGGGATGGACTGCCGTCGGCGCACGCTCCCTTCATCCTGAAGCAGGGTAGTGAACATACCCTTCTGGACGCCAAGACCGGGCGGCTGTTCAAGATCGGTCCGGACGCCGCAGCCATTATTGAAGCCGTTTCCAACCTTCGCGACGTCAGGGTAGCTGCCATAGCAGCGGCGCCCGCCCTCAAAGTTTCAGCTGCGCTCGCCGAGGAAGCCGCCCATGCTGTCCTGGACCGGTTTGGGCAACTCGGTATCGACATTGTTGGTGCACGCTGATGACTGTTGTGCCGATCCTTCCCACCCCCAGGACCCAACTTCCACTCTGGGTACCCCTCATCACCCAGCATGATTTCGCAGGGAAAAGCCATACAGCAGTCAGTGCCAACGGAGTCCATGTCACCTTCGACGACGGACGGCAACGCCTCTGCGCCAAGAGCGGCCTCTGGAACACCAACCTCGGCTACGGAAACGAGAACATCGCTGAGGCCATCGCCAAGGAACTCCGTGCTGCGTCCTACCTTCCACTCTTCCGCACGGCTCACCGCGCGGCTATTGAAGCCTCCGAGGCCCTGTTGAACCTGCCGGCCTACAGCTTCCAACGCGTCCTCTTCTCTACCTCCGGAGGCGCTGCCAACGATGCTGTGATGAAGCTGGCACGCCAGTACTTCGTCCTGGACGGGCAACCCGAACGGAAACTCATCGTCGGGCTGAAGGGCAGCTATCACGGGCTGACGTATGGAAGCCAGGCATTGAGCGGCGACGAACTGGGACAAGCCGTGTACGGAGTGGACCGGCGGAACATACGGCACATCAGTTGTGAAGACGACGGTGTGGAACTGGCCCAGCTCATGCACAGGGAGGGCCATAGGATTGCGGCAGTCATCATGGAGCCCGTCCTCGGTTCAGGCGCGGAATCGGTCCCGGACGCTTTCATCGAGGCGGTCATCAAGCATCGAGACCAGCACGGCTTCCTCCTTGTAGCCGACGAGGTAGCCACCGGCTTCGGCAGGGTGAATGGCTGGTTCGCCTCAGACGAATGGCCCCAACAACCGGACATCATCGTCACGTCCAAAGGCCTGACCAACGGCACCAGCGCCTGCGCCGCCCTGCTGATCGCCCAGCGCGTCACGGAGACCTTCGATAGGAATGAGTCCGTCTTCGTTCACGGGGAAACACAGGCGGGCACACCGGCAACGTGTGCGGCGATCCTCAGCACCATCGCCGAGATGAAAAGACTGGACCACAACACCCTGACCAAACAGGTGGCCTCTGGCCTCAGCAACCTCATTGAGGACTTACAAAACACGCGAGGCATAGGCAATTCCACGGGCCGCGGCTGCATGAGGGCTATCAAACTACGGTCACACAACGGAACGCCCCTCTCCTCAGACGGTGTTCTTGCCGTGGTGCGGCGGATCCACGACGCCGGTGCAATCGTGCAAGCAGGACCCGGACGAATCCAACTCCTGCCCGCGCTCATCTATACGGAGGAGAACTTCGAGGAACTCCGTACGGCTATCCACACCGGCCTGGCTGCCGCCGAAAAGGATGGGGTCTTCGCATGATTGCCGACCACATCTGGAGGACACGCTGTGTCATCCTCGACGACGGCACGGCAGCCAAGTACATCGGCGGGCTGACCCGCGGACGGACGGGCTTGGTGGTGGACAGTCAGCTGAAGAGTCACCGGGACAAGCTGTTGGCCGGCAACCTCAACGGTGCACCGGTCCTGGAGCTGCACGCGAAGCCGGTGACCGTGGAAACCGTCCGGACGGTGGGTAGCTTCATCCGCGAAAACGGACTTCAGACCGTTGCCGGGCTCGGCGGAGGATCAGTCCTGGACGCGGTCAAGCTCGCCGCGCTGTTCACCGCGGATCCGAGCCTGGCCATCTTCGCCGAACGCCATGCCAAGCGCTCAGGCCTTCTGGTCCTCCCGCCGGTGACCAACCCCAAGGAGCGTCCCAAGACCATTCTGATGCCGTCCACCGTGGGGACCGGCGCGGAAGTCAGCGCAGTAGCGTGCCTGGACACCGCCGTCGGACGCCGTTTGATTGTCTCGCGGCACCTGACAGGTGACGCTGCGATGCTCGACGCCGGACACCTCGCCACGCTGCCCAAACAGCTGGTTTACGAGGGGCTGCTTGAAGCATTCCTGCGGGTGGCCGGGACCATGATTGGCAGCCATCACAGCATCTTCGACGACGACGGTCATGCGCTCATTCAGCGGATAGTGCAGTTGGGCCAGCAGTTGTCCCGCAATGATGCTCCGCAGCTGAGGCTGGCCGCGGCCCGGCTCAGCATGGAAACGCACACCGGCTGGGCACTGATGGGCCGCAACCCTTACGGCGCCAAACACTGGTACGTCGCGAACGAGCTCGCCTATGTCACGGGCGCGCGGAAGATGACTGCGACGGCGTCGGTCATTGGCCCCATCTGGAAGGAAATCGGCGAGGGTGCCGCAGGATGGGGCGATTCCACTCGGCTCAACCACCTCTGGAACACGGTGACGGCAACGGAACCTTCACTGGATCCCGATCCTGGGCGGGGCATTGGCGAGTTGATGTGGCAGTGGGGCATCACGGGGCTCCCATCCATCACCGAGGAAATCCTGGTACGCACCACGGACGCCTCCATCCGCAACTGGGGTGGCGGGCTTCCGATGCTTCGAGGCATCGACGCCGCACAGATCCACCACGTCCTCAACGCTGCTGCGGGAGGACCCCACATCTTGCCAGGCCCTACGGGCCATCTACGAGCGGCAGGGGAGAGGGGGTGAACACATGAACAGCACTAACGCACTCAAGAGCCTGGACCTCCACATCCAGGAGCTGGAGCCCATGGACGTTCCGGATGACTGGGACGAACGTATCAAAGGCATTTCAGCAGGACTGGCACTGGTAGGAATCGCCGTCGCCATCACCTGATCTCCGGTCTGGCCGCCACCACAGCAGCAGCGAAGGGAGGTGAACGCGCATGCAAAAACAGCTCAACATCTCCATCCAGGAGATCGAATCGCTGGACACCCCTGACTTCCAGAACTGGTTCATCGGGGTCTCCCAGGGAGTCGCAATCGGCATCATCGCCGTCAGCATCACGTAGTTCCCGTCAACAGCATCCACACAACAACAAGGAAGGAGGAATCAATGATCGCAAACTCGACGCTCCAGCTGTCCATCGAAGAGCTGGAGAACCTCGACACCCCGGACGATACACCGTGGTACATCCGGGTTGGTGACGTCATCATCATCGCCGGCATCGTCGTCGGAATCGCCGCCACATAGCCGGTGCACGCGGGTGGTGCCACGTTCCGTCCCACCCGCGTGCATCCCCGGACCACTCTCAACCTCCCGGAGAACACGAGCTGATGAACACCGCAAAAGATAAGACCGCCGACGCCGTTCTGCGGATCCTGGGCCACGTGGATCCGCCAGAGGATCTGTACAGCGTTTCAGGCTCCCGCCTCTATGACCTTGTCACCGCCAACGACCTGACGGAATTGCCCGAGATCCTCACCGCAGCGCGCAAAACTGCGGGGCCCATCCTTGAGTTGGCTGCCGGATCCGGGCGGATTACCCGTCCCCTCCTGACCCTGGGACGTTCGCTGACCGCCGTCGATTCTTCCCGGGAGATGCTGGCCCTGCTCAAGACCAAGGTGGAAACGCAGGCCTTCAACCCGCGCGGTGTCGCGGTGGACATGGTGGAGGCTGACATGTCCGGCTTTGAGCTCGACGGCGGATACGGTTGCGTGGTTCTCGGCGCCAGTTCCATCACCCTCCTTGACCCGGCCGGCAGGCGTGCGCTGTTCCGCAGGGTCCGCGGCTGCCTGGCCCCGGAGGGTCGGTTTCTCCTCACGGTCCTGAACGCGGACAGCCACCACGCGTCAGAAGACAACGACGGCGGCACAACAGTTTCGCCGTTGGGCAAGGACTCGTTCCTGATCACCACCGAAAGCCGCGATCCCGCCAACGGTGCCCGCCACGTCACCATGATCCACGTCAATTTCGGTGAAGGCGGCACGTATCGATCCTCGGCGTACGCCAGCGACATCGCGTTCGTCAGCAACAGCCTCATCGAGGAAGAAGTCACTGCTGAGGGCCTGACCATCCTGGAACGCAGGCCGGTTCGCATCGCCACACGGACCCCCGGCCTGGACGACATTGAGCTGTGGGTGTGCGGCGTATGAGTATCGATCCTGTGCGGACTCTCGATCCTTCGCTGGGCCTGGTGTCCGAATCGGGGGTGTACGTTCCCAACGAGGTTGGGCTGTGGCGGACGGCCGGTGTGCTGGCACATGGGCGGGCATTGCAAGCAGGGTTCGCCTCCGCCGTCGGGGCCTTTGACGTCAGGAAACGCGACTCCATTACCCGGGGTGCGGGAGAAGCTGTGGAACGGTTTGCGCTGGCTCCGGCACCGGCGGATTCCGAGCACCTTGTTGCTGAGGCCGGGAGTGTGGACCTGCGGATCGACTTCATCACGGCGGGGCTTGGGCGACCATCAGCGCTCGCCTACGAATTGCCTTGGTACCGGGCCACGAATCTGCTGACCGGAAAGGCCTCGCATGTTCCGGGGCCGGTGGTGGACTACTGCCCGGGCCACACGGAGGCGAATCCGTGGGACGGCTTCTTCGATCCGTCTCCCAACGGTGCAGCGTCAGGTCCCTCGGAGGACTTTGCACAGGTTGCGGGCATCGGGGAAGTGCTGGAACGTGATGCGTTCCTGGCGGCTTGGCATGAGCGAAGCCCTCTTCTGAGCTTCGATGTGGCGTCCCTGCCCGAAGCTGTGCGGTCCACCCCGGAGGCCCGGAATCTCATCCTGCTCCTCGACGCAGCGAGGTCTGCCGGCGTCGAACCGTTGTTGGCTTTCATCCCTCAGCAGGGCAGCCCGCTGGTAACCGCGGTGTGCGTGATTGCCAACGAGGCCAACTTTGGTGCGGTAGGGCTCAAAGCGGCGGCCCACCCTGTGTCCGCGCTGCGTGGAGCACTTCAGGAAGGACTCCAAATCCGGGAGTTGTTCCAAACCCGTTCCCGTCCGCAGTCTTCCGCGGCAGTGACGGATGACGATTCCCGTGCCGACTTCTGGACTACGCCGGCAGCAATCGACGGCCTCCTCAGGTGGGTCCAGTCCTTCCATCCGGCGGGTCTCCCCGACGTCCACCCCTCGCCGGACGTTGAAACTCTGGTGCGCTACCTCGCGGGGAGGGACATCCCGACGCACTGGGTGAGCCTCACCCACAGGCTGCCCGCGGCGATCCAGGAGATGGGCTGGGTGGCCGGAAAAGCGATCTGCCCCGGCACTGTTCCCCTCACCATGGACGAAACCAAAGGACTGTTCCTGTCCGGCCATTTCTCTACCCCGCACCCGCTGATATGAGCAGGCTCAAAGTACCAGCTGACCGGGCGGTCGCGTGGCCCGTGCAGCTTTCGACATCGGGGTCCATCGATGCGCCGCTGGCGGCCGCCGGCCCCTGGATCGTGGCCATTAACGGCGTGCCGAAAGCGCGGGTCTCGGCCGACGTCGCAAACGTCCTCAAAGCAGTGGACGGCAAGAAGGATGCGGCCCAAGTGGCGCATCTTCTCGGATCTCCGTGGACAGCCCAGGATGTCATGGGGATCGTCGGCCAGTTGGCGCACACAGGAATATTCGACGGCGGTGCGGCGCCCCTTGCGATGCGACGGGTCCAGTTCAGGCCGCCACTGACAGTGCAGTTCACCCTGTTCAATCCCGCGCCCTTGCTGGAGTTCTTCCGGCCAATGGTGGCGGCCATGGCACGGCCCGGAATGGCCGCGGTGGCCCTGCTTCTTCTTCTCGGCGGACTGGTGGGCGCATTCATTGCGGGTCCCAGCATGTGGCGGGTCCTGGCGACGCCGCTTCCGGTGGAGGCCTACATTTACGTAGTGGCGGCGATGTTCGCGTCCACGCTCCTGCACGAACTGGGCCACGGCATGGCACTGACGTTCTTCGGCGGAACACCGCGCCGCATTGGGATCATGCTGTTCTATCTCTCACCTGCGTTCTTCTGCGATGTGACGGACGGGTGGCGGCTGAGCAGCAAGCAACGCGTGCTGGTTGCCCTGGCAGGGCCCTTGGTCCACGTGGCTCTGGGCAGCATGGTTCTGGCTGGCCAAGCTCTGCTTCCTGAGTCATCGGTTAAGGATGCCGCGGTCCTTTATGGCGTCATTTGCTACGCAGTGGCCGTGCTCAACCTTTTCCCTTTCATCAAGCTGGATGGCTATGTGGCCCTCATGTCTGCCTTGGATATCCCACACCTCCGGAAGAAGTCCTTGGATGCCTTGGCCGATGTGGTCAGTAACCGGGTCCTCGGATCCCGACGCTCGCTGGGCCGCGGAGGCTTGCTTCCATGGTTTGGGCTCGCCAGTTTTGTTGCCGGAACAGCCTTCATGGTGATCGGTTACCAACGCCTGGTGCCGATCTTCCTTCAGCTGGGCTTCGTGGGACATCTTGTTGTCCTTGCGGTCCTGTGCCTATTGCTCGTCATGACACTCAGGGGAGTGATCCGATTCTTTCGGGCAGCAGCAGCCAACGGGAGTCCGCGGTGGCGGCGGCTCGTGGTGGTGACGCTGGGGCTGTTGGCTGTTGGGGTGCTCCTGGCGACCATTCCTGTCAGAGCGGTGACCGTTGCTGGGTACACCTACCAGGACGGTGAGTTGAAGATCGTGATGCCGGTGCAAGGTTTGTCCCGGGCACTATCCCCCGGAGACACAGTCACGCTGCAATCGCAGGGAATGATCCTTCACGAAAACCTGGGCCGGGCAACCATCGGCGACCAACCGCCGTCGAACTCCATGGCACCGCTGGACACCTTGGTCCCTGTAGCAATCGCGGGCGACACCCTGCCGGTGATGGCGTTCTCCGGCCACCTGGAATCAGGAACGAACCTTTCATCCTCGGGGCGGGCCGAAGTAACCAGCCAACGCCAGTCGAGCCTGGGGGAGTGGTTCTGGGCTTCCATCACCACTTCGCCCCTGTGGCCAGGGCAAGCCGCACCAACTGGAGACTCCACGAAAGGGGAGCAGTGACCATTCACGCCAGCTTTGAGCAGTTCAGCAAGAAAAGGGGAACGCACTTCGCCGTCGAAGGGCTGACGTTCGATGTGCCCGCAGGACAGGTGGTGGGACTGATAGGCCCCAACGGCGCTGGGAAAAGTACCGCGCTCGCCGGCCTCACAGGGCTGGTGGAGGCGACGTCCGGTCGCGCAACCGTGTTCGGCGTTGACTACCGATCCCTTCGGAGGCCCGCCAGCAGGGTGGGCGTGAACTTGGACGGGATGGACGTGGAGCCCGGGCTGACGGGGCGCCGGCACCTGCAGATCTGCCAGCTCGCCGCCGGAGTGGACAGGGAAAACGTGGAGCGGGTTCTGGAACACGTGGATCTGGCGGGGGAAGCCAACAAAAAGGTCCGGGATTACTCGCTGGGCATGAAGCAACGCCTGGGGATTGCCTCCGCGCTGGTTGGAAATCCCCAGTTGCTTGTCCTCGATGAGCCCGCCAACGGACTGGACCCTGAAGGCATTCAATGGCTGCGACGATTCTTGCGCGAATTCGCCGCCGCTGGTGGCAGTGCGCTGGTTTCGAGCCACCAGCTGATGGAACTGGAGCAAGTGGCGGACCAGGTTGTCATCCTCAAACAGAAGGTCCTTTTCCAAGGAACCCTGCAAGAGGCCAAGGCACTTGGCGGCGGCAGCCTTGAAGCTGCCTACTTCAAGATCCTGGCGGGTGCCCTATGAATGGTGGCGTTGTGACCAGCGGTATCCGATCCGAGCTCCTCAGATACGTCAGCGGATACTCCATCCTTGGCATCGTGGCGTTCAGTGCTTTGGTGCCGTGGTTCGTGGCCAACTTCCTTGGCTGGCCGGACAGCTCAGGTGCTTTATCGGTTGCGGACAACATCAAGATCTTCTGGTCACTGGCCGCAAGCATTGCGCCGGTAGCCACGTTCGCCGGGAGCTATCTGGTCACCCGCGAAGCCTATTACGCGACGCTCCGCCGCACCGTGGTGGCAGCCGGAATGTCGAACTTGCTGGTGAGCAAATACGTTGCCGCGGTGGTGGTGGGACTCGGCTCCGTCGTCACGGGAATCGTGGTGTGGGGCGGGACCATGGCCTTCTCACTGCCACCGGATGTTGCCTCGCAACTTCTGGCCCCGGAGTCGCTGGGACTGTTGCCCGGGGTGCTGGTGGCCTCGGCTCTCGCTGCCGTCTGGGGTTGCTCTCTGGGGTGGATCTTTCAGCACTACTACGCGACGACGATCCTCACGTTGGTGATTCCACTCGCCGTCGAATTACCGCTGCTGGCGAACGCTCCGGACATGGCCCGCTGGCTTCCGTCCGGCGCGTTGGCTGGAATCGCTTCTGTTCCCTTTGAGGGCCTACTCGAACCCATTGCGGCGTTTTTCGTGGCCGCGGGATGGCTGCTTGCCGCTGGCTTCGGCGCCGTGTGGTCCCTCCGACGGAAGGAGCTCTGAGGTGTTTCCCGCATTTCGCTCGGACCTGCGTCGTCCTTGGCTGTGGAAGGGATCGGCTGTTGGTGCCGCCCTGGTGCTGGGCTTCATGGCCTTGGTAGCTGTTGCGGCAAACCTTGAAACCAAATCATCCTTGGAGGGCATCGACGGGCTCTTGGTGGAAGCGGGCCTGACGCTCACGCTGACTGCGGCCGCGGTGGTGGGCTCCTTTTCCTTCACCGCCGATTACCGCAACGGAAGCTTCAGCCGCCGGGTCTTACTGTTCCAGCGGTGCCCGGCGTTCCTGGGCCGGGCAGCGACTACATCACTGGCCGCGCTGATCAGTGGTGCAGTTATTGGCCTGGTAGTTGTCCTGTCCGGGAACCTGCTGGATGAAACATGGCACGTGAGCCCGGCCGCTGTCCCGGCCTTCGCAGGACTAGCCGCCATGGGATCGGTGTGGGGGTTCGCAGCGGGTTCCGTCATCCGCAACCACTTGGTGAGCCTGTTCGCCGTCCCCCTTTCCCTGCTGCTCCCGGAGATGCTGATGGGACCGGATACCACTTTCTTCCCGGTCCTCGCCGCCGACTGGGCAAACCAAACAGCTGTCAACATACCGGCATGGGACTCTTTCACCGGAGCAGCGGCCTGGCTTTTAGTAGTCACAGCACCAGCGTTCGGAGTTTTCCTGAAGCGCGACCTCGCCTGACAGTTCAAACCCTTCCCTAAGGAATACAAGAATGAATCGCAAACCCCTGATATGGCTGCTGCTGGCCTTGGTGCTCGCCGCCTATGCTGTCTCGATCTTCGTCTCCAACGCGGGCCAATCGCCGTGGTCCATGATCACCGGAATCATCATGGCGGCCGCATCGGTAGTCATGGTGTGGAGATACAGCTGGGAGCTCAGGAACAACCGCCCATCGTGACCGAGCCGGACAAAGCCCGCCTCGTCGGCGACCAAAATGGGACGTCTCGGAGGCGGGCTTGCAGGCGACGGTTCGAAGAGTTATCTGCCAGGTTTGACCGGTTTGACCACTATCGCTGAACCACCACCACGCCTTGTGGGCTCGGCGGCCGCGGTCATCTGTCCGTCCTTGCCGAACTCGATGGCCGTCGCAGCACCGATCTCGGCCGCCGACGTGAAGGCATCACCCGCCGGAACCAACTCGTGGCCCAACGAATCCAGTGCAGGACCATAGGCGTCAATGAAGGCGGGCTCGGAACTGACAGTCGCTCCATTTCGGGGTGCAGCCCGTGGCGCAGCGAGGGCCTCGGAGACGGTCATCCCCAAGTCGACGCGGTTCAGGATGGTCTGCAACACCGTGGTGATAATGGTCGATCCGCCGGGGGAACCGAGTGCCAGGAACGGCTTCTGGTCCTTCAGAATGATGGTGGGAGACATTGAGGAACGAGGCCTCTTGTTCGGTTCAATCCGGTTGGGATCCTTCGGATCGTAGACCGTGCTGAAGTCGGTCAGCTCATTGTTCAGCAGGAAACCCCGGCCCGGAACGACAATTCCCGAACCACCGGTCTGCTCGATGGTCAGCGTGTACTCCACCACGTTGCCCCACTTGTCGGCGACCGTCAGGTTCGTCGTCGAGATATTCTCCGTATCCGTTTCATTGGCGAGGGGCGCCACTGCGGCCGGGCACGCGCCGTCGAACTTTTCTATGTTGCCGGGGGCTACCGGCTTGGCAGCGGCCGCCGTTGGATCGATTTCGCAGGAGCGTTCCTTGGCGAAGACGTCGTTCAGCAACGTACTGGTGGGGACCTTCACGAACGCGGGATCGCCCACGTAGGCGCCGCGGTCCGCGAAGGCGAGCGAGCTGGCCTCGAAGTAGTGGTGCAAGGCATCGGCCGGTTTCATGCCTTTGAGGTCGTAGTTCTCCAGGATGTTCAGCGCCTCGCCCACTGTGGTGCCGCCGCTGCTGGAGGGAGCCATGCCGTAGACGTCATAGCCGCGGTACTCCACTTTGGTGGCGTCCTGGTCCAGCGCCTTGTAGTTGGCTAGATCTTGCGTGGTCATGAACCCCGCCGGGACGGGCAGCTTGGTTTCCGCGGTCTTCGGCGGAGCCTGCACGGTCTTGGCGATCTCCCCCGCGAGGGGGCCGCCATAGAAGGCGTCGGTGCCCTCCTTGGCGAGCAGCCGGTACGTCGCGGCGAGGTCGTGGTTTTTGAAAACGCTTCCGACGGCGGGAGCGTCCCCACCGGGAAGGAACAGGTCACGGGTGGGAGTGAACGCGTCGAAGCGGACCTTGTTGTCCAGGGTCTGCTGGCGGAACGTCTCATCCACCACGAAGCCGCGGTTGGCCACCTTGATGGCTGGTTTCAAGGCTTCGCCCAAGTCCAGGGTTCCCCAGCGTTCCAGCGCGCGCTCCCAGGTGGCAGGAGTGCCGGGGACGCCGACGGAGACGCCGCTGGTGACCAGATCGGGCGTGAACTTGTAGGGCTGCTTGGTGGCAGGGTCAATGAACGCGTCGTTGGGCATGCCGGCCGGAGCAGTTTCACGGCCGTCGATGGTGCCCACCTGTTTGGTCTTCGCGTCGTAGAACACGAAGTAGCCGCCGCCTCCAATGCCGGCGCTGTACGGTTCGGTGACGCCGAGGGTGGCTGCTGCTGCGACCGCGGCGTCTGCTGCGTTGCCGCCCCTTTTCAGCACTTCAATGGCGGCCGCGGAAGCCTCGGGATCCACTGTGCTCACGGCACCCCCGTAGCCGGTTGCCGTTGCGTTCTTATCGGTGGCGCGGGGATCGGCGAAGGCCGGACTGGCCATTGCCCCGCTCGTCGCGGTTAGGGCCAAGGCTGCCGTTACAGCAGCCAGCTGACGTCTCACATGTGTCATGGTTCCTCCCAGAGTTGTTCCAGACGGTGATGTGGGTGGACGGTCCGGTCACCCTACCCCGGGGCTCTGCAAGGGGACAACGGTTGTAAATCGGGTGGGTTTGGGGGTAAGGCGGGGCTCCGGGGAGCCTATCTGTCGGCTCCCTTTTCACTGAGTTCACCGATAATGGCTGCGGGGGTTCGGAGAACGGGGCAGGCCCAAACGCCTAGGGCGCCCACCAGATGAGCGGCCATGGGGTGATTGTTGGGATGCCAAGGACACTGGGGCCAATTGCTGTAGGTGGGGCCGTTTTCTTCGATTACCCATTCCTGGACCTGGTCCGCTACTGACACCAGCTGCTCGGCCGGTGGTAGGTCGCGCCTGACCCACACGCCTTGTCCTGATGAATCGCGGACGCTGTAAATCATCGCCGAGAGTGCCTGCGGGTCCTCGTTCCAAGCGGTATCTTCGATCCGTGGTTCCGCAAGCCCGCTGGACCTCACATCCCGCAGAACGTGCCTGATGATCTCTTCAATCTTTGCTGTCATGGAAGCCTCTCTGGCTGGAACCACTACGTCGACGCAACGGTACACCGGGTACCAGCAATCAATCTCGCAGGGCCTATAGGCTCGGTATTCAGTCTGGGGTATACGTTTCCTGGAACGTCACGAGGGAAGTAAGTTAATGGGCGCCGCCCTTGAATTCGTCAGGTACCAAGCAACTCAAGTGAATACGCGGGGGATTTGCGTCGGCATATTTGGCCTGGCCAACGGGCTGGCGAAGGACGGAAAGCTAAGCGAAGAGGACCATCGTTGGTGGCAGACTGCGAATGCTTGGTACGACGCCGCCTATCCCGATCCCAACCTCGCTGATCCCGCCATTTATGACCGCACCATCAATCCGCACGCCCAAGCGTGGTTCAAAACAAGTGCCGCGCATCTGCTGGAAAGGATCCCTGGCTATTTGGACCTATTGGACCGCCACGGGGTGCAATGGGAACAACTTCGTTCATCAACGCCAGGACGTGTCCTCTACGAGGACGACGTTCAGGTGGTGGTGGTACCGAACTGCTGAGTAGGTACCGTGGAGCCATGGCATTCATCTTTGACGTGCGTCGTGCCGAGCCAGCGGATGCCCCCGGCATGGCGAGAGTGCATGTGGATACCTGGCGCGAAACATACCGGGGCGTGATGAGCGACTCCGAGCTGGACGATCCCGGTCTTTTGGAGTGGCGGGAGAAATTCTGGACCGCAGCGCTGACTGATCCTCGCTATGAAAAGAACAACGTTGCCGTCGCTTTGCATGACGACAGGTTGATCGGCATTGCCATGTCAGGTCCCTCATCTGATCTTCCAGAAGAGCCGCAGGAGTTGTACGTCCTTTACGCGTATGCCTCGTTCCACGGCTCGGGTGTAGGCGCGGCGCTTCTCAACGCAGTGATCAGACCTTCCGCACCTGCTGTGCTGTGGGTGGCCGATCCTAATCCGCGAGCCCAAGCCTTCTACCGGAAGAACGGATTTATTGCCGACGGAGCGGTAAAGGTCGAAGACGGCGTAAAGGACCTCCGGATGGTCCGCTACTAACCGACGAACTAGCCCGCAGCCTGGGAGTTCCGACGAGCAATAACGAATCGGGCGCCAACACCCGTCAGTCCTAGGGCCAGAGCCAGCAAAATCGTGGGCAGCGCGGCTCCGTCGGGACCGAGGGCCCGCCCGAAGACATCGCGTCCCATCGAGAGCATCGCCGGGATGTCTCCTGCCAGTACACGGGTGCCAAGGACGGATTGGACCGCAGTGAAAAGTGCCGGAAGGAGCCAAAGAAGTACAAGGTTGACCACCCAGGCAACCGCTCGGCGGGCGGGTCGGAGTCCGCACCAAGCCAGCGCGCAACCCACCAGTACGGCAGGGACCCATCGCGCAACAGTGGGTACAGCAGTGGGAACGTTGAGGAATCCCACAACGTTCACCAACCACACCACGGCCCACGACGTGACAGGTATGGCCATGAGCCCGAATCCGATGGTGGCTTTTGCGGTTGATGATGAAGCGATCAGCAACAACGCGACCAGCGCTGCAAGCACGCAACCGATGACGCCGGCCAGAAGACCTCCGAAGTAGAGCCCGGAGAGGCTTCCGGGCAAGAGCCCTTCCCTGAGTACCGTGAACGACTGGATGGTGGCGGTGAAGTGCACCACGAGGACTCCGGCTACGGCGCACCACGTAGCGAGTCGACGGCGGGCGGGCGACCAGATGCGAACTGCCAGCCCGGCAACAGCCCCACCAACTGTGAGAAGGGCCAGGATAGTGGTCGCCTCATACTGGCTCAGGGGTAACAAGGCGGGAGGCATCTGAGCTGGCATGACCTGCGTAGCCCACAAATTTTGCAGCGGCAGCGTGGCTCCTGTGATCCACCAAGGGGCCAGGCCAAGAACGCCAGCGACGAGTCCGATCAGCCACCCCCATAGAGCGTCCCGGCCGGAAGTACTGGATGGTTTCGCGGACGGGACGGAGGGGCGTGCAATGTTCTCGGGGTGGCTCACGAGGCTCCTCGTTTGAGTCTGACATGGAGTGCCCGAGCCTGTTGGCGGAGGGCCAACCGCCAATACTACACCGAGTGTACTAATCCAGGGTCACACCACCAGCCGCAGCGGCCGCTTCCCCAACTGAACGGTGATTTCTTGCCCCCAAGAGGCTGTCACACGGTCATCTTCCATGCCATCGCCGAAGACCACCAGCTGATCCGACGCCACGGTAATCCGCAGCACCTCGCCGGCTTCCAGGACGCCTTCGGTCAGTGAGGCGCCCGTGACGGGGGAGGGCCATGCTTCGCGGACGAACCACGCGAGCCGCGGATCGGTGGGAGCCGGGAGTGCCCGCCCGCCGCGTTCCAGGGCGATCGAGGCGCACCAGCCGGTGGCGCCGGTGCCTGTGGAAACGATAAGGCCCGACGACGATTGGGGCTCGGTTTGCCCGCCGGGCTGGGTGAAACTGGGCGCCGTCACGGTGTACTTTGCCGACTGGTGCGAGGCGTGCCCGATGAAAACTTCATTGAGCGCCGAAAGCTGCTGCCCGTCGTCGAGCGTTGCTGTCACGGTGGTGAGGTCTTGACAGCGCAGCCGTCCGACGTCGGCAGTGGCCAGCAGTGCGGCAGCCGCTGCCGGAGTGTGGCGGACCAGGACTCCGGGATTGGCGCCGGGCTCCGGGTCGATGCCGATGACCGGCTGGCCGTTCAGGTACTTGGCGATGTTCGCTACCAGCCCGTCCTGCCCCACCACGGCGATGATGTCCTCCGCCGTGAGCAGGAAACGGCTGAGGTCTGCGCGTTCCACTTCGGCCTGCCGCCAATCGGACGGCACGGCAGCGCGGATAGTTGCCAGGGCTGCGGTGAGGTGATCATGCCGGTCCTGCACGTCCTGAATGCTGCGGCCACGGGTACTGAGGAAGAACTCGGCCTGGCCGCGGGTGGCGTGCCGGTCCAGGAGTTCCTGGAGTTCGGTCCGCCGGTGGACGATGACGATGCGCGGGGTGGCCATGATGGGTCCTTACTTGGTGAGCTCAGTTGTGGCGGGTTCCTTGAACAGTCCGGCAAGTGCTCCGCTGAGCAGGTCCGGAGTGATGGTGAGGTTCCCGATGTTCGGCAGGCTTCCGGCGGCGTCCTTCAAGGCCAGTGCCAAAAGCGTGGCCTGTTCCATATTGCGGTAGACCTCCATGGTGGCGGCCTCGCGGGCGGCGGCTGCTTCACCAACAAGGCGAATCTGGTTCGCCTCGGCTGCGGCGCCAATACCTTGCCGTTCAGCGGAGCCCTGAGCCTCAATCAAGCCGGCGGCGGCCTTCTCTTCTGCTGCCCGGCGGGCGTTCGCGCCTTCCTGGGCCACCAGGTTTTCCCGCCGTACGGCCAGTTCGATTTGGCTGGCCATCTCGTTCTCAGAGATAGTGCGTTCACGCTCGACGGCGACTGCCCGCCTCTCGTACACAGCGCGGTCCGCTTCGGCTTGGAGTTGCTCACGAACGGGAGTCTGCAGGGCGCGTTCGACGTCGGCCTCGGGGCGGACTGCCAGCACCTGGACGCCGAGGATTTCGATGCCGGTGGATTGCAGCCTGGCATCTGCCCGCAGGGCCTCAGTGAGGACCAAGCGGAGCTGGCTGACTCCGCGTTCGAGTGCCTCGGCGAGGGTGGTGGTGGCGATCTGGTCGATCGCGTGACTCTGGCACAGCTGACCGATGATCGTGGAGACCTGCTCGCGTCCGGTGGCCGGCGCCTTGCCTGCGGTTTGCAGTCCGAAGTCGAGCCGGGTGGAGACGGCCACAGGGTCAATGAAGCGGTAGGTCACGTTGGCCTGAACGCTGACGTCCTGGTGGTCGCGGGTGATTGCGTGGAAGAGGGTGGGCAGTTCCTGATCGTCCACGGGAACCTCGCTCAACACAGAGTTCGCCGGGCGGAAGAAGAAGGCTTGGCCCACTCCTTGGTGCTTGACGGCGCCTTTTTGCAGGTGGACGACGTAGCCGGTGGGGCTGCCAAGAAAGTGGCTGAGCCAAGGGTAGCGCTTGATGGTGGCCATGATGTTCTCGCTTTCGCTTTATTGTCGTCAACCTGACGATAACTACACACTAGGGCGTGCTCTGCTTTATTGTCAACATGACGATAACTTCCTATGCTTGATACATGCCTGCATCCCCTTTCGCCCCCGATCGCTTCCCGGTGACGGTCGACGTCGTCGCCCTTACTGTGCGCAACGGTGAGCTGAATGTCCTGCTCATTACCCGACTCATCGAGCCCTATCAAGGAAAGCTGGCCCTCCCGGGTGGCTTCGTTCTGGCGGGCGAGGACCTGCTCGAAGCGGCGGGACGGGAACTGGCGGAGGAGACCGGCGTCGAGCATCTTCCCGGGCATCTGGAGCAACTGGGGAGTTATGGCCCCAAGGGGCGCGACCCCCGCGGCGACGTCCTCACCGTCGCGCACCTGCTGCTCGCGCCCGACTTTCCGGTGTTGTCGGCGGGAAGCGACGCCGAACAGGCTGCCTGGTACCCGGTGCGGGAGGTCCTGGATGGGACGCTCGAGCTGGCCTTCGACCATGCGCGCATCCTCGACGGCGCCTTGGAGCGGGCCAAGTCGAAACTCGAATACTCGCCGTTGGGTGCTGCCTTCTGCGGGGAGGAATTTACGATCGCGCAGCTCCGGGCCGTTTACGAGGCTGTATGGGGAACGCGGCTGGACCCACGGAACTTCCACCGAAAAGCGACCGGGACGCCCGGCTTCCTTGAGGACACCGGGCGAATGACAGCGGGCGACGCCGGCCGGCCGGCCGCGCTCTTCAGACTCGCCCCGGAAGCACGCCCGACGCCGGGGCACCCGGCCCGTGCGGTGCTGAACCCGCCGCTGATGCGGCCGAGGGATTAAAGCGGGTGGCCCTTTGGTTGGGGGCGGATTCAGGATGTTTTAGAGCCAGCGAGAACGAACCTTCACGCAACAGCGAGCTTGTTGAGTGCCAGCACCAGCGGAGTCAGCTAAGACCACGGTTGTCCCGTAAAGGAATCCTTAATCGGACACTTCTTGCGTCGTTGGGCCACCCTCTATGTGCATAAATTCGCAGTGCTGACGTCGCCTGCCATTCACTAAAGTCAGCTTCTGAAGACTTAAGAGGGCGTCCGTAGCCGAAGGCCAGCTGCCGCAGGAGCGACGACTCCTCACTTATCCGTGTTTGAGATTTCCTTCGCGGTTCGTCGCAATCTGATAACGGCTAGCCCGATGACACTGCCTGCTGCGGCCAGGAAGAAGAACAGCACCAGCAGCGGACCTGACAGCCCAGGAAAAAGCGGGTTCCGGCCGGTAAGGAAGATCGAAGCCAATAGGCCCACCATCGACACGCAAAACGCCAGCCCAAGTACTTTCTGCCTGCGGCCCTGGCGGGTCATCTGTGATCCAGTTGAAGTATCCATGGATATATTCTATCGTGTTGATCAAACCTAATTTGACAGGTTTGTAAACAAAATGGGGAGAATTGTATGAAAGCTCGAAAAATTGCTGGAATCCTGTCCGCAGGGCTTCTTGTTGCCGGTGGTATCGCCGGGACCTCGCTAGTGGCGCCGGAAGAGGCGAAGGCCTCTGTATGTGGTTACTCGCAAGAAGTCCGCTCCTACAATTCCATCCTTAGTCTGAGCCTGCTCGGTCAAACCCTAGATCCCTTTGGCGGCCAAAAAGTCGTGTCTGTCTACGGTCACTGCGGTCCCACAAACGTAAAGATCGTCACCGAATCACCCAACGGCAACCGCTTTCTATGCGTGCCTCCAGGTGATAGTTGGCTGGGATTCGTGAA
Organism: Arthrobacter sp. WCS2018Hpa-7; assembly: GCF_031843805.1. Lineage (NCBI taxonomy): Bacteria > Bacillati > Actinomycetota > Actinomycetes > Micrococcales > Micrococcaceae > Arthrobacter > Arthrobacter sp. WCS2018Hpa-7. Next base: position 85,650 of record NZ_JAVTJB010000010.1, read on the forward strand.
CCAGGGTGACAGAATCACTGGCGCCTACTACGTCGGTCTCTGCTAAAGGACGGGTTTCATGAGCAACTTCAATGGTTTGAGGCGCATTTGCGCTGCGATAACGACTGGGGGAGTGCTGGTCCTCACCGGTCTGGTAGTCACCGCCGCGCCGGCATCTGCAGCCGTGTGTGGTTTTCAAGGTGTTGTAACTTCGAACATCGGCGGCAGCGTTGCGCCCTGGGAACAAGCGATCTATAACCACTGCGGTCCTGGTAACGTCAAGATCAGAGTCCAGTATTACTACGCCGAACGCGACCTGTGCGTGACCCCTGGGGAGACTCGCCTCTATGCGAATCCGAACTTGGGTGGCCTCAACTTTGCGTATTACATCGGCGGTTGTTGACCAATACAAATCCGCCGATTTAATGTAAGGCGATTTCTTCTGCTCACTTTGCGGTCGATAGTATTAATTTACGTCTAAGTGAAAATTTGATGGCTTCATCGCCACAAAGCTGCCCATCGCTCGCGGATTTGCTTTGGCGCCAGTGGATGAGTGTCCCACCGGTCCACTATTCCAGTGGGACACTCTGACAGGCTTCGTACCATTGATAGGCCCTCAGCTCCTTAGAAATCCGGTGGTTTGACGGGCTGGCTTTTGCCTGGGCACCGTCTGCCGGTGTGCACACTTCCGGTGTCCGGTGGCAGCTCCCTGAACGTGCGTGAGAAACTTGAAAATGACGTTAGACGGTAGAATCGGCGGTACTTCATGGCTGGGTTCCTTCCCCCTTGGACGAGCCAGCAGATCAGCCTGCTCACACATGTTGTTTCCAGATAAGAACGAGTAATTACACCCGGCCCCAAAATCTTTTCGCAACCTGCTTCGTTTTCATCGTGGAGGGTCCGCTCAAGTGCCCGTAAGCCGGTGTTCCAAAGGGCATCGCAGCGCCCCAGGGGGAACCTTTACCGGAACATGCCGGCCCATCCGTTCAAGGAATGGTGACGTGTTCGTCGACCCGATCTGTGAATGGGGGCTCGTCCGGACAGGCGACCGAAGCCATGACGGGGCCCCCGGCATTCGCCGTGAATCTGACGCATGCGTTGACAGTCCGCTGCTCCGCCCACCAGCCACCACTGGTGGTGAGATGTTCGCGGTAGTACCGGTCGGCGAAGAAGTTACCGTCGGGGTCCCAGCCGAACGAGTATGGAGCACTGGCTCCCTGCAACCGTGAGCGCACCTGATCCCGGTCGGATGTATCTACTTGGGCGGTGAATTGGGTGAACCATTCCATACCCTCTGCAGCGCGTTCCCGGATGGCGCTTCGCCCCATTTCCTCGATGCTTGGACGCGCGCAGGAGGACAAAGCAAACAGAATGACCATTGCGCAGCAAAGCTTCCAGAAACGTGCCATTTATTTCCCCCAAGGATGGTGAAGCACTTATTTGCGACGGCGATGGAATCCACCGCCGTTATCTGTCCCTCATTTTGCCAACATGGGCCAGGACCGCCGTGGCTGCGGCCTCGGGGTCCGGCGTTGAGATCAGCCACGTGCGCTGGGGTGTCTCCAGGACGATGGTCGGACCGCCGACCAACAGTCCCCACGTTCGCTGGCCCAAGTACCGGACGCCGAAGCCTTCTGTCATGGAACTGGACGGCGCCGGGGAGGCATCAATGATGTCCTCCAGCGTGATGGTCCTTGAGTAGAACGGCCGGCATCTGACCACCAAGTTCTGGCCTGTCGCTTCAATGGTCACGCTTATTCGGAGTACCGAAACTGTTAGGAGCGCGATGACCGCAACCAGCACTGCGCTGATCAGCAGGACTCCGCTGGGAATGGCCGTTGCAATGATGAAGAAGCAGAGCAGGCCCACCACACTTGCGATGACCTTCTGGGAGCCGCGACTGATCCGGGCCTCTGAAATCACTAATGTTGCCCTATCGCCGCTCAGGGTCTTGCGAGTCACGGGTTCCCGTCCTATTTTCGCGTTTCGATTGCACCAACTGATCTACGGACAGAACCACCGCAACAACAACAAAGCCGATCAGCATCGCATAGACAAAGCCCAGTGGCCGCACCAATAGTGCGTACGTCCCAAATCCGAACACGAAGATCAGCAGGCTGCGTCTGGTTTTGACACTCATGAATTCCCCCCCCAAGAATATTTGCCCCGTGCGAGCATGGGGCGAGCCTACCCGTCGTGCGGCAGGGAGCAAGTCAAACCGTCGCCTGATGAGGGCGGGGGACGGCCGCTTCCCCGCCCGCAGCGATCACCCGGTTCAGCTGGGCCAGCACCTGCTCCGGACTCCCTCCGGCATCCACCACCACAAAGTCGTCGAACTCGGGCAGCGAGCGGTATGCGGTGCGGAAAGCCTGCAAATCAGCCAGTGTCTCGTTGTCGGTCCCGCGTGCCGTGACACGTTGGTGCGCGGTGCGGGGGTCGACGTCGAAATGGACGGAGAGGTCCGGCGCTGGGAGCTTTCCCAGCAACCATGGAAGCAGCCGGCCGCGGCCTAAGCCGTTGGCTTGGCGCAGTGCAAGCTGGCAGTGCAGGTGGCGGTCCATGACCACCAGGCCGTCGAACTTTTGGGCGCGGGCATGGTTGAGAAGCACGTTGAACAACCTGATGCCCGTTTCAATGACGTCGGCCAGCCGCGGTGGCAGTTTCCAGCCAAACCGCTCGGACAACAGCGACAACCGCCGGCGGGCAGCATGGTTGCTGAGCAGCAGCGCATTCCGCCCCTCAGCACGGGCCGATTCAACCAAGGCGCGGGCCGCCGTCGTTTTTCCTGAACCGTCAATTCCTGTCAGAACAATGAACATGAGGCCTCCCCTCGTTTCCTTACCAACGAAGGGAGGCGCCGTCTTGTGCCGTGATGCGGCGTGAGTCAGCCCACAGGCCGCCATGTGAAGGTGGGCTGCTCGCGGTTCAGGAACGCGTTGATGCCGATCTCCATATCTGGGCTGTCCGGCATGGCCGACCACGCCTTAGCCCACTCCTGGTCAATGACCGCCGGGCCGGAACCGGAGGCGTCCGTCAAGTCCATCAGCCGCTTCATCGACTGCATGGAGAACCGCGAACGGCTCCGGAGCGTACTCACCAGCGCTGCGCACTTCTCTTCAAAGGATTCGGAAGGCACGACGTCGGCCACCAGGCCGAGCGCGCGGGCTTCAGGGGCGCTGAAGGTCTGTCCGGTGAGGAGGATGTACTTGGCGTTAGCCTGACCCACCTGCCGGATAAGCCGTTCGATACCAGGCCTCGGGTAGATGATGCCGATCTTGGCCGGGGTCAGCCCGATGACGGCCCGTTCGTTGGCGATGATGAAGTCGCAAGCGGAGGCAATCTGCCAGCCGCCGCCCATGCAGGCGCCTTCTACCAGCGCCACCGTGGGTTTGGAAAGGGACGCGATGGCAGAATCAGCGGCGCTGAGGTGGTCCACGGTGGAGCCGTCCGCTTGGGGATCGATGAGGACGGACGCCAGTTCGCTGATGGCGGCCCCGGCGCAGAACGTGTTCCCGGCGCCGCGCAGCACCACTACTGCAACGTCAGGATCGGCGTCCAGCTGAGGCGTCAATTCCTGGATCTCCAGGCACATGGCCCGGGTCAGCGCATTCCTCTGGGCAAGGTTGCAGATTTCAACCGTTGCCACGCCGTCAGCGATGGACACGGAAATGTGGCCTGCGCGGGAGGCCTCGGGACGGGCAGTCTCTGCTGCGGATACCAGGGTCATCGCTGTGCTCCCATCGTTTCCGGAACCAGGGCGGAAGCCGGCACGCAAACGAGGCGACCCTCGCGCTCCAGCCGGGTGACGTCGTCGTGCGTCATTCCACGCTCCATCAGTATTTGGGCGGTGTGTTCGCCGAGCAGCGGCGGGGGAGCCAGGATTTCGCTGGCCTCCCCGTCCAAGCTGAGCGGGCCGCGGAGCAGGGGGAGTGCGGACCCATCACGTCGCCTGCTGTGCTGGACGAGCCCCAGGGCGGCAACCTGGTCCGAGGCCAGTGCTTGGGTGTAGTTGTAGATGGGGCCGCACGGGATCCCGGCCTCGCTGATCAGCGGAACCCACTCGGCGGCGGGCTTCGAGGACAGGGCATTTTCGATAAGCTCCGTCAGCTGATCCCTGTTGGCCGAGCGGTCCGCGCCGGTGATGAAACGGGGGTCCTCCACGGCGGTGGGCATCCCGATCAGTCCGCAGAACGCGCGCCATTGTTTGTCGCTGCCCACGGCGATATTGATGGATTCCGTGGCCGTGGCGAACATGCCATAGGGGGCGATGACCGGGTGGTTGTTGCCCTGCGGCGTGGGTGCTTCACCGAGGCTGAGCGCCTTCTGTCCTTGGAATGCGGACAGGTTCAGGGCCGTCTCCAGCAAGGAGGTGGACACGCGGCCGGGGCGCTCGCCGTTCCGGGACCCCAGGAGTGCTGACACTATTCCGAAAGCGCAGACCATCCCGGAGGTGATGTCGACGATCGGTATGCCGACGCGGAAGGCCTCGCCGGGGCCGGAACCGGGGCCTGGACCCGTGACGGACATCAGCCCGGACATTCCCTGGATGACCTGGTCCAGGCCCGCGTCGTCCTTGAGCGGGCCGGCGTTGCCGAAGCCGGTGACGGATCCAACCACGAGCCCCGGGTTCAGCTCTTCAAGCCGGGCTGCTGTGAAGCCCATTTTCTCGAGCGTGCCGGGCTTGAAGTTTTCCACCAGGACATCCGCGTCGGCGATCAATCCGGAGAGGATTTCACGTCCCTCAGCTGAATAGAAGTCCAGGCACACGGAGGCCTTATTGCGGTTGACGGAGTCGAAGTAGAGGCTGTGACCGTCCTGGAACGGCGGCCATTGGCGGGCTGTGTCACCACCATTGACGCTTTCGACCTTGATGATCCGGGCGCCCATGTCGGCAAGAAGTGCGGTGCAATAGGGGCCGGCGAGGGCCCGGCTGAGGTCGATCACGGTGATTCCGCGGAGTGGTTTGAGCATGATTGCTGTCCTAACTTTATGAGTGGTTTAGAGGCTGGATGGCAGCACCAGGGCGCCCACCAGCAAGAGCGGCCCGGCCACCACCATGGACAAACCCCAACGGGTGAGGAACCTGGTGATGCGCGGACGCTCATCGGCGTCGACGGTTGCCACGAATGTGGCGCCGACGGTGGAGAAAGGCGAGACGTCAACAATCGACGAGCACACGCCAAGTGCGGCAATGACCGCCCATCCGGCGACGTCCCCGGAGGCCACCAACGGAAGTGCCAGTGGAACCAGTGCGGCGAGCATCCCGGTGGTGGAGGCGAAAGCGGAAATGAGGGCGCCGATAGCGCAGATCACCAGCGCGGCCAGCAACGGCGTCCCGACGGCGCCGGCTGCTTCGCCGAGCAACGCGACGGCTCCCATAGTCTGAAGCACTCCGACGAACGTGATGATCCCGCCCACCAGCAGGACGGTTGACCAGTCGATTTTGGCTACGGCAGATTTGCCCGATTGTGGGTCGCAGAGCGTGAGGACCGAGGCGAACGCGAAGCACAGGACGCCGATGTCCGGGTTGGCGCCGAGGACGGACATGAGGATGACGGTGACAACCAGTCCGGCCATGCAAAGCACGGTGATGATTTGGTTGCGGTTCAGGCGCGAAGGCTGCGGCTCAGGGGCCGGCTCGTCCAGGACCTGGACGGCCTGTTCGGCGGCTTGCTTGCCCCGCGCAATGTTGCCTTCGCGCTCAAAGGGGTGCGACGGCGTCGGGCGGCTTGCGCTGAAGCGCGGCACGTTGGTGCCGAAACCGTCAGCCGTGCGGGTGTTGAGCAGCTTGAACCCGCCGAAGAGCGCATAAGCGGCCCCCAGCATCAAGACGTTGGTGCCCAGGGCCACGCTGAAAAGGACCAAGGGATCCAGGTCGATTCCCGCTGCCCTGGCGGTGCCGTAGGTGACGATGCCGAACAGGCTGGTGGGAGCGAACCCTCCGGCGCTGAGGCCCGAGCCGATGGCCAGCCCCATGAGCATGCGATCGATGCCGTACCGCTTGGCCAGGGGCATCCCGATGGGTGCCATGACCAGTCCGGCCAAGGGTGAGCCCATGGCAGAGATGCCGATGGTGAGGGCGAAGAAAGCCAAAGGAAGGAAGAAGGCACGGTCACCCACTTTGGTAATGGCCATCTCGATGATGCGGTCGATGGTCCCGTTGGCCTGCGCGATCGCAAAGAAGTAGGTCACACCGACAAGCAGGACAAGGATTCCGATGGGGAAGCCTGCCACCACCTTCTCGATGGTCATCCCGGCCATCCAGACCCCCACGCCGGCTGCCGCTGCGAACATGAGCACTCCAATGTGCACTTTGCGCAGGGTGGCCAGGACGAAGACGCCTACAAAGATGGCGAGAGCCAGTATTTGTAATTCCATAAGCCCGAACTCCAATCAAACTTCATCGGTTCACTGGATGAACCGTCGGTTCATTTTGGGAAGTCGCCTGTAATGTAGGGCACTGGAGTTAGTCGGTCAAGCGGGAGGGTTGCATGAGCACGCAAAGCGTCGTCACGGCCATCAGGGTGCTGGAAGCAGTCTCGGACAACCAGCCCGCAGGTTTGTCCGAGCTCAGCCGCGAAGTGGACGTGCCCAAGGCCACCGTGCTCCGCATGCTCAGGACGCTGGCCGAACTGGGCTGGGTGGCGCAGTCCGAAGTCCAAGCCAGCAAGTGGGTTCTGACCAACCATGCCTTTGCAGTGGCGAGCCGTGGCAGCAGCGGATCAGTGATCCGTGACGCTGCAATGGGCCCATTGAATGCGCTGCAACTGGACACGACGGAAACGGTCCACTTGGCAGTCCCGGACCGCGGATACATGCTGATCATCGAGCGTCTCGACACCCCGCACGTCCTGAGGGCCTTCCTGCCGCTGGGTTCGCGCCTGCCGATGCACGCCTCCTCCACGGGAATGGCTTACTTATCCGCTGCCGACGAGGCCTTCGTTGACGATTACCTGGCTGGCCCGCTGGAGGCGCTGACACCGCAAACCGTGGTGGATCCGGCGCGGCTTCGCGCGATGGTCGTGGACACGCGTGCCCGCGGGTACTCCATCAACGAGCAAGGACTCAGCACGGGCATCACCTCAATCGGCGTGCCGCTGCTGGGACCCGGCGGTGTGGCGGCCGGATCCATCTCCATCTCGGGACCCTCCAGCAGGATAGTCCCGGCCAAATACGAGGAATATGGAGAAGCGGCCACCGGCACCGCCCGTGAGATCAGCAGGGCTCTGGGAGCGTTCTCCGCCAAGGGCTACTAAGTTTCCTGTCAAAATACTTCGCCGCAACTCAAAGCGCGCCTATCATGATGCTGTGGACGTGCTTCCTTGGAGTATTGGTTCCGTTTGAACCGATTCCAAGGGGGTACTAAAGCGATATGGAGAACTATTTCTTCGATCGGTGCCCGTTGGCATGGGTGGCGCCCCTTACCGGGGTACCAGCGGACGCCTTCCTGAATAGACACAATTTATTGAAGGGATGCGTAGCTCAATGAACACACTTTTAATAATCGCCGGCGTAATCGCGATCATCCTGCTCCTCGTGGGCGGATTCAACCAAGCCCTCAGCTTCCTGCTGTGGGTGGGAATTATCCTCCTGGTGCTGGCCCTTCTGGGCTGGGTTCTTGGCCGTGGACGGTCGCGCGTATGACAACAGATCCAAACGAAGTTGCCGGTTTTACCCAGGTTCGCGATGGTACTACCACCCCAGGGAATCCCATTCCCAGGGATCCTGGGATGCCTGAATCCAGCGGGCAGGTACCTGTAGGTGACGCCTCGTCGGAAAGTCCGGACGACGCCGTCGACGCTGGCCCCAGCGAGTCAGCCAGCCCGCCCGGACCGGCAGAAGAAAAGGACGAAGGAACCACGGACAACCGTGGGCTGACCACCGAACCCAATCCCACGGATTGATCGGGTCAGAGCGGCTACGCGCTGGAAGTATCCAGCCCGTGGCCGCTTTCCTTTTATCGAGCCACCCTCGGTGGTTCGCCCGCTAATTCCGGAAAGTTTCACGGATGGGGAAGAAAATGCGCATCGGTTCAATCATCGGGCTGATTGTTGTAGTTTGGCTCGTCATCGGCGCAATTGCGGCCGGCCAGCGGGGTTATTTCAGCGCCCCACCTGCGCAGTGCTCGCAGTTTGCAACCATAGCCTTGAATATTGTTGCCGGCCCCCTGAATTACACGGGACTGGACCCGCAGGGCGGATGTGAGGTTCCGCAGCCGTCCTGACATGACGCGAGGCTCATGACGCGAGGCCGGACGATACAACGTTTGCCAGTGAATTGCTAAGATTACTGATTATTTTGGCCTCGGCATGGACATGGCACTAAGTACCCTTATAGGTTCGAAGTGTTCCATTAACACGTTCCACCGCTCAGGGAAAGGACAGGTCACATGGACAAGCAGAATGCCACACCGGAAGAGGAAGTGGGAGGCTACGGCACTCCTACGGCAGAGCAGGAAGCCGGCGGAGGCCAGGCGCAGCCCCGTGTGGAAGAGGACATCGAGGAGGCCGGCCTCGGCGAAGGCACCGGCGCGCCGAACCTCAGCCACCTGGATCCGGAGGATTCGGACAGTGCGGGCGAGCCCGGTGCCGGCCGTTTCGGCGGAACCGAAGAGCAAGCCCACGCCGAGCAGTCCACCGTGCCGGACGGCAACGATGACAGTTTGCCGGATGGCAGCGGCAACGATCTTCCCGAGGAAGAGTCGCCCAACGACGATGACGAAGAAAGTTTCGACGCCGGCTAAGAGCTTTGGCTGGCGCGCTCCAGACAGGCGCGCCACTGGTTAAGCAGCCAGCTGGCTGGCGCGCCACAAGCAGTACAGCACGAGCACCCGAGACGCGATCGAAGGAGCAACCCTATGGCTACGGTCAACAAATCAATCGATGTAGATGTCCCTGTCTCTGTCGCCTACAACCAGTGGACGCAGTTCGAGACCTTCCCGGAATTCATGAACGGTGTGGAGTCGGTGCAACAAATCGATGACACAGCACTGCATTTCGCTACGAACGTCGGTGGCGTGAAACGCGAGTACAACGCCCAGATCATTGAGCAAGTCCCGGACGCGCTTGTCAGTTGGGCAAGCGTCGATGGACCACGCAATGCTGGCACGGTCAGCTTCGAACCACTTGCAGACGCCCGCACCCGCGTGACCGTGGCGATCGATTGGGAGCCCGAAAGCCTTGCTGAAAAGGCGGGATCGGCGCTGCACGTCGATGAACTGCGCGTAGGTGCCGACTTGGACAAGTTCAAGAAGTTCATTGAAGCCCAGGGGCATGAAACCGGGGCATGGCGCGGCACGGTATCCGGCGGCGACGTTGATGACACGGGCCAGACGTTCGGAAGCCTTCCCTAGCGCGAAGCTTGGGACTGGCTCACACTGGATACAGCACCAATAGATAGCTCCAACGAGGGCCGGCCACTATCACGGGCCGGCCCTCCGGCTTACCCGGAAGGGAGTCCTGACAGCCATGGCAACGTCCAGCACCGTGGAGGCCGAGCGGAAATTCGACGCCGACCCGTCCACTCCGCTTCCCGAGCTGCACACTATTGACGGGGTGGGCGCGGTGGGTGAACCGACAAGTTGCCGCTTGGAGGCCAATTACTTCGACACCCGTCACCTTTCCCTGGCCGCCCGCGGAATAACCTTGCGGCGCCGGACCGGTGGACCCGACGCCGGCTGGCACCTCAAATTGCCCCTTGGCCCCGGAAAGCGGACGGAGATTCACGCACCGCTGGGCACCGTGGAAACGGTCCCGGTGGAACTCATGGACCGGGTGCTCGCTTATACGCGCGGCCATGCAGTGGCGGCAGTGGCCACACTCACCACAGAACGCACCAGCTACGCGCTGTACGGCCATGGCGGCGAACGCCTGGCCGACTTCGTCGACGATTACGTACGAGCCCACGTGTCCGTTGGTGAGCCCCGCGAGGCGGAGTGGCGGGAATGGGAAGTCGAATTGGCAGCGCAGGACGGCACGGACGACGCCCTCCTGGAAAACCTCGCCGAACAGCTCTCAGGTGCTGGAGCGAAGCCCAGTAACAGAACATCCAAACTGGCTACTGCCGTGGGTGATTTATGGCCGGATCTCAAAGGAAACGGCCGCACGGATTCCTTCGATGAAGGTGCGGCAGTTGTCCCGATACTCACGTATCTCCAGGACCAGATAACCGATCTCCTGCTTCAGGACGCCCATGTGAGGTTGGGTCGGGATGACTCGGTCCATCAAATGCGGTCAGTGATCCGCCGTATCCGATCGGTGCTGCATTCCTACCGCAAGCTCTTTGAGCCGGCCCCGGTGAAGGAACTTGGGCGCGAGCTGAAATCGTTGGCCAAGACCTTGGGCCGGTACCGGGACACGGAGGTCCTGCACGCACGGATGAGGAAGCACCTTGATGAACTGCCGGCGAACCTTGTCCTGGGCCCGCTGCACGACGAGTTGGATCAGCGCATGGCTGTCAGGGCGGACACGGCAATGGGAGCTGTCAGGAACCGGCTGAACAGCCCCCGGTACTTCCGGCTGTTGGACGAACTCGAGGCCTTGATCGAAGCCCCACCGGTCACACCGCAAGGGCAGGAAACGGCTCGGAAAACAACGGTGAAGCTCGTCAACAAAGCCGCCAAACGGCTCGGCAAACGCCATGACGCAGCGCAGGCTGCCGCCGTCGGGCCTCAACGCGACACCGCGTTTCACGAGGTCCGAAAGTCCGCCAAGAAGCTGCGTTTCGCGGCCGCGGCGGTAGAGAGTGTCCATGGCAAACGAGCCGCAAAGGTGGAGGGCGCGGCCCACAAAATCCAATCGATCCTGGGCGACCATCAGGACAGTGTGATGTCTCGTGCAGAGCTGCTCAAACTGGGCTCAGCCCCGGGAGTCAGCAGCGCTGCGTTTACCTACGGCGTGCTGCACGCCATGGAACGCAGCGCCGCCGACGCCACGGAAAAGGAATACCTCCGCCACAGCAAGAAGGCGCTGAAGCTCCGGCTCAAGAAATAGGAGTCTACTTCCGGAGGAACGCCAGCAGGGCCTCGTTGATCTCCGCGCCGTGCGTCCAGAGCAGACCGTGCGGTGCGCCCTCGATTTCCAGGTACTCGGCGCTGGGCAGGGCGTCTTTGAAACGCCGTCCGGTGACGTCGATGGGCAGGATATTGTCAGCCGTGCCGTGGACGATCAAGGCCGGCACGTCGATTGTGGGGATGTCGGCCCGGAAATCCGTGAGCCACGTTGGCTGCGCGGCAACCGAGGCGAAGGCTCCGGACTTGCTGGCCAGGTTCCAGCTGGCGTCCACGGCTTCCTGGCTGAGGCGGTCAGTGCCCAGGAAGGTGTCGCTGTTGTAGAAGTTCTTAAAGAAGTCGGTGAAGAACGCGTAGCGGTCTGCTGTGACTGCGGAGGCAAGGCCGTCGAACACGTCCTGCGGCACGCCGTCGGGGTTGTCATCGGTCTTCAAAAGGAAGGGTTCCAGCGAACCGAGGAAGACGGCTTTGGCGACCCGGGCGGAGCCATACGTGCTGATGTAGCGCGCCACCTCGCCGGTGCCCATGGAGAAGCCCACCAGGACGGCGTCGTTCAGATCCAACGTGTCCAGGACGGTCTTGAGGTCTGCGGCAAAGGTGTCGTAGTCATAGCCCACAGTGGGCTGGCTGGATTTCCCGAAACCGCGGCGATCGTAGGTAATGACGCGGTAACCGGCGTCGAGCAAGGCAGCGGTCTGCTTCTCCCAGGACGAACCGTCCAACGGGTAGCCGTGGATCAGGACAACCGCCTGGCCCGTTCCGTGATCCTCGTAGTAAAGCTCAATCTCAGTGCTGTTTTCGTTTCCGACGGTGATGTAAGCCAAAACTCAAGTCCCTTCGATGCGGTTCAACACGAACGTTTCCAGCCTACTGTCCTGCTGCGGCGCCGGCCCTGTCGTGGTGTTGACGGGCCGCAGCCACCGCGTCCATGTTGTCCTCCGCCCATTCCTTCATGTCGAAGATGATGGGGAGGAGCGACCGGCCTCGGCGCGTGAGTTCATAGTCTGTCCGGACCGGAACTGAGGCAGTGACCTCCCGGTCAATCAGGCCGTCGCGTTCCAAGGAGCGAAGCGTGGACGTGAGCATCTTCTGGCTGGCCCCCGGGATGAGTCGCCGCAGCTCACTGTGGCGCTGCGGTCCATCCTCCAAGGCGAGCAGTACAAGCGTCACCCACTTGCTGCTGATGGCTTCCAACAATTGGCGTGCCGGGCAGAGTTCCAAGGAAGCGTTGTAGTGATGCTGCGCTTTCCGACGGTTCTGTTCAGCCGTGAGTGTCATGACCTCATCATTGCAGGAACGTCGAGGTGCCCTGGGCACAACAAAGTGCGTTCTTACGCTGTGTGAACTACCCGGGTGAGGATCGATGAGGGGTCACAGCGTCCCCCGCCTGAAAGGAAACAATGCCCTCCATCCTCCACATCAACGCCTCACCCCGCTATGCCACAAGCGATTCTCTGCGGTTGGCCCGGCACTTCATTGACTCAGTTCAGGCTGCGGCTTCGGCGACGTTCGAACTGGAAACTTTGAACGTGTTCGACGACGGCGCGCTGCCGGCTTTCGGTCGCACAGCTGCGGCTGCCAAGATGGCTGTCTTCACCGGACAGGACCAGACTCCGGATCAGATTGCGGCCTGGGAATCAGCCCGCGCAGTCTTCGACCAGTTTGCAGCCGCAGACGCCTACGTTTTCAACATTCCCCTGTGGAACTCCGGCGTTCCTTATGCCCTGAAGCAATGGATCGACATCGTAACCCAGCCGGGCTGGAGCTTTGGGTTCGACGCCGAGAAGGGCTACAGCGGACTCATGAAGGGTAAGCACGCGCTGGCCATTCACAGCAGCGGAGTTTACTCTCCCGGAGTTTCGCCGGCCTTCGGCTCCGACTTCGGCAGCACCTACTTTGCCGACTGGTTGAACTTTGTTGGCATCCAGGATGCCACGCACATTCGTTTTGCCCCGACAGTCCTCAATGCGGACGTCGAGGGCACACGCCGTACTGCCGAGAATGAACTCGGCGACGCCGCGCTCCTGTTCGCGGGCAAGCTCGGCGCGCTTGAGTTACTCAGGGACTGATGCCCGCTACAGGTTGGTCATCCGCTCGCCGGCCTCGTTGTACCGGCCGCCTTCCACGGTGATCTTCGCCGCGGCTGCTTCGATTTCGTCCAGTTCAGCAGGTGAAAGCTCGACGTCGGCCGCGGCCAGGTTTTCTTCCAGGCGGTGCAGTTTCCGCGTGCCGGGAATCGGCACGATCCACGGCTTCTGCGCCAGCAGCCAGGCCAAGGCGATCTGGCCCGGCGTCGCGCCTTTTCGATCAGCGATTCCGGCCAGCAGGTCTACCACGGCCTGGTTGTTTTGCATGGCTTCCGGCGTGAACCGCGGGATGGTGCTGCGGATGTCGTTACCGGATTCGAAGGTGGTGGAGGTGTTGATGGTGCCGGTCAGGAATCCCTTGCCCAGCGGGCTGAACGGGACAAATCCAATGCCCAGTTCTTCGCAAACGTCCAGGACATCCTCCTCGGGGCGGCGCCACCACAACGAGTACTCGCTTTGGACGGCAGCCACGGGAAGAACGGCATGGGCACGACGGATGGTGCCGGCGGCGGCTTCGGACATGCCGAAGTGCTTGACCTTTCCGGCGGCCACCAGTTCCTTGACGGCACCTGCCACGTCCTCGATGGGAACGTCAGGGTCAACGCGGTGCTGGTAATAGAGGTCCAGGGCATCTACTCCGAGACGGCGCAGCGACCCTTCCACTACTTCCTTGATGACCTCGGGACGGCTGGTGACCTTGCCGCTGGGCTTCCGCTCAGCGGGGTCGATGTCCCAACCGAACTTGGTGGCGATGACCACCTGATCCTTGAACGGTGCCAATGCTTCGCCGACGAGTTCTTCGTTGGCATAGGGGCCGTAGATCTCGGCGGTATCGAAGAAGGTCACTCCGTGCTCCACGCCTGTGCGGATGAGGGAGATCATTTCGTCGCGATCCGGCCGTTCGCTGTAGCCGCCGGTCATGCTCATGCATCCCATGCCAATCGCGGAAACCTCCAGGCCGCCGGTGCCAAGTGTGCGCTTTTCCATAGTGGGTCTCCTGTGCTGTTGGGACTGATTGCTACTTCGACGTTATGGGGCCAGACCGGACTGAGGGAGTCCCTGACATTACCCCTCACTTATCTCTAGTTGCCCGCAGCAACCAGACGTAAACTGGCCTTCGGTTCACAACCCTTTGGTTCGGAGTCCCCATGCTGTGGAAGGTACTTGTTCGCTTCCTGAGGCCGCATCAGCGGCTGTTGATCGCCGTCGTCGTCTTCCAGCTGGCGCAATCCATCGCCTCGCTGTACCTGCCCACGCTGAACGCGGACATCATCGACAACGGCGTGGCCACCGGGGATACGGACTACATCCTGCGCATGGGCGGGCTCATGCTGCTGATTACCCTGCTGCAGATCGCGTGTGCCGTGGTTGCGGTGTACTTCGGCGCGAAGGCTGCCATGGGGATGGGCCGCGACCTCCGCGACGCCATCTTCAGCCGGGTGGGCGAGTTCTCAGAGCAGGAGGTCACCAGATTTGGTGCACCGTCGCTGATCACGCGGTCCACCAACGACGTCCAACAGGTGCAGCAACTGGTGCTCATGTCCTGCACGCTCATGGTCGCGGCTCCCATGTTGAGCATCGGCGGCGTGATCATGGCCGTGCGGCAGGACGCCCAATTGTCCTGGCTGATCGCGGTGTGCGTGCCGGTGCTGCTGGTGGCGGTTGGGTTGATTGTGACCCGGATGGTTCCGCTGTTCCGCAAAATGCAGGTCCGGATCGACGCCGTGAACCGTGTCCTCCGCGAGCAGCTCACCGGCATTCGCGTGGTGCGGGCCTTCGTGCGCGAGGATATGGAGGCCGCCAGGTTCGGCAAAGCGAACGACGACGTCACCGACGTTGCGCTGCGGGCCGGCCGTTTGATGGCGCTCATGTTTCCGGTGGTCATGTTGGTCATGAATGTTTCGTCCGTGGCGGTGATCTGGTTCGGGTCCTTCAGGATCGAGGACGGTTCCATGCAGGTGGGCACGCTGATTGCGTTCCTGAGCTACCTGATGCAGATCCTCATGTCCGTCATGATGGCCACGTTCATGGCCGTGATGATCCCGCGTGCGTCCGTTTCCGCCGACCGCATCGGCGAGGTGCTGGAGACCGACTCCAGTGTCCAGCCGCCGTCGAACCCTGTCACGGGTGGCATCCGCCGCGGCGAACTGGAAATGCGCGACGTCGGATTCGCCTACCCGGGTGCCGAGCAGCCGGTGCTGAGCGGGCTTTCTTTCACCGCCCGTGCGGGGGAGACCACGGCGATCATCGGCAGCACGGGTGCTGGGAAAACCACGCTGGTGAACTTGATGCCACGCCTCTTCGACGCCACCAGCGGGTCCGTTCTGATGGACGGTGTGGACGTCCGTGAACTCCATCCTGACCTGCTGTGGGGCCACATCGGGTTGGTGCCGCAGCGGCCTTACCTGTTCTCCGGCACAGTCCGCAGCAACCTCCAGTACGGCAAGCCCGATGCCACCGAGGAGGAGCTGTGGCAGGCGCTCTCCGTCGCCCAGGCCCGGGACTTTGTTGAAGAAATGGAGGGCGGCCTGGATGCTCCCATCTCGCAGGGCGGCACCAATGTGTCCGGCGGGCAGCGGCAACGGCTCGCAATCGCCCGCGCCTTGGTGAAACAGCCAGAGCTCTACATCTTTGACGATTCCTTCTCCTCACTGGACACCGCCACCGACGCCCGGCTCCGGCAGGCCCTCAAGCGCCACACCAACGCCGCCACGCTGCTGATCGTCGCCCAGCGGGTCTCCAGCATTGCCGACGCGGACCAGATACTGGTGCTCGACGACGGCAGAATCGTTGGGCGCGGAACGCACGAGGAACTATTGGAGACGTCCGAAACGTACAGGGAAATCGTGTCCTCCCAACTCGCGGCGGAGGAGGCGGCATGAGCGCTGTATCAGCCGGGCCGCGCGGTCCCCAAAGGCCAGCGATGGGTCCAGGCCGCGGTGGCCCGTTTGCCGGGATGAACATTCCTGCCGAGAAGGCATCCAATTTCAGTGCCTCTGCCCGGCGTTTATTGGGGACGCTGCGGCCGGAACGGCTATGGCTGATCCTGGTGCTGGTATTTGCCGTGGTCAGTGTGGCTTTGTCCGTGATCGGGCCCAGGCTCCTCGGCGAAGGCACCAACCTGATCTTCGCTGGCGTCGTCTCCCAACAGCTGCCCGCAGGGGTTTCCAAAGCCGATGTCATCGCAGGGTTGCGCGCCTCAGGTGACGACAGCAAGGCGGACATGCTGGGCGCCATGACCCTCACACCCGGCGTCGGAATCGACTTCGGTGCGCTGGCCTCGGTGCTGCTGTGGGCGCTGGCGCTCTATGTCCTGGCCTCAGCGTTCGGGTGGATGCAGGCTTACGTGCTCAACGGCGTCGTACAGCGGACCGTCTACCGCCTCCGCGAGCGGATCGAAGCGAAAATCCACAGGCTGCCCCTCCGGTATTTCGATTCCATCCAGCGCGGTGAGCTATTGAGCCGGGTGACCAATGACGTGGACAACATCTCCCAAAGCCTGCAGCAATCCATCAGCCAGGTGGTCTCCTCCCTGCTGACGGTGCTGGGTGTGCTGATCATGATGTTCCTGCTCTCGCCGCTGCTGGCGCTGATAGCGCTGGTGACCATCCCGCTGACTCTGGGGACCACGCTGCTGATCGCCAAACGGTCCCAAAAACTGTTTGTGGCGCAGTGGAAAAACACCGGCGAACTCAACGGACAGATCGAGGAAACGTACACGGGGCATGCTCTGGTGAAGGTCTTCGGTCGGCAGAATGAGGTGCAGGAGAAGTTCCGGGCCAAGAACGGCGAGCTGTACCAGGCGAGCTTCGGTGCGCAGTTCGTGAGCGGGCTGATCATGCCGGCCATGACGTTCATCGGCAACCTGGTCTATGTAGGCATTGCTGTGGTGGGTGGCCTGCAGGTCGCGTCCGGTTCCATGCAATTGGGCGACGTCCAAGCCTTCATCCAGTATTCCCGGCAGTTCACCATGCCCCTGGCACAGCTCGGATCCATGGCAAACATGCTGCAATCCGGTGTTGCCTCTGCGGAGCGCGTTTTCGATCTGCTGGATGAGGAGGAAGAGTCGGCCGAACCCAGCCCCGTGCCGCGATCCGGTCCGGCGCGAGGGCGGCTCGTGTTCGAGAACGTGTCTTTCCGCTACTCGCCGGACAAGCCGCTGATCACTGACCTCAGCCTCGTTGCCGAACCTGGGCAAAGCATCGCGATTGTTGGACCTACAGGCGCGGGCAAGACCACCCTGGTGAACCTGATGATGCGCTTCTACGAGCTGGACTCAGGACGGATAACGCTCGACGGCGTGGACGTCGCCTCGATCCCGCGGCACGAGTTGCGCTCGCGGATGGGCATGGTCCTCCAGGACACGTGGCTGTTCGGCGGGACCATCCGCGACAACATTGCTTACGGCCGGCCAACGGCTTCCGAGGCCGAGATCATGGAGGCTGCCCAAGCCACCTATGTGGACCGCTTTGTGCGATCCCTGCCCGAAGGCTACGACACCTTGCTGGATGACGAAGGCGGAAACGTGTCGGCCGGCGAAAAACAGCTGCTCACCATAGCCCGGGCCTTCCTGTCCCGCCCATCGGTGCTGATCCTGGACGAGGCCACCAGCTCCGTGGATACCCGCACCGAGGTTCTGGTGCAGAAGGCCATGAATGCCCTGCGCTCTGACCGGACCAGCTTCGTGATCGCCCACCGGCTCTCCACCATCCGGGACGCCGACCTCATCCTCGTGATGGAAGCCGGGCAGATCGTGGAGCAGGGAACCCACTCGGAGCTGCTGGCCTCAGGTGGGGCATACTCGCGGCTGTACGAGGCACAGTTCGCGGCTCCGGCTGCCTTTGAGCCCTAGATTTGTTGTGGGCACAATCTCGTGTCCGCCACTGTGAGTTGTTAGGACTTGAGACCCATCACAACCATTCCCGATCTCCTTCAGCTCACCCCGGAAGCCCGGCAGGTCCTCGATTGCCTGCGCGCTGCCGGTGGCCGTCCGCTCATTGTTGGGGGCTCAGTCCGGGACGCGTTGCTCTCCCGTGCCAGCGGTGCCGCAGTGGATTCGAAGGACATCGACATTGAGGTTCATGGATTGACCACGGCCCAAGTAACTGCGGCGCTCCCGGGCCACGTCATGGAAGTGGGGCAGCACTTCGGGATTGTCTCCGCGACCGTGGGCGGCCAGGTCTTCGATGTTTCACTGCCCCGTCAGGAGTCCGAGACCGAAGCCTTCGCCCGCCGGGACTTCACCATCAACGCGATGGGATGGGACGACCTGAGCGGGACCATTGTGGACCCGTTCGGGGGACAGGCTGACCTGGCGGCGGGAATCCTTCGGCACACGAGCGCTGCGTTTGGTGACGACCCGCTGAGGGTGCTGCGGGCCATGCAGTTCAGTGGCCGGTTCGGATTCGAGCTGGTTCCTGAAACGGCGGAACTGTGCCGCA
Organism: Arthrobacter sp. WCS2018Hpa-7; assembly: GCF_031843805.1. Classification (NCBI taxonomy): domain Bacteria; kingdom Bacillati; phylum Actinomycetota; class Actinomycetes; order Micrococcales; family Micrococcaceae; genus Arthrobacter; species Arthrobacter sp. WCS2018Hpa-7. The sequence continues at coordinate 104,165 of NZ_JAVTJB010000010.1, forward strand.
GCCTGGCACCTGCTTTCGTGGATCTGCCCAAGGCGCGGATTTGGGGGGAGTTCTACAAACTCGCCTCGAAAGGGACCTTCATCTCCACGGCTTTGGACACCCTGTTCGTGTCCGGTTGGGAAGAGCACTTCCCGGAATTGGCTGCGACAAGGGGCGTTCCGCAAGACCTCGAATGGCATCCGGAAGGCGATGTGAACATCCATCTGGGCTTGGCCGGCGACCAAGCAGCCCGGATCGCCCGGCGCGACCACTTGGGTGCCGGCGAAACCGCAACCTTGGTGCTGGCCGCCATCACCCACGATTTCGGCAAGGCAGTGTCCACCACCATCGATGTGACCGGCAGGATCACTTCCAACGGTCACAACGTCACGGGGGTTGAACCGGCGCGGAGCTTCCTGCGCCGGATCGGAGCGCCGGGGCGATACGAAGACAAGATCCTGCCGCTCATCCGGGAACACATGTGCCACACACCGGAAGGCCCGCAGGGAACCATCAGTGACTCGGCGGTCCGCAGGCTGATGAGGCGACTGGATCAAGCGAACAGCGGACCATCCATGGAGGACTGGGCCCGGCTCGTGGAAGCCGACAAAGAGGGGCGCGGGCCGGGCGCACGTCAGGGTGTCAATCATCTTCCTACCTGGCTCGCGAAGGCTGAGCGGCTGGCCAAGGAGCCTGTTGTGGGCACTACTTTGCTCAAGGGCGCCAGTTTGGCTGCGGCGGATATTCCGCGTGGGCGGTTGTGGCAGTTCGTTATAGAGCAGAGCCGCGACGTTCAGGACGATGGCTTGTTCAGCGACGAAGAAGGTGCGGCGGCCTGGTTGTTCGCCAACAGGGACACTGTCGTGGCCGAGGCAGGGCGGCGCTTGGCCGAGTTCCAGGCCGCGGCGGAGGGGAAGAAAGCAAAGGGTGTGGCTTCCTGACCTTGTTTGCCGGTCGAAACGCTGGTTTCCAACCGGGAAGGGTTGAATAGCCGCTCCCTATGCAGCAAAGAGGGTCAGGAAGCTACGGGCATCACGGCAATCTGGACGGCCGCAGCACGTTGGCATCCCCGGCCTTGGCGGGGTCGAGCGGCACCGGACTGACCAGTACTGCCGGTCCCCGATGCAGCAGGCCGCCCGCAATCACCTGGCATCGGACGCCCCCTCGCCCGCGCATGGCTTTGTGGGCACCCGGAGCCAGCATTTCATCCATCCATGCGCAGGGGTGGGCCGGGCGTCCGGCCTTCAACCGCACCACATTCCCGCCGGACTCAAGCGTGAACTCGTGTCCAAGCAATGGAGCCAACTCCGCACCCCTGATCACCACGTTCCGCCGGGTCAGGAGCGGATCGAAGGGCCCGGCCCCGAGTTCAGCGGCGATCGCTTCCAATGCCTCTTCGGCAAAGAGTGTCACGGCAGCGTCCATGTGTGCGGCCTTGCCAAAGAACCTGTCGCCAACAATTCCTTTGCCAGTGACCAGTTCCACTTGGTCCGCGTCAGTGGTGGGGACATCGGCGGCGCCCTCCCGGGCGCGGCCAAAGTAGGCGTGGGCCGGCGACACCAAAAGGTGCAGCAGCTCGACGTCGTACCTGTACTCGGTGGTCATTCCTCAACGCTAGACCTCGAACGCAAGCATTGCCTCTGAATGTAAAGGGTGCTTTACTTCAACCATGAGTAAAGTTTCCTTTACATCGAGGCGCGCGCCAGTCCATCATTACGTCCTTGCTGTCATCCTCGGCGCTATCCTGACCTTCGCGGTCGCACTGTTGGTGGGAGCATCAAACCCGGGCGATTTCTGGCTCGCGGCCGGCATTGGCGCCCTCTGTGCTGCCTACCCCGCGATGTCGCTCGGCATCAGGGTCTTCGTTTCACGCCACACCGTCACCCGTGATCAGCATGGTGAGCAGAGCGTAGAGCTCCAGTGGATGCGCCAAGCTGGTGCCGGAGCGTTCCTCGACGTGCTGGTTGCCACCTTCGTTGCTGCCGTGGTGCTGGCGGTTGGCCGGTTTCAGATCGAAGCACTCCCGGTCCTGCTGGGGCTTGTGGGGCTTAGTGCCTTGGATGCCGGCCTGCGATACCTGGCCATTCGGCACCGTGCGCTGAAGTGAAGAACAACATCGCCGAGCGCCGGGCCGGGCGACGATGGACACAAGCCGACCTCGCTGCTGCCCTGGGTGTGTCCAGGCAGACGGTCATTTCCATCGAGCGGGAAAAGTTTGACCCATCGCTGCCCTTGGCCTTCCTGATCGCAAGAACCTTCGACTGCGCCATCGAGGACATTTTCACCGTTGATTGACGTGGCTGTGTCCTGCGCCGCAGCGCTCTGGGCGCCCGCGCGGATACTGTGGCACGGTGAACTTTGCTGAGGCTCCCGACGGCACTGAACTCGCCTGGGCGTCGGAAGGCGAAGGCGAGCCAATGCTGCTGATCGCCGGACAGGCCACATCCATGGATGGTTGGGGCCCGACGGCGGAGCTTCTGTCCCGCTATTACCGCGTCATCCGCTTCGATCACCGGGGGATTGGGCAAAGTGGGAAGGGCGACGCTGAGCGGTACACCACGAGGTTGCTTGCGGAAGACGCTGCTGTGGTCCTCAAAGCCGCCGGCGCGGATTTAGCACACGTGTATGGCCACTCGATGGGCGGGCGTATTGGCCAATGGTTGGCCATAGATCATCCGCAGAAAGTCCGCACGCTGATCCTCGCAGCTACGAGCGGCGGCAGGTGGCCGAATGCCAGCGCCCAGCCGGATAAAGCTGCCTTGGAAGCCTTGGTCAGCGGTGACATGTCCCGACTGGAAGAGCTTTTCTTCGACGTTGCGTGGGTCCGTGCACATCCCGAAGCGACACATACGTTCTTCAACTCCAGCGCGTCGGCGTGGGCCAAAGTACGGCACTTCAGGGCCAGCCGGGAGCACGACGCATGGAGTGAACTTAAGGCCATCCAAGCCCCCACCCTGATCCTTCACGGCACCGAAGATGTGTTGACTCCTTTGCCCAACGCGTTGCTCCTTCGCGAGCACATTCGTGGCTCGGTGCTGGTGCGCGTACCCGGTGCGGGGCATGGATTGCACCTGGACCACCCTGAGACCGTCGAGTGGATCCGGCAATTCATCACCCGAAAGAGCAGCTAACGCGCAGGAACCCTCAATACTTCGAGCGCAGCCATCAAGTACGGGATCGGATCCGGATCTGACCCTGCGGCCCATTGCATCCACGCCTCGAAGGTGGTGGCGAGGTACGCGGCGCTCAAGTAGCGCGCCGCAGAGTCGGAAAGGCCGTTCTCCACAAGGAAGGTGAGGGTCTTTTCGCGCTGTGGTGCCAGGGACTCGTAGCCGCGGCTGGTCAGTTCGGCATGCTCGGCGATCAACCGGAGTCGTCCGCGGGTCACGGAGAGATCGGGAATGACGGCGACTCCAGCGGCCGCTGCCTCACGCAGCCCGCCCAGCACATCGCCGTCGGACTTTCCGTGTTTGTGGAACGAGCCAAACGCGAGCGTTGACGCTTCGACCACGGGTTCGGTGCCACCCCACACCAGGTCCGCCTTGCTGGCGAAGTAACGGTAGAGGCTCTTGCGGCCGATGCCGGCGGCGCGGGCGATGTCTTCCATGGAGGTGTTCTCATACCCGTGCTCGGCGAACAGGTCCAACGCGAGTCCTGCCACGGCATCGGCATCGATGGTGGCGGGGCGACCGCTGGCGCGCGCAGGTTTGGCATCTTCCAAAGTCATCCCTCCAGTATTCACTCTTACATAATGACACAGAGTGTCATAAGGTGGGTGAACCACTCAGCAACCATCGGAAGGACATCATGGGCAACGACGCTTCATGGCAGGAGACCATCACCTCCGGCCGTTTTGCCGGCAAGACCATCATCGTCACGGGCGCGGCCTCGGGTATCGGCCAAGCCACGGCCCTGCGCATCGCCAAAGAAGGCGGCAAGGTCATTGCGGCCGATATCAGCAAGGACCGACTGGATGCTTTGGTGGAGGAGAATGCGGGGCTTGATCTGGTGCCGGTAGCCGGGGACATCTCCACGGAGGAGACCGTGGCCGCGGTCCTGGCAGCCGCCGGCGGCCGCGTACATGCCTTGGCCAACGTTGCCGGCATCATGGACAACTTCGCCCCCATCCATGAGGTGGATGACGAGCTCTGGGAGCGAGTCTTCCGCATCAACGTCACCTCCCTCATGCGTCTGACCCGCGCAGTGGTGCCGCTCATGCTGGACGCCGGAACGGGATCGGTAGTGAACGTGGCGTCGGAGGCAGGCCTGCGTGGGTCTGCTGCCGGCGCAGCCTACACGGCCTCCAAGCACGCGGTGGTTGGCCTCACCAAGAACTCGGCAGTGATGTACGGACCCAAGGGACTGCGCTTCAACGCAGTGGCTCCCGGGCCCACCATGACCAACATTGTGGCCAATTGGGGCTCGCAACTCGCAGCCGAACGGCTCGGCCCCCTGATGCAGGCCACGGTTCCAACCCCGGCCACCGCAGCTCAACTGGCTGCATCCATCACGTTCCTGCTGAGTGACGATGGCACCAACGTCAATGGCGCCATTCTGGCGTCCGACGGCGGGTGGTCGGCTCTATAGGGATTTCCCGCCAAGGTGCCGGACCAGCGCGTCCACAATGGGCAGTTGCCCTTTGACGAGCTTGGTCCGCGCCTCGGATTCTTCGAACCAGCGGGCATCGTCGATCTCCGGGAAATCCTTGATGACACCTGAACCTTTGGGCCACTCCATGGGAAAGGTGTTGCTGATGATCTGCTCCGGCTGGAAGTCATGGGCCTGTGCTGTGAAGGCCGTGATGAGCTTTCCTGAGGGCTGCCGGAAAACGCCCAACAGTTCGTAGGTGGCAGCCGGCGGGGGTGAGCCTATTTCCTCTGTGAATTCACGTTTCGCTGCTGCCAAAGGATCCTCATCCTCAGGGAATTCGCCTTTGGGAATGGACCACGCGTGGAGATCCTTCCGCGCCCAAAAAGGGCCGCCCATATGAGCGATCCACAGCTGCAATTCGCCGCTGCTCACGGTTCGGTGAAGGAGAATTCCGGCGCTGCGGATGGGCATGTATCTTCCTGGAGGACGTGCTGAGTAACGGGCTTTCTTATGAGGTACGGCTCTGTCCAGAGTACTGCGGGGCCGGGCCACCGTTATCCAATTGATGTTGAAACAGTCCTATTCCATGCCTATTTCCCTTCCGGCAGCGTCGCGGCTAATTGATAATCGAGGAGTTGCACGTTCCTCGGGGGTGGAACGTGACTGCGGCTTTCGGCAATTGCCGGAGGCGTTTCTGGGCGCATCAGCAGGAGGACACAGCTATGGCATCGTCAATGAGGCTCCTTCCAAACGGGGGAAGAAAAGTAATGGGTTTGGCCGTCGTCATGGCGGTTGGTTTATCACTGTTCACGGGCATCAGCCCCTCACACGCCGCGGACACCACGCCCATGGCTGAGGATCCCGGACCGGTGGGCAGTTTTGCGTGGAAAGGGTTCAACTGGCAAAAGCGTTTTTGGGGTGGAGCGCCCATGTACAACGCAAGCTGGGACGCCAACAATGTCAGCAATCCTGATGCCGATGGTTATGTGAAACTCTCCATCACCAACCCCACCGGATCCGCTCCGAAGGGTGCAGAATTCCAGTCCACACGCGAAGGTTTCGGCTACGGAACGTACAGCACCACGGTGGAGAAGGACGTCAGCGCGCTGCAGAAGGAAGTGGTGTGGGGCTGCCTCTTTACCTACGATCCCGCAGCCGAGCCGGGATACACGGAGATCGACCTCTGCGAAGCATCCGCCTGGGGCGGTGGGGCTGCTTACGGTGAAGACTGGCCGGTCACCCAGGGCCACGGGTACTGGTTCGATGCTACGAAGCCTCCGGGCCAGGGCAACAACACGGTCACCTTCGATGTCACGAACGCTCCCATCCTCACCCACAGGATGGTCTGGGAACCAGGCAAGTTGACCTTTGAAACCTTCGCTGGGGAAGGCTATGGCGGAACGCTGTTGAAAAGGACCATCCTGCAGGGATCCACGGTTCCACTTCCGGCCAACGAACAAATCCATTTCAACCTGTGGGTCACCGGTGGCGGCGGCGGGGATGCAGCCCATGTCGCTCCTGAAACGGTCACCATCCGTGACTTCTCCTTTGTCCCGGGGATTCCGTTGACGGCTCCAACACCTACGGTGACAGGTACGGCGGCTGTTGGTTCAACCCTCACAGCCAACCCCGGAACGTGGACCACCGGGACTGCCCTGACGTATCAGTGGTACAGGAATGGATCCGCGATCTCCGGAGCGACGGCTGCCACGAGGGTGCTCGCTGCAGCCGACCAAGGCGCCAAGTTGACCGTCAGGGTGACCGGCACCAAAACCGGTTACGCAACAACCACCAAGGAATCAGCGCAAACGGCCACAGTGGTCGCTGGAACCCTGGTGGCACCCACTCCCACCATCAGCGGAACCTTAAGTGTTGGCTCCACCCTGACGGCCAACCCGGGTACCTGGACTTCCGGAACCACGCTGGCGTACCAGTGGTACCGCTCCGGTGTTGCGATCACCGGAGCCACGGCCAAGACCTACACCCTGGTGAGCGCTGATCAGGCGGACACTATGAGGGTCAGGGTTACAGGGACCAAAACCGGCTACACCACGGTGGCCAAGTTCTCGGCTGTTTCGGCTCCGGTCACCTGAGCCCTCATCGCCTAAGAACTGAGGGTTAAATGACAAACCCGCAGTTGTGTCGCGCTGGGGGGTAAGCGACACAACTGCGGGACTGCCAGGCCTGGTTAGTTCTTCTGCGCCCTGACGGGGACGATCCTCTTGACGGCGAGGCCGAGCGCCAGCATGGCGAAAGCGGCCAGTGCGAACCAGAAGAGATCTCCTGCTCCGGTCATTGCGAGTGCTCCTGAGCCCATTCCGGCTGCGGTAGCTCCGGCGAGGGGGGCTGCTGGGTTGTTGTACATGAGTCGATTACCAAACTTTCTTTCTGTTGAGTGCTGCATCCAGGTACGCCTTGGCGTGAACGGCCTGGAGGAACATATCTATGACGGTTTCGTACATGGTTGCGGCCAGCAACATGTACCTCCAGCCCCGGAAGCGCAGGGTTACGACGCGCTCCAGGACGAAGATTGCGGTAACAGTTATCCAGAAGGGGTGGAGGTTCAGGCCCGCTCCGGTGACGACAGCGAAGATGATGGAGCCGAAGTAGGCCAGGGTCACCATGACGCCGATCATGGACAGGAATTGGCGTCCCCAGTAGGGCCTGGTGATTTTGGTCCATCCGTACTGCACGCAGTTCTCAACAGCGCCACGCTTCCAGCGAAGCCGCTGTGCCCAGAGTTCACGCCATGTGGGCATGACCTCGGTGACCAGGGTGCAGTTTGAAGGGGATGCGATCCGGTAGCCGAGGGTCAGCAGGGCGAAGGATAGTTCGTTGTCTTCGGTCAGGACCGAGGTGTCGTAGACGCCGCCCTTGTCGTTGCCCGGAGGAAGTGTGCCCTCCAGCCGGGCCGAAACCACATCGCGGAGTGTCTTGACCCGGAACAGGGCTGCCGTTCCGGTGACCACCAGGCACTTGCCGTGGAGGCGCTTCACGTCGCGGGCATAGCGGGCGTACTCGTTGCGCTGCAGGTGTCCGACGAAACCGCCGCCGGGACCGCCGCTGAACACTCCGCCAACAGCGCCGAGCAGTTCGTCGGCCAACAGGTTCTTGGTGGCGTTTTCAATGAAGTCGAGGGCGAGCTGGGAGTCCGCATCCTGAACCAGGATCAAGTCCTCGGGGTCGGCATCGGGAAGCAACTTGCTGAGGGCGAAGTTCAGGGCTCCGGCCTTCTTGTCCTTGTTGCCAACGGTGCGCAGGACCTCGACGCCCTGGGCAAGCGCGAGAGCCTCGGTGTCATCGGTGCAGTTGTCCGCCACCACAACGATGCGGTCCGGGCGGCGGGACTGGTTGTTCAACGAGGTAAGGGTCTCGGTGATGCCGGCGGATTCATTGTGTGCCGGCACCAGGACGGTGACCACGCCACCGGCCGCGCGGTGGGACCCGCGGGGTGCGGCGGCCGTTGCCAATGAGACTGCATCGGTCGTGTGTTCCGTGATTTCCGTGAGCATTGTGATCCCTCCGTTCGTGCGTTGAAGCGTTGACTCACTTAGAGTTCCAACGCCAACGCAAGAAATACGCAGGGAAAGCGTCAAGGAAATATCAAGGTTTGCTCAGGACTTGAGGAATGCCGTCACGATGTGGATTCGAGGACCACTTGTACGTTTTTGGACGCTTCCCGGATGAGCGCTTAAACGCAAGAGGACGACGCCGGGAAGTACCGGCGTCGTCCTCTTGCGTTTGGTGTGAGCTGCTTAGCGGCTCAGGCTCACGGTGAAGGTTTTGGGTCCGCTCAGGGTGACTGCGATTCCGCAGTTTTCTGCAGCTGCCCTGTGTGAGAGGGACTGGACGGCGGCATCGATGGTGTGGTCGATGGCCGACTTGTCCCAGATTTTCAGCGTGATGGAGTCAGTATGTGTCGTCATTGTCAGTACTTTCACTCAGGCCGTTAACAGCCCCAAGCCTCTTCGCCCGGGGCCGCATCCTCGTCGGTGAGGATTGCTGATTCAGCTTGTATGGGAATGAATTCCCTCATTCATGGTTCATGGTGCCGGCCATGGTTGACAAGCGAATCCGGCCAAGTGTGACCGATTACACGTTGCTCATGACTCTGTGTAACCGGTGCTGACGCTCAGCTCCCGCCAACGGTCCACCTCGGCCCGCTGGGCTTCCTCTACGGCGTCGAAGGCCTTTGCAGCGTCTTCGCCGAGCAGCAGGAACGCAGGCGTTTCGTCGGCTTCAACGGCCGTGATGATCGCCGCCGCTGCCTTGTCCGGATCTCCCTGTTGCGTGCCGTGGACGGTGTCGTGTTCCTTGCGTCGCTTGCCCGCGGTGTCTGCGTAGTCGGCGATTGCTTCGGCCGACTGGGTCAGCGACCGCCCGGCAAAGTCCGTCCGGAATCCACCCGGTTCCACTACGGTCACTGAGATGCCCAAGGGCTTCAGCTCTTTATGCAGCGAGCCGGAGATCCCCTCCAGGGCCGCCTTGGACGCGGAGTAGTAGCCGGAGCCGGGAGGGCAGATGCGGGCACCGATCGAGGAGATATTCACGATTGCACCGGAGCGGCGCATTCGCATCCCCGGGAGGACGGCCTTGATCATGGCGACCGGAGCAAAAACGTTGGTGTCGAACAGCGCCCGGACGTCGCCGTCGTCGCCCTCTTCAATAGCGGCGCGGTAGCCGTGCCCAGCATTGTTGACCAGGACGTCAAGGGCACCGAAACGCTCCTCCGCCAGCTTGACGGCAGCGTCCACTTGGGACTGTTCGGTGACGTCGAGCGCGACGGCGAGGGCCGTCGTCGGGAATTCTGTGGTGAGGTCCTGAATCGTGGACGTGTCGCGGGCGGTGACGACGGCGTTATGGCCCCGTGCCAGAACAGCGTGTGCCAGTGCGCGGCCGAGTCCGGTGGAGCAGCCTGTGATGAGCCAGGTAGTCATGATGTTCCTTTTCCTTGGGGACCATTCCATTGGAACGCTACTCCTTGGGGCTGTGGGAGTGCGGCTTCTTCCGGGTACTCCCAGTGCCTCCCTGTTCTGCGGTCGGCAACCTACGCTTGGAAGCATGGACAACCGCAGCGAGATCCGCGAATTCCTTGCCACGCGCAGGGCCCGGATCAGCCCCGACCAAGCCGGGCTGCCGGCCTACGGCGGCAACAGGCGGGTGCCCGGGTTGCGCCGCGAGGAGGTGGCCCTGCTGAGCGGGATGAGCGTTGATTACTACATCCGGCTGGAACGGGGAAACTTGGGCGGCGTCTCTGAGAGCGTTCTGGAAGCTCTCTCACGGGCACTGCAATTGGACGACGCCGAACACGCCCACCTTTTCGACCTTGCCCGGGCTGCCGGACCGGCGTCGAAGCAGCGCCGGAGGCCCGCTGAACAGCAGGTCCGGCCCACGGTGCAGCGAATCCTGGACGCCATGACCGACGTGCCCGCCTACGTCCGGAACGGCCGCCGTGACATCCTCGCTGCCAACAAACTGGGCTACGCGCTGTACTCCGAGCTTTTTCTCGACCCCGTCCGTCCGGTGAACGTGGCCCGCTTTGTGTTCCTGAGCCCACGCGCCCGGGATTTCTTCCTGGACTGGGAGAAATCTGCCAACGATCTTGTGGCGGTGTTGCGCACGGAAGCCGGCCGGAATCCCTATGACCGCGCTCTGACGGACCTGGTGGGCGAACTGTCCATGCGCAGCGAAGATTTCCGAACCCGTTGGGCAGCGCACAATGTCAAATACCACCGCACCGGCCTCAAACGCATCCACCACCCGGTGGTGGGAGACATCGAGTTGCAGTTCGAAGCGATGGAACTGCCAGCTGACCCCGGGTTGTCGCTGATCGTTTACAGTACGGAGCCCGGTTCGGCGGCTGAGGAGTCCCTGAAATTACTCGCCAGCTGGTCGGCCAGCGAAGGTTCTCCAACGTCAGCGCCTCAGACCGCCGACGGCAAGTCCAGCGTGTAAACCACCAACTGCACCTTCGGCGCAGGCCTTTCGTTCTCGCGTTCCGGCCGCCGCACGTAGCCCAGGCGGCGATAGAGGCGCTGGGAGGTTTCATTGTCGACGGCAGTATCGAGCACCACGCGCTTGGCGCCACGGATGCCGGCAATGCGGGCTGATTCATCGAGCAGCCTTTGACCCAGACCCGCGCGGCGGGCTTCCGGAAGAACAGCGAGCAACCTGAGTTCCACTTCGCCTTCTTCAGCCTGCCGGCTCAAGCGGGAGCCAAAAGGCAAGAGACTCGCGGTGCCCACCAAACGTCCAGTCTCCACATCCTCGGCTACCAGCAGGATTCCTTCGTTGGCCCGCGCCGTTGCGTCCAGCAACAGGCCGAGCCGCTCTTCGTCGGGCTGATGCGCGCCGGGAAGATGATGCCCGAAACCTTCGTACGTCAGCCGCCCCACGGCGTCGTACTCTTCCCGCCGGGCCTCGCGGATGACGTAAGTGCCAACAGCAGCTGTCTGGGTGGTGGTCATGGTTGTCCTTTCCACTCCGGAGTGAGTCCGAGGTGTGATTTCAGCGTTGTTCCTGAGTACTCGGTGCGGGCGAGGCCGCGTTCCTGAAGGAGCGGAATGACGCCGGAGGCGAAGCGTTCCAGGTCCTGGGGAAGGAGGGAGAACATGAGGTTGAAGCCATCGGCCGCACCCTCTGCGTGCCACCGCGCCAACGAATCGGCAACATGCTGCGGCGTCCCGATGAAGTCGTGGTTCCTTTTGTCTCCGGTGAGGATGGAGTACAGGTCCTTGAGGGTCACCTCATCCTCGCGGCCGGCGATCTGTTCCCCGGCGGAGCGGAAGTCCGTCCTGGGCTGGGCGACGGTGGGGATGCCGGACTGGGCCACCGTGGCATCAGCTCCGAGCCCGGTGAAATCGAGCTGACCCGCGAAGTACTCCTGCAGGAAGTCCAGCACCTGCTGATGAGTGATGAGGTTGTCCAGCTCCCGGATCCGGTCCAGGGCTTCCTCACGGCTGTCCGCCACCACTGGCGAGATGGCTTGGTAGACGTACAGCTCGTCGGGATTCCGCCCGAACGCCTGTGCTTGGGCCCGGATCGATTCCCGGTACTGGCGTGCCTGGGGAATGTCCGGGTGGCTTGCGAACAAAGCGTTGGCGAAGCGTGCTCCCAGCTGCTGCCCCGGAACCGACGTGCCGGCCTGGGCCAGCAAAGGGGAGTGCTGTGGTGAGGGCCCGATATTCAAAGGACCGGCAACCTTGAAAAACTCGCCCTCGTAGTTCAGGCGGGTGAGCTTGTGGCGGTGAAAGAAGAGGCCGCCGTCCTTGTCGTGGAGGAAAGCGTCCTGGTCCCAGGAGTTCCATAGCCCCTGGGTTACCTCCACGAATTCCTGGGCGCGCTGGTAGCGGAGGCTGTGGTCGAAGTGCTGGCTGGCGCTGAAGTTGCCGGCCGTGCTGTTGGTCAGGTCCCGGGTGGTGACGATGTTCCAACCGACGCGTCCGCCGCTGATGTGGTCCGCTGTCAGCGCTGCTCGGGCAAAGTTGAAGGGTTCGTCGTACGACGTGGAGGACGTCGCGATCAGACCGATCCTGTCGGTCACAGCGCCGAGTGCAGTGATGAGCCCCATGGGATCGAAGCGATTGAGGATGCCCGGGTTGGACGTCTCGTTGATCGCGAGGGAGTCGCCCAGGAAGATCGCATCAAACTTGGCGTCTTCGGCGGCTTTCGCGAGCTTCACCTGGTGCGCAAAGTCAATGCTGGCCTGGGGAAATGCTGTTTCGTGGCGCCATGACGCCAGATGGATGCCGGTACCCACCAGATAGGCGAAGAAGTGGATCTGCCGGCGTTCTTGAGTGAGTGTCTGGGTCATTGGCCTGTTCCTGAAATCCTGCGGGGTACCCGCCCTGGACGGGCACCCCGCAAAGAACTACTTGGTCTTCTTGATGGCCTCTTCTTCAGCGGTCAGGACGTCCTGCAACTTGGCAGCTGTCCAGTCAGCCTTGAACTGAAGATTGCCGTCGTTCAGCTTGGTCACTGAGGCTTCAACCTCGGGGGAGTGGTAGGCATCCACGATCTTCTTCCACGTGGGATCATCCTTGCGGTCCGCCTTCACGACGAAGCCGTTGATGTACGGCGCCAGGGACTCCGAGTTCAGGTCCTCTTTGAAGATGATCTTCTCGTCGCCGAGCCCGCCCTTTTGGGCTTGGGTGTTGTTGACCACGGCAGCATCAGTGGTGCCCTTGAGGGCGTTGACCGTCTGGTTGCTGTCCACCGGGACCACCTTGATCTTGCTGGAGGTGATCTCAGCAGGAGTCGACAGGGAGCTGCCGCCATCCTTGAGCTGCAGGAGACCCGCGGTCTGCAGGTTCAGCAGGGCACGTGCCTGGTTGGTGGGGTTGTTCGGAATGGCAACCTCAGCGTCGGCGGGCAGTTCCTCGACGGACTTGAACTTCTCCGAGTACAACGCCAGCGGGTACACAGCCGTCGCACCCACGGGAACCAGCGTGCCGTTGCTGTTGACGTTGAACTGGGACAAGTACTTCAAGTGCTGGAACAGGTTGATATCCACCTGCCCCTGCTGGGTTGCCGTGTTGATCTGCGCGCCATCGGTGAAGTTCTTGACCTCCAGGTCGATGCCCTGGTCCTTCAACTTGTTCTTCAGCAAGGTCCAGTGCTCCTCGGCACCGTCGTCGACGCCGATAACCACCTTGGTGTTCGCAGACGTCGCGGAACCGCTTGAAGCACCTCCGCATGCCGAGAGCGATAGGGCGGCGATCAAGCCGACGGCGGCAACTAACAGGCGGTTCTTCATGATGCTTCTCCGTACAAAGGGTAATGATGCGAATGGAAGGTACGGGGTGTTCCCCCTGCCTCACGCTAGGCAGTTGCCAGGGTGGGAAACGAACGCTTTCGCAACACTCCGACGCGCACCGTCAAGGAAAGAAACCGCAGGTCACAGGGGGTCACCGGGTTCCCTGCGGGGGCTGTGGCGCTGCTGGAATGGGGATCCAAACAACCCAGAAGGAGGCCCCCGGTGAGCGCGATCGTTTCCCTGCGCGGAGTCAGCAAACTGTTCCCGGTCCAAGGCGGCAACCGCGTCCAGGGGAGCAAACGCACCGGGACCAGACCCACGGAGCCGGTACGAGCCGTCGACGATGTCACCCTGGACATTGAAGAGGGCACCGTTGTAGGGATCGTGGGATATTCCGGTGCCGGGAAATCCACGCTTGTCCGCCTTCTCAACGGTTTGGAACGTCCCACCGAAGGCCAGGTCCTGGTCAAAGGACAGGACATTTCCTCGCTCCCCGAAGGCCAGCTGCGGAAAGTCCGCGCCGGGATCGGCATGATCTTCCAGCAGTTCAATCTTTTGAAATCCCGCACTGTCTACGGGAACGTCGCCTATCCGTTGAAAGTGGCCGGCTGGCCCAAGGAAAAGGTCAAACCCCGCGTAGATGAGCTGCTCGAGTTCGTCGGCATTGCTGACAAAGCAAGCTCCTACCCGCGGCGTCTCTCCGGCGGGCAGCAGCAACGCGTGGGCATTGCCCGTGCCCTGGCGAACGCCCCGGACATCCTCCTGGCCGACGAAGCCACCAGCGCCCTGGACCCGGAAACCACCCGCGACGTCCTCCGCCTGCTTCGCCGGATCAACAAGGAACTCGGCACCACGGTGGTGGTCATCACCCACGAAATGCACGTAGTCCGGGAAATCTGCGACACCGTGGTGATGATGGAATCCGGCCGGGTAGTGGAAGCCGGACTAACCTACTCCGTGTTCGCCGACCCCCAAAGCAGCTCCACCCAGCGCTTCGTGTCCACAGCCGTCCACGGAACCCCAGAACCGGACACCGTGAGCCGGCTGGCCGCAGCGCATCCGGGCAGGCTCGTGTCCATCGGCATTTCCGAGGTGGCGCCTACACCGCTGGTCGCGGCCACCTTTGAACGCCATGGCGTCAGCTCCAGCGTGGTGTTCGGCGGCGTCACCGAGATCCAGCACAAGATCCTCGGCACACTCACCTACGAACTCACCGGAAGCGAGGCCGCGATCGACGCCGCGCTCGCCGACTTGGGCGACGTCACCGCCGTCGAGCGGCAGACGGCCTCCGCCGAACGTGCCGTACCGCAGCTTCCCGTCCCCGCGAACGCCGGAGAATAGCCATGACCGACTGGACAACCCTCCTGCCCGTCCTGGGCGAATCCTTCCAACAGACCATCTACATGGTGGTCATCACCGTCCTCCTCAGCGGCGCTGCCGGCCTGGCGCTGGGTGTCACGCTCTACGCCACCAGGCCGGGAAACCTGTTCGCCAACAAGGCCGTGTTCTCGGTCCTGAACTTCCTGGTCAACATCATCCGGCCCATCCCGTTCATCATCTTCATCACCGCCATCGCTCCGCTGACGCTGATCGTCATGGGCACCACCATCGGAACGACGGCGGCGATCCTGCCCATGGCGCTGATGGCCGGCGTCGTGATTGGGCGCGTGGTGGAGCAGAACCTCGTGGCCTCAGATCCCGGCGTGGTGGAAGCCGCCAGGGCCATGGGCGACAGCCGGCTGCACATCTTGTGGTCCGTGGTGATTCCCGAGTCACTCGCGCCGTTGATCCTGGGCTACACCTTCATGATCATCGCCATCGTGGATATGTCCGCGATGGCCGGGTATATCGGCGGCGGTGGCTTGGGCAACTTCGCCATCATGTACGGCTACCAACAGTTCAACTGGGAAGTCACCTTGGTGACCGTCCTGATCATCATCGTCATGGTGCAGGCCGCGCAGTTGCTGGGCAACTTCCTTGCCCAGCGCATCCTTCGCCGCTAGCTCTTTTTCAGGGAGAAATTTCAATGCCTATCGAGTTCCTCGGCATGGGTGCCGGCAACGACTCAACCGAGACGTCCCCTGCCACCACTTCCTTTTTCGACCCTGGGTACGCCGCCAGGATTGCGCGGATCCATGAGGACAACAACTGGGACCACGTCCTATTCGCCTACAACTCCACCACGCAGGATCCTTCCGTCCATGCGGCGTGGGTGGCCGCGAACACCGAACGGATCCAGCTGAGGTTGGCACACCGGCCCAATGTCTCCCACCCGACGTTCGCCGCCCGCTCCTTCCTGACGTTGGACCACATTGCCCAAGGCAGGCTGACCGTGCACTTCATCACGGGTGGGAGCCAAGCCGACCAAGCCCGTGAGGGTGACTTCCTGGCCAAGGATGCCCGGTATGGACGGACCCAGGAGTACATGCAGATCGTGCGGCGGGCATGGTCCGGCGGGTCATTCGACTGGTCCGGCGAGCACTACCGTTTCTCGGATTTCGCTTCAGGTGTGGGGCCCTTTGCCGGCAAGCGTCCGGGCATCTCCTTCGGCGGCTCCTCCGAGGCGGCATGGGAGGTGGGTGCTGCAGAGGCTGACATCTACGCACTGTTCGGTGAACCCCTTGCCGATGCCGCTTCGCAGCAGGAGCAGATCCTTTCACGGGCTGCTGCTTTGGGGCGGGTTGAACCGTTGCGCTGGCAGATCGCCTTCCGGCCGATAGTCGCGGCAACCGATGAGCTGGCGTGGGAGAAAGCGCATGCCATCCTTGGAACATTCGAGAAGCGGCGGTCTGGCGGCGAGGTGATTGATCCTGTCCGGCATTACAACCAGAAACCGGAAGCTACCGGCACCCAGCGGCTCCTCGCAGCAGCGGAACGCGGGGACCTCCACGATCGTGCCCTGTGGACTGCGCTCGCGAAGGCGGCGGGTGGCGGTGGAGGAAGCGCGACGGCGTTGGTGGGCTCCTACGACACCGTCACCCAGGCGATCCTTGACTACCATCAGCTCGGCTTCGAGATCTTCGGCCTTCGCGGCTACGACTTCGTCCCGGATGCCCTCGAGTTCGGGCAGCATGTCATTCCGCAGCTGAAGCAGGAAGTGACGCATCGGGAGCAGGGGAGAAGTGCCGGGGAGCTGCGGGCTGGCCATGCCGCAGCCCGGGCACGCGTCCTGGGTGTGCCTTCCTGACCCACTTTCAGCGTCACACTCACACATATCAAACCCTTTTGGTTGTTTTTGAGCATCCAGGGCGGCAAAGCAGGTCAGGAAGGAACGCTATGAGAAGCCATGGAAATCACGCTGAACGATCCGCCCTTTGGCTTTGCCTGGGTGCAGGATTCATCACGCTGCTGGACCAATCAATGTTCGTGCTGGCGGTTCCCGCGATGTCCGCCTCGCTTCACGCCGATTCAGGTTCGGTGCAGTGGATCCTGGCGAGCTACTCCCTGGCTTTTGGCGTTGCCTTGGTTCCGGCGGGAAGGCTAGGGGACATTGTGGGCAGGAGAACCCTCTTTATCGCAGGCATTGCCGTTTTCGGGGCCTCCAGCCTGGTGGCCGGTCTGGCCACGGAGCCGTCGCTGGTCATCATCGCCAGGCTCCTCCAGGGACTGGGCGCGGGAACCCTGAATCCGCAGGTCCTGGGACTCCTGCAGGACATCTATTCCGGACACGACCGCGCCAAAGCCCTCGGCGCCTACGCCGCCGCCGGTGGATCAGCGGCAGTGTGCGGGCCGCTGATCGGCGGACTCGTCCTTTCCCTCGGCGACCCATCCATCGGCTGGCGGATTCTGTTCCTCGCCAACGTTCCCCTGGTGCTGATCCTGGTCCCCCTTGCCTTCCGGCTCCTCCCACGCCCGGCCTCCGGCAAGCACCCAGGAAACGGGAGACCGTCGATTGACGTCCTGGGCGCCCTGTTGTTGGGAGCGGTGGTGGTTGCCTCACTCATTCCCACCATCTACGGAGCCGGCATTATCGCCGTCACCTCCCTGGCGATAGGCGCAGGCATGCTGCTGGCCTTCGCGGGCTGGGAAGTTCTCTACCACCGGCGTGGCCGGACTCCCTTGCTCAGTGCCGCACTCGCACAATCCAAGGGCTACGCCTTGGGTACCGTGGTGGCGCTTTGCCAGTTTGGCGTGGGCGCCGGAATGGCTGCTGTGACGGCGTTCTATTTCCTGGCCGGGACCGGAATGGCTCCGTTGGCGGCCGCGTCCATCCTCGCGCCGCAAGCAGCCGGGATGCTGTTGGCCTCCAGTTCCAGTTGGCGCTTCGTGGCGCGGTTCGGTCGCGCCGGGATCGTTTTCGCGCTGCTCGGCAGCCTTGCCTGCCTGGTTGCCAAGGACATTTTTGTGCAAGGACTCGACGGCGGGTCGGCGGCACTTGCGGTGGCCGCCGTCGGTCTTCTCCAAGGCGTAGCCACCGGCCTGGTAGTCGCGCCGAACCAGACACTCACCCTCGCGCACGCCCCCGTGGGCTCCGCCGGCGTGGCAGCAGGCTTCTACCAACTCAGCCAGCGCTTTGCGGCGGCACTCTGCTCAGCCGCGGCAGCCGGAATGTTCCTGCAGGCGCACGGATCGGCCACAGGGAAAGCCTCCAAGGACGCCTTCCACCAGGGCATCGTCATGTGCTGCATTTTGCTGGGTGTCGCCATACTCGCGGGCGGACTCGACTGGCTGCGCGAGGTGCGGGACCGGCGAAACGCAACTGTCGCCGTCGTGCGATCCGCAAAGGAAAGTACGACGGCGGCAGGAGCCCGACGCCCGGAGGTCACCGAACCGGTGGACGCCTAAGCGGTGGGAGCCGGCGGCGCGGTGGGCCCGGTGGTGGGGATGCCGGCGTCGCGGAGGGCCGGGAATCCGCCGTCCACGTGGACGGCGTTGGCGTAGCCCAGGACTTTGAGTTTCTGCGCGACGGGACGTGAACCGTTCACAGAGCCGCAGAACACAACGATCTTCTGGTCCGTTCCGCTGACCTGGGCCAGACGGTGTTCGGATTCCGTGCTGAAGTCTTCCTCCACGTGCTCCCGGTTCACGATCACTGCACCGGGTACTGCTCCGGTGCTGGCGCGGCCGCCTTCGCTGCGGACGTCGATCAGCAGGGCGCCTTCCTCGATGAGTCGGGCCGCTTGTTCGGCGGTGATCAGTTGGGTGTCCTGCTCTACTGCATCCTGGACGGTGGTCTCGATGGTCATGGTGCTCCCTCTGTTGGTGGTGGTTGGAAAATCGGAAAAGGCTAAAGGCCCCAGGCCTCGGCGAGCAACTGGTAGGAGTTCTCACGGTCGGCGGGGTCGTGGGCAATGGTGGTGATGAGCAGTTCCTGGGCTCCGGTGACGCGTTGCAGGGTGCGGAGTCCTTCGCGGACGTGGTGGGGATCGCCAACGAACCTGGTGTCCAGGCGGTCTTTGACCAGATCAGCGGCCTCGGCGTCCAAGGACACTTCCAGTGCATCGTCCGGCGAGGGGTAGGGGATGGCGCCGTGGCCGCTGCGGATGCCGTGCACCCAGTGTTCGTAGCCGCGGGCCAGACGATGGGCTTGCCGTTCGTCGGGGGCAACCAGGACATCCGCTGAGACGATCACCTTTGGTTCCTGCAGTGATTCGGACGGCGTGAAATGGGAGCGGTACTCAGCGATGGCGTCCAGCACGCCGGCCGGTGCCACGTGGTAGTTGGCACCGAAGGGGAGTCCCAGCTTGCCGGCCAAACGTGCGCTGGGCCCGGCTGTTGAGCCGTGGATCCAGAACTGCGGTTTCTGTCCCAGGGCTGGTGTGGCGGTGACTTCCTCGCCGTGTTTGGTGCGGTACTCGCCGGTGAAGAAGCCGATGATGTCCTGGATGTCGTTCTCGAAGTTGTCCGTATCTCCGGGGAAACGGCCCAGTAATTCGCCCTGCAGCCGGAACTTGCGGGGCAGCACAGCTCCGAAAATGGGCCGCGGCGCGGGGACCAGGAGGCCGTCGATGACACGGTCGGCAGGCTCGGCGTCAGCTGGGCCGGCGGGTGGTACGACGCCAGGAGCCGGTTCGCTGGGCGACTTCGGCGGGCCGGAGCGTCCAAAGCCCAGGTCCAGCCGGTCAGGGAAGACGGCGGCGAGGGTTCCGATGCTTTCAGCGATCTGAAGTGGCCGGTAGTTCCCCAGCAGGGTGGCGGCGGTTCCGACGCGAATGGTGCTGGTGGCTGACGCCACCAGACCGGCCAGAATGTGAGGCGCGGAACCTGCAACCCCCGTGTTCAAGTGATGCTCAGCCAGCCAATACCGCGAGTATCCGGCAGCTTCAGCAGTACCGGCGAGGGCGAGCGTGCTGCGCAGGGCATCGCCGGGGGTCTGCCCAGCGGAGACCGGAGTCAGGTCAAGGACGGACAGAGGAGTAACTGAAGGCTTCGGCATGGAACGACACTACGGACGCGCCGGGGAAGGCCAAAGCCCATCCGTCACCCCGCTCAACCGGGCTAAATCCAGCGAAATCCGGCGCAACGGACCGTCACAAGCGAGCCAGGGGAGGCGCGCCAAAAGGGTGCTGCGGACATGCAAGGGCAGGGACAAATTCGAACAAATTGCACCGAAGTCTCACAGTCATTTCCTGTCAAACCCTTGACCGGGCCGTTGAAGCGCTGGTAAACCTTGTTGGCGGAAAGCGTTTTCTCGTCCAGTTCCCTTCACTTTGCCCTCAAGCAGGCTAAGCGGGGCTGCGTGAGTGAAACGTTCCAACATTGGCGCGCAGATCCCCTGCCGCCCAGCATCAAAGGAGATATTCTTTGGTTTACCCTTCGAAATGTTCCTACCGTTCCGCCCGTGGCAGTGCGTGGAAGGCAGTCCCTTTGGCCGCCTCCGCTTCCCTCGCTGCCGCCGCCATCGCACTGACGGGTGTTCCGCTCGCGCAAGCAGCCCCTGCCCAAGTTCCGCAGGCAGCGCAAGCCAACCTTCCCGGCGTCGTGCCTGCCGCGAAGGACCCGGCCTCGCTGAAACGCCAGGTGGAAAACCTGGACCGCGCCCCGGTGGCCGTCCTGACCGACCAAGGCGTCACGGTGAGTTGGCGCATGCTGGGCCTGGACAAGGACAGCATCGGCTTCCAGGTCCTGCGCGACGGCGTCAACATCACCCCGGAGCCCCTCCGCAACGCCACCATGTTCGTGGACGCGGGCGGCACGGCGGAGTCGAGTTACGTCATCAAAACCGTTGGCAACGGACAGGGCCAGGACAAGCTGACCGAAGCCGTGAAACCGCTGGCCCAGAATTATCTGGCCATTAAGCTGGACAAGCCTGCCGATGGCGTCACGCCGGACGGCAAGGCCTACACCTACTCCGCCAACGACGCCACCGTGGCGGACCTCGACGGCGACGGCAAGTACGAGGTCATCCAGACGTGGTCGCCGTCCAACGCCAAGGACAACTCCCAGTCCGGCTACACGGGCAACGTCTACGTGGACGCCTACAAGCTGGACGGCACCAAGCTGTGGCGGATCGACCTTGGCCGCAACATCCGCGCCGGCGCGCACTACACGCAGGTCCTGGCCTATGACTTCGACGGCGACGGCAAGGCTGAGGTCTCCCTCAAGACCGCCGATGGCACCAAGGATGCGGCAGGTACGGTGATCGGCAATGCCGACGCCGACTTCCGCAACGCCGCCGGGTACGTCCTGTCCGGTCCGGAATTCCTTACCGTCTTCAAGGGTGAAACCGGCACCATCATGGACACCGTGACCTATGAACCCGAGCGCGGCGCGGTCACCGGGTGGGGCGACAACTACGGCAACCGGGTGGACCGTTTCCTGGCCGGCGTGGCTTACCTGGACGGCGAGCACCCCTCCATGATGTTCAGCCGCGGCTACTACACCCGGACAGTCCTGGTCACGTACGACCTCGTCAACGGCAAGCTCGTGAAGCGCTGGACCTTCGATTCAAACCTCGCCGGCGATCAGTACAAGGGGCAGGGAAACCACAACCTCTCGGTGGCCGACGTCGATCAGGATGGCAAGGACGAGTTCGTCTTCGGCTCCATGACCATCGACGACAATGGCCAGCCGCTGTACAACACCAAGCTGGGCCACGGCGATGCCATCCACACCGGCGACCTGGACCCGTCACGGCCCGGACTGGAAACCTTTGCCGTCCACGAAAGCATGAGCCAGAGCGGCAATCGCGGCGCAACCTTCCGTGATGCCGCCACTGGCGAGGTGCTGTGGAGCATCCCGGCCATCAAGGACACCGGACGTGGCGCAGCAGGCGACATCGATCCCCGTTATGCCGGCGCCGAAGGGTGGGCCATCGGCGGTTCTGCGGCGTGGGATTCACCGGTGGGCCAGCTCATGTCCGCCAACGGTGAGTTGATTGCCGAGAAGATCCCGGCCGCCAACTTCCTGGCCTGGTGGGATGGCGACCTGCTCCGCGAAATCGTGGACCATGACTACGATGCCACGGTGTCCCGCGGCGTACCCACCATCTCCAAGTGGAACTGGGAAACGGAGACAAGTGACCGACTCCTGACCGCTGACGGTGCCCGCAGCAACAACACCACCAAGGGCAATCCGTCCATCCAGGCAGACATCCTGGGTGACTGGCGCGAAGAAATCGCCTGGCCGTCCACCGACAGCACAGAGCTCCGGGTCTACACCACCACGGCTCCCACGGAGGTCCGGCTGCGGACGCTGATGCATGACACCGTGTACCGGACAGCTGTTGCCCGCGAGAACGTTGCTTACAACCAGCCGCCGCACCCCAGCTTCTTCATCGGTGAGGGTATGCAGGCTCCGGCGATTCCCGCCGTCGTCTACACCGGCGCCAAGAAGTAACCGACCGTAGAACCAAAAGTACCGCCCGGGTCGAGGTGACCCGGGCGGTACTTCCGTTAAGACGGTTCGCCTAAGACTGATTCGCCCTAGGGCAGCGCGCTCGGCGGAGGGGGAATGAAGCCCGGAGGGTTGTCGTCCCGTCTCTTCCGTTCAGCTGCACTGAGGGTGTCGCTGTCGGCAGTCCCATCGGAGTCACCGTCAACGTTGGCCAGGCCGTTCGTTTGGTCGAACGGGTGGGTGACGGGGTCAACGATCGGGGTGGTGGGCGCTGCGGGGGCCGCGGCTGTCCCGGTGGCCGGTGCCTGCTTCTCGATGTACTCCTTGAACTTCTTCAAGTCGGACTCAGCCTGCCTTTCAACAACATGCAATTTGTCCCCCAAAAATTCGAGGACGCCGTGGGGTTCGTACTCCAGGGATAGGTGAAGTGATGTCTGGCTGGGGCCTGCTTCCTTGAACTCCACCCATCCTGCGTTCTTGACACCCTCGACAGCGGCCCAGGCCACGGCCCGGTTGACATCCTGCTGGACGATCTTCGCTTCCCACTTCCGGTGGACGCCCGCGATTTCCGCGACCCATTCCAAGCGGTCGTCACCGAGTCGCGTTACGCGTTCAACGCCGCCCATGAAGTGCGGAAATTCCTCGAACTGTGTCCACTGCCAGTAAGCCGTACTGATCGGAACGTTGACCATGATTGTCTTGTTTACTTTCGTGGTCATGATGTACGCCTCCTCCTCAGGTCGATATTGATCAGCATACTTATAGTATCGGGCCTTTTGAAGCGTTAATACAGACCTCGAAGGAACAAGGTCAGTCGATGACCCGGCCATTCTGGACGAGGTACTCCAGATGCTCGGTGATGTCGGCCAACACAGCGATATCCGCCACCGGATCGGCGTCGAGCACCAGGAGGTCGGCGTCAGCGCCAGGTGCGATCACGCCGATTTCCCCTTCGCGCTCAAGCAGTTCGGCCGCCGTCGTGGTTGCCGAGCGGATGGCGTCAATCGCGGGCTGAACCTTACCCAACAGCCTGAACTGTTCGTTCTGGTGGCGGTGCATGCCACCCAGGAGGTCCGAGCCGAAGGCCATTTTTACGCCGGCCTCGTGGGCGCGGGCGATCGCTTCGAGCCCGCTGGTGAGGACGGAATCCACCTTGGCCCACATTTCCTCGGTGAGCCCGAAGTCCTTTCCCTCTTCCTTCAGCGCCCAGTACGTGACCAGCGTGGGGACCAGGAATGCGTCCATTTCGAGGAACAGGTTGAGGCTTTGGTCGTCCAGGAGGTTGCCGTGTTCGATCGAGCGGACGCCGGCTTCCAAGGCGCGGTTGATGGCTTTGGCGGTGTACGCGTGGGCCGCGACGTAGCGGTTGGCGGCCTGGGCTTCTTCCACCGCGGCCCGCATTTCTTCCATGGAGTACTGCGTGGAGTCGATGCGGTCGGTGGGGGAGGAGACGCCGCCCGATGCCATGATCTTGATGTGGTGGGCACCCTTGCGGATCTCGTCGCGGGCAGCAGCGCGGACCGCGTCAACGCCATCGGCCACCCGGCCGATGCCGCAGCATCCACGGCCATTGGGATCGTGGTCCTCGCCCGGCAGGCGCATGTCCCCGTGGCCGCCCGTTTGGCTCAGGGCGTGGCCGCAGAAGTGGATCTTTGGCCCCTCCAACAGGCCTTCCTCCTGTGCCATGGCCAGCCCGAAGTCGGCGCCGGACAGGTCGCGGACCGTGGTGAAGCCGCGGCGCAGCATGGCGCCCATGATGCGGGCGGTCTGCGCATAGACATAGGACGGCGGCGTATACGTCAGTGAACGGAAGTCCGCACTGGACGCCACCACGTGGACGTGGGCATCGATCAGGCCGGGGATCACGAACTTGCCGGTGCCATCGATGACCCGGGCACCGGACGGTGCCTCGGCATTCGGTTCAACGCTGCTGAACTTCCCATCGACGCTGACGACGTCGGCAGTTGAGTAGGTGCCGGCCGCAACGTCCAGGACGTTGGCGTTGCGGATGACCAGGGGCGTGCTTTCTGGGGTGGTGCTCATTTAAACGGTGTCCTTCGCAGGTGCATCGGGGATTTCTGGGATTTCTGGGACTTCGGCGGGGTGGGCTTCAAAGGCCCGGACAAGGGAGGCGCGGTTGGAGTTGACCACGTCGACGGCGGTTTCCACACTCTGCTGCGTGTACTTGCCTTCGGCGTCCAGGAGGGCGAGGACGCCCACGACGTTGCTGCTCTGGTCTAGGACCGGAACATTGATCACGGCGCCGCAGCCGAGTTGCTGGATGAGGCCGGAATCGGTGAAGACGTTCCGGAGCGCGGCCAGGTCTGCGGCAATGAACGGCTCCTTGTCCTCGATGACCGTCCCCAGCCAGCCGGGGGATATTTCCACTGTCTTCTCGCCACCCACCGGGTACTCAGCCGGATGGCTGGTGTAGAGCCGCTTGAGGCTGGAACGCTGCGGAATCCACTGCAGTGCGGTGAACAGAATGACTCCCGGTTCCTGCTGCAATGCCTCAAGCGTCTGGTGGAAAACTTCGTCCGTGTTCAGAGGGGTCACTGTGTTCACTTGCTTCCTGCCGCTGCCGGGTCATGTTCGGCGCGGGCGTTGATGTTCTCCAGCGATTTGCCCGCTGTGGAGGCGCCGAAGATGACTACGCCCAGGACGCCGATGGTCAGCACCACGGTGGTCATGGTGAACACGCCGCCGAAGCCGAGGGAAGCGGCGAAGATGCCGATGATGGACGGTGCAAGGATGCTGCCGATGCGACCTACTGCGCTGGCCAGGCCAACACCCGTGGCACGCATCCATGTGGGGAAGAGTTCCGGAGTGTAGGCGTAGACGCCGGCGTAGGTGCCGTTGAGGAAGAAGGACAACGTTGCGGCGGCCAACAGGATCATGCCGGAATCGTTGGACTGGCTCAGCCAGAAAGCGCTGATGGCGGATCCCGCCAAGTAAAGGGCGATGGTGTTCTTGCGGTCAATCCGGTCACACAACCAGGCAGCGGAGAAGTAGCCGGGGATCTGTGCCAGGTAAATGAGGATGGAGAACTCGAAGCTCTTGGTGATGGTGATGCCGCGACCTACCAGCAGGGTGGGAATCCAGGAGAAGAAGCCGTAGTAGGAGAACGTGATGACGAACCAGATCAGCCAGATCACGGCGGTCCGGCGACGCATGGCCTTGGACCA
Source organism: Arthrobacter sp. WCS2018Hpa-7 (assembly GCF_031843805.1). Classification (NCBI taxonomy): domain Bacteria; kingdom Bacillati; phylum Actinomycetota; class Actinomycetes; order Micrococcales; family Micrococcaceae; genus Arthrobacter; species Arthrobacter sp. WCS2018Hpa-7. The sequence goes on from NZ_JAVTJB010000010.1 coordinate 129,449, forward strand.
CATGAACTTCAGGGCGTTCCAGATGCTGATCTTTTGTTCGTGCTTGGTGATCTCTTCCTCTGCGGGTGGCAGGGCCGGGAGTGGTTTGCCCGTGGCTTTCACTACACTCTGCTCAAACCGGTCCACCACTTCGGTTGCCTCTGCGATGCGGCCCCGGCTGATAAGGAAGCGCGGGGACTCGGGCAGGCTGCGACGCCACCAGAGCAGGAGAAGGATGGGAACAGCGGTGATGACCTGCGCCCAGCGCCAGCCGTCCTCGCCGAGGGGAACAACGAAGCGGCCGATCAGTGCTGCAGCAACGAAGCCAAAGGAGAAGAATCCGGCCAGGGTTCCAATGAACCAGCCGCGGCGCTTCGGGGGAATGAACTCTGACAGGAATGGTGCGATGATCACGCTTTCTGCGCCTGCGCCCAATCCTGCAAAGATCCGTGCAATCAGGAAGATTTCGAAGTTGGGAGCCATGGCAGCAACTACCGACATGAGGCAGTAGAAGGCCAGAGCCCACAGCATGACCTTCTTGCGGCCAAAGCGATCGCCCATCCAACCGGCAAGGATCGCGCCGAAGAAGAAGCCGAACGGGGCTGCTGAGCCCACCAGTCCGAGGCTGGCTGTGCTGAGGCCCCATAGTTCCTGGATACGCGGGAGGAGGAAGGCCACCACGGCACCGTCCATGCCGTCGAAGGAGTAGCCGAGGCCTCCTATGAGGAGAAGCTTGTAGTGTGGTCGACTGAGAGCCAGACGATCAAGGCGTGCTGTGAGTGACATGGTGATTCCTGCCAAAGTGGGCCAAGTTGTACATTTTTAGGAATATGCACGGATCTGTGCAGAAGTGATGTATCGAAGTTACGGCCAAAGTGTGAGGTAGGTCAATAGGTGGAAGAAGATTTCGACTCGTCAACGTTGACCGAGTGGCTGGATAGTCGTGTCCAGGGACGGAAGCTCGCGGCACGCCAAATGCAAGTGATCGGCATCCTCCGATCCCAGCCCCGCCTTGCTTCCTACGGCTCGGTCAGCGACATTGCCGCAGTGGCCGCCTCGAACGCCTCGACCGTGACCAGAACCGCGCAAACACTGGGATTCAAGGGGTGGGTAGACTTTCAATTTGAGCTGCGTTCACGGTTTCTTGCGTCGCTGAGCGCAGTGGAGGTTGCGGCCGAACACAACGGCCACATCAGTAGTCCTGCACAGGCAGCGGTGTCCACCGACAGGGCGAACCTGGCGCATTTCGAGCGCACCCTGGACGCCAACACTCTTCATGATATTGCGAAGGCGATCGCAGATGCACGGCAGACTTTCATCGTCGCCGCGGGCAGTTACGCCATCCCCGGCAAGGCACTGGAGCACAATGCGATCATTGCCGGTTACAACGTCCGGCTCCTCGATGCCGACGTCGCAGCCCTCACCAATGCCATTGCACGGCTCGGTGCAGAGGACCTGGTCATTGCCATCAGTCTCTGGCGGGTCTACGACAGCACCATGCGGGCAGTGGACATCGCGCACAACCTGGGCACGCCCATCGTTTCCATCACCGACAGCGCGGGATCACCTGTAGCAGTGCATGCCGATCACAGGATTGTGGTGCCCACTGAAGGCGCCGGCTTCTTCCCGTCCCTGACAGGTGCCGTGGCCGCGGTCCAGGCGATCGCCGTCGAGCTTGCCTCCCTGGATCGCGAGCGTTCCAACCAGAACATCGCCGCCTCGGAGCGGACTTGGGACCAAATGCGGATCATGCATCCGCGCAGCAGTTCCTAGAGCTGTGGCTTCCTGACCCTCTTTGGGCTCAACTGGACCTCAAAACAACCCCTTTGGGTTGCTTTCCGGCCTCGGCGGCGCCAAAGAAGGTCAGGAAGCAGAGGAAATTACGACGCCGGGACCTCCTGAGGCGCATCGGCCGCCGCCGGCAGGTGGTGACCGATCAGGGCCAGGTTCTGGATGACGGCCAAGCCGAACTGGGCGGTGTCGTTGGTAGAGACCGTGGGGGCTTCATCGACCGGCTGAAGCACGTATGGCGGCAGGATCTTCTTGAGCGTGAAAGCCTCGGCGTGGTTCAGGTTCTCCCCGCCCTCGGCAAAGCTTTCCCACGCCAACTCCGCCAGTTCCGGAGACTCCAACCGGGCCGCCGCATAGGCCGTCAGCCGACTGTGCGCCTGTGTGAGGTAGATACCGGCCAAGGGTTGCCCTACCTCTGCGATCTGCTCCTCGGGGGTGGCCAGGAAGAGCCGGCAATACTGCATCCAGGCTTGCTCGAAGTCCTTGTCCGGCACCAGGCTGATCAGTTCGCTGCAGATTTCCACCAAACCGAAAACTGCACTCAGGTGCGAAACGCTGATGACTTCCCTGCCGGCGTCGAACCTTCCCGCATCCAGGTCGTACAGCGCTTCGCCGGTGAGGAATCCGTACTTCAGGGCGCCGATGTCTGCCATGGTCCCCAGGAGTCGATCCCGTGAGCGCGGGTTGCCTGTGCGCTCCCAATCGGTGAGCCACGTGGCGGCCAGGGAGCCCCAGTCCGTACCCAGCCCGACGCCCAAGGCGCCGCGGTCCGGTCGGTAGGTATCGGCGTCGGGCCTGACTTTGCGGACGGGGTCCAAGCCGAGGAAGTTCTGGTCGCTGTCCACCAGTTCTGTGAGGAGATCACCGGTGCGTTCGTCGGCGGTCAGGTAGTAGTAGAAGCGCCGGTAGGCAGGAGTGCTGATGCGCAGTTGCTTTGCGCTGCAGCCCCAGTGCTGGACGTTGTGCCGTGAACCCAGGCCGCGCCACGGACCGAGGTGGTAGACATCCACCTCGCCGGTGTGGCGGGTCATGGCCTCGGCGTAGCGGAAGACGTCCGCGCGGCCGGTCCGGAGGTACATGTACCAGAGCCAGAGATCGGGCGAAAGCTCGGAGTTGTCCCATGCGTAGCCGCCCACGTCGTAGCGCCACACGTGCCGATCGGTGTCGTAGGTGTGCATGACGTCGCCGTAGTTCCAGAATCCGTACCAGCGGCGCTGTTCGGTCTGGCCCTGGTAGAAGTCGAACAGGAAGTCCAGCTTGTCTTCCAGCTCCGCCCGGGCCGGGGTGCTGCGATCCACCGGAGCCCAGTCACCAAAGACGCCTGCCGCGTGCAGGTACTCCGGCGAGGGTTGCAACACCGGCGGGGTGGACGCCGCCTTGGCATCCGCGGCGAGATTCTCCGTGCTGGGGGTCGAGTCGTAGGCGAACAACGTCAGCTCATGTGTGCGGGCAATGCCGGTGGGATTGCCGAAGCCCGGCTCGTAGTCCTCATACGTGATTTCGAGTCCCTCAAGCTGGTCCTCGAACGTGTCTTGACCGAGTCCGTCGTGATAGAAGCGGAGGTCCATCGGCTGGGCTTCGGGGGAGTAGAGCCAGGCGGTGGCCTTCGCTTCCTTGGTGGCTGCCCCGCGAATGTCCAGCTGCCCCGGGTGCGACTGCCAGAAGTCCCGGATGCCAACACCAAAGCCGCCACGGGCGTCGCTCAGCGAGCAGAACCCGGCCGCCCTGGTGCCGCCCGAAATCCCCACCCAGCCGTGGCCGGGAGCAGTCCGTTTGCGCAGGTCAAAGCCGTCCGCCGTCAGTTGCGTGAGGGTGTAGTCGTTCCAGCTCGGGATGAGATGGAGTCGTTCGGAAACCATCGGGCTCCACTCACTCAGGGGCGGGGTGGTCCGGCCGGCGATCTGCGCGGCGCGTACTTCCTCGCCCGGATCCCGCCGAAGCCCAGTCAGCCCGCGGACGGCCTCCACCAGGAATCCGCTGTCGGCCCCGGCGATCCGGACATGGCGATCATGCAGTTCGCTTTCCAAGGGCACGGTGAACTCGACGCCCAAGCCGGCGAGGAAATCCTGCTCAGCGTCGCCGTCCCAGATGAACGAGTGCATCATTCGTACGCTGCGGGCGCCCGCGTAGAAGTAGAAACGGACGGTGAACGGGAGCCATTCCTTGGTGCCGTCATCGGCGCGGTGCGAGCCCTCCACCTTGACCACCGCGCGGACAGGACCAGCCTGCTCCACGGTGACGCTGGAGGTGTGGCCGGTGAAGCCCGTGCGGGTAGTGGTACCCGTACCTTCGGGCAGCCCGGACTGCAGCAGGCTCACCAGGCGGCCGTCTTTGGCCACCACGATGCCGCCACGGCGGAGCTCGCTGAACAGAGAGTCGCCACTCCTGTGCAGGACCATGTCCAGTGTGCCCGTGGATACGGTGATGGTTCCTTCTTCTTCGGTGACCGTCACCTCGGTGGAGCGTTCGACGGCGGCTGCCGGGCCGCCGTCGTGCGCTTCGGTCGAGTGGGTGACGAAGTAGGTGTCAGCCGGCTGTTCCGTTGCGCCCAGGGCAAGGCCGCACCACTTCAGCGAGCCATCTGGCCAGGTGGCCAGGGGCCAGGTTTGGGCGTCGACGATGCTGCCGCTGGAGTCGAGAACCTTGAGTGCGGCCGCGTCCTGTACGGTGCCGCGTTGGAACGGCATTCCCCACGTCGTGCCGCCGCTGAGTCCGGCGGGCGGTTCGCCATCGATCCACGTGATCGGGGCGTGCTGAGTCATGGTCAATTCCACCTAAGAGTCTGGGAAAACGCTTTCTTTGAGACGTTTCAACAACTTACCCGCGCGATGCGGGGGCCGCAAGGGGTGGTCGGGTTCTGGTCACCAAACCCGTTGACACCTTGGTGCGTCCGGGAGTATCGTACAACCAAATGGTTGTAGATCAGCTCAGTAAAAAACCCTCCGGCGACGCAGAACTCGACCGCCTGTTCCAGGCCCTTGCCGACGCCACCCGCCGGGACATCGTGGCCCGGGTAACGGCGGGGGAGTACTCCGTCTCCGGGTTGGCTGCGCTCTACGCCATGAGTTTCGCGGCCGTGCAAAAGCATGTCGCGGTCTTGGAACGGGCCTCCCTGGTGACCAAGGAGAAGCGTGGGAGGGAGCAGATTGTGCGGGGAAACCATGATGGACTGCAAAAAGCCCGGCACCTGTTGGACCACTTCGAAATGATCTGGCGGCAACGTGCCAGCCGGATCGCGGACATACTCGCTGAAGATGACGAAAGGGAACTGCCATGACTGTTGTCAGCGTAAACAAGGATGCTGAGGCCCTGAGCTTCACCATCGTGGCCGAGTTCGATGCCGACGTGAAGCGCGTGTGGAGGATCTGGGAAGACCCCCGGCAGCTCGAACGCTGGTGGGGTCCGCCCACGTGGCCGGCCACCTTTGAGACCCACGAGTTCACCGCCGGGGGCAAGGCCGCCTACTACATGACCGGCCCGGACGGCACCAAAGCCCGTGGTTGGTGGAAGTTCACGGCCATCAACGCCCCGGACCACTTGGAATTCGACGACGGTTTCGCCGACGAGCAAGGCGAGCCTGTTGACCACTTGGGCATCACCCACGCCACCGTAAAGCTCGAGCCCGTGGACAACCGCACGCGAATGACCATCACCTCCAGCTTCGAATCCGAAGAACAGATGCAGAAGATGGCCGAGATGGGCATGGATGAAGGAATGCGGGAGGCGATCGGACAGATCGATGCCGTGCTTGCCAACGCCTAAGAACTGAACCTCACGCAAAAAGAAGCCGACGACGGCGGGTGCCTCCCGCCGTCGTCGGCGTATGGTTTAAGTCCCGGCCCCCTCTTGAAACGGACCAGTGACATGGCGCGACTGATCATCATGGGCCCTCCAGGTTCCGGCAAAGGCACGCAGGCGGAGCACCTTGCGAGGCATTTCGGGATTCCCGCGATTTCCACGGGCGACCTTTTCCGCGCCCATGTCCGGGACAAGACGGACCTCGGCCTGGAAGCCGGCGACTTCATGGACCGGGGTGAGTTTGTGCCGGACCACGTCACTACGGACATGCTCAAGCAGCGCATGGAAGAAGCCGATGCTGCCGAGGGGTTTCTGTTGGACGGCTACCCGCGAACGGTGATTCAGATCGGAGCTCTGGACGAGATGCTCGCGGTTCGGGGACAGCCCTTGGAAGTTGTCCTGGCGCTCACGGCCTCGGACAGCGAGTTGCTGGCCCGTATGCTCCGCCGTGCTCAAGAGCAAGGCCGCACTGATGACACCGAAGCCGTGATCCAGCGCCGGTTGGAGCTGTACCGGGACGAGACCCAGCCAGTTCTGACGGCCTATTCGAAGCGCGGGATTCTGTTAACCGTGGACGGATCCGGAGATCGGGAAACCATCACAACGGCCGCGATTACCGCCGTCGAAAGGGCGCTGGCGGCTTAGCCGGTCGCTTAGCCTTCAAGCTTGGAATGCTCGCCCAGACGGTGCCACGAACGGTTGTGGTAGACCAGAGCGTCGCCGGGTTCTCCCGCCGGGACGTCACGCATCACGCGCGACTCCAGGGCGTGAACGGCGATGATTGTGGAGGTCCCTACCTCCATGCGATTGATGACGGCGCAGCGCACCCAGGCGCGGACATCCTCATACACCGCTTCGCCGGTTGCAAGGGCCGACCAGCGGTGCGTCTGGTCAAAGCGGTCGGCGCCGGGGGTCGCTCCAAACTTCGCCAAGTGGACGTCGTGCGCGTCCAGCAGGTGCACCACGACGGTTTCGGCGCGCGAAAGCACCTCCGACGCTGAGGACAGTGCCGAGACCGAGAAAATCAGCAAGGGAGGTTCCGCGCTCACTGACACGACCGACGATACGGTCAGTGCCACCGGTCCTTCGCCGGCATCGGCCGTGATGACGGCGACACCTCCCGGGTGGCCACGGAACAGTGCTTTGAATTCGTCGGCCGAGAGGGAGGACGGGAAGCTTTGGTTCGGAGCCCCCAGCCAGGTGTCTGGGGGGTAGGCATGAAACATCGTTAGGACACCCTGGGTGCGGAGCGGGCGAGTTCCTCGCGAACGATTCTCGTCCCTGCGCTGAGTGCACTGAGCTTGGCCAGTGCGACGTCGCGGGGGAACGGTGCCATGCCGCAGTTGGAGCTGGGGATGAGCTTGTCCGCATCGACGAACTGCAGGGCCTTGCGGAGGGTGTCGGCGACTTCTTCCGGGGTCTCGATGGTCTCGCTTGCGACGTCGATTGCCCCGAGCATGACTTTCTTGCCGCGGAGGAGCTCGATGAGGTCCATGGGCACGTGGGAGTTCTGGGATTCGAGCGAGATGATGTCGATGCTGGAGTTCTGAAGCAGCGGGAACGTTTCCTCGTACTGCCGCCACTGCGAGCCGAGCGTCGCCTTCCAGTCATTATTCGCCTTGATCCCGTAGCCGTAGCAGATATGCACAGCGGTCTCCGCACGCAGCCCCTCTGCCGCTCGCTCAAGCGCGGCCACGCCCCAGTCCTTGACCTCATCGAGGAAGACATTGAACGCGGGCTCGTCGAACTGGATGATGTCCACGCCGGCCGCCTCCAGCTCTTTCGCCTCCTGGTTCAGGATCGCAGCGAACTCCCAGGCCAGCTTATCGCGGCTCTTGTAGTGGTCATCGAAGAGTGTGTCCACCATGGTCATTGGGCCGGGAAGAGTCCATTTGATCGGCCGGTCGGTGGTTGCACGGAGGAACTTCGCGTCGTCGACGAATACCGGCCGCTCGCGGCGCACCGGCCCGACGACGGTCGGCACACTCGCGTCGTAGCGATCGCGGATGCGCACGGTCTTGCGCTGTTCAAAGTCGACCCCGCTGAGATGCTCGATGAAGGTCGTGACGAAGTGCTGGCGGGTTTGCTCGCCGTCGCTGACGATGTCGATGCCGCGTCGGCTCTGTTCATGGATGGCGATGCGCAGCGCATCCTGCTTGCCCTCGAGCAGCGTGTCTCCCTCCAGCTTCCACGGGGACCACAGGGTCTCCGGCTGTGCGAGCCACGATGGTTTGGGCAGGCTTCCGACAACAGTGGTGGGCAAAAGTGTGTTCATGATTGACGATTCTCCGTGGGTCAGTTGACGAGGGCGGGGTATTTGGCGGTCCACTGGTCCAATAGATCCTTGTGGGGCGTGATGAAGTGTTCCTCCGTGTACTTCGCCTGAGTGACCGCTAGCTGACTGCGCTCGACGCGGTCGTAGTCGATCTGGGTCCGCGAGTAATCCTGCTCTCCCAGGTTCGGTTGGTAGACGACGGCGGCGGCGGAGTTCGCGTTGTAGACCTCCGGGCGGTAGATCTTCTGGAACGTCTCCATGGTGCTGATCGTGCCGATGAGCTGCAGGTTGGAGTAGTCGTTGAGCAGGTCGCCGCGGAAATAGAAGGCGAGCGGCGCTACGCTGCCGCGTGGCATGAAGTAGCGAACCTGCAGCCCCATCTTTGCGAAGTACGCGTCCGTCAGTGAGAACTCGTCCTGCTGGTACTCGACGCCCAGAACGGGGTGATGGTTCTCCGTTCGCCGGTACGTCTTGGTCGTGGAGACGCTGATGCACACCACTGGCGGTTGCGGGAAACGTTCCTGGCATGCCGGGGAATCGAGGAATTGCTGGAACAGTTTTCCGTGAAGATCGCCGAAGTCCTCGGGAACGGTGGGCTTGCCTGCCTCCGCTGCTGCCGCTGGCAGTACGACGCTGAAGTCGAAGTCACGGACGTAGGAGGAGAAGTTGTTCCCGACGATCCCTTGGTGACGGACCCCGTTCAGCTGGTCCACGATCTGGATGTCGAGAACCTCGAACAGGGGGAACTTCTGATCCGTGCCTTCTGCAGTGAACTCTATCTGCACGGAAACGATCTCAAGTTCGAGCGTGTAACGGTCCCGGTCCGGGTTGTCCCAGCTGGCGAGATCGTTGAAGCGGCGCCGAATCATGGTCAAGGCGTTGCGGAGGTTCTCCTGGCGGTGCTCGCCCCGTGCCAGGTTGGCGAAATTCGTGGTGATCCGCGAGCCTTCCGACGGCGAGTAGTCCTCGTCGAAGGGGGTCGTGGTGATGCTGAAGGTGAAGTCGTCTGCCATGTGCTGCCATTCCGTTGATGGGCCGGAGACGGCCTTTCCGAAGGGGATGTATCCATGGTGCAGCCTTGGGAGGGGTATCAGGTAACTAGTGGTTGCTATGCATTGATATAGAATTTTCCTATGGCCCAGATTTCGAGCGGATTGACCCTGCAGCAGCTCCGCTACTTCATAGAAGTTGCAGCAGAGGGGTCGATCTCCGCGGCTGCCGATCTTCTCTACGTAGCGCAGCCGACAATGTCCGCATCGATGAAGGACCTTGAGGCCCGGGTTGGCCGTGCGCTCCTGGTTCGCTCCGCCCGCGGGGCCACCCTCACCGCCGACGGGGTAGAGTTCCTTGGCTACGCGAGGCAGGTCGTGGAGCAGTTTGCTCTCCTCGAGCAGCGCTACCTTGGCAGGCCACCGCGACGACGTCTGCTCGGGGTGTCAACGCAGCACTACTCGTTCGCGGTGGACGCCTTCGTCCGGATGGTCAAGGCCACTGATGTGGCCGAATACGAGTTCTCGCTCCGTGAATCCCGCACTTGGGACATCATCGAGGATGTCCGGACGCTCCGCAGCGAGATAGGCATCCTCTACCGGAACGATTTCAACCGGAAGATCATCGACAAGCTGCTCCGGGAATCCGGCCTCGCGTTCACTCCGCTTTTCCTCGCCGATCCGCACATTTTCATTTCACGGAATAACCCGCTCGCCTCAAAAGAGCGTGCGACCCTCGATGATCTCGCCGGCTTGGCGCGGCTGACCTTCGATCAAGGTGCGAACAACTCCTTTTACTTCGCCGAGGAGATTCTCTCCACCATGTCCAGTAAGCAGGAGATCCGGGTCTCTGACCGTGCCACGATCTTCAACCTCATGATCGGACTCCACGGCTACACGATCTCGACGGGCATCATCAGCGGGCAGCTCGACCCGGAGATCGTCGCCATCCCGCTCGACGTTGACGAACGCATCGAGATCGGCTGGATCGGCCACGCAGCGATTCCGCTTACCGACCAAGCGCAGCACTACCTCAGGGAATTGCGGGCCGTCGTCGCTGAGTTCGGCGTAGCGCTGCTCGACTGACGGCAGCGCGCGGGTACGCCGTCGCCGTCGAACGCGACTACGGCAGTCGAAGATAGCACCGGCGGCTTAGCCGGTCGCTGCCGGAAGTTCCGCGCCCAAAGTGCGAAGGTAGGCCGCGAAACCCTCCGGCGCGCGGGCGTGGGTCCTCCCGGAGGTCACCACCCGGGTAGTGTCCGTCGCGGTGACCACGAATCTTTGGCCGCGGAGCTGTTCCACAAGGACCCGATCTTCGTGGGCCCGCAGTTTCGGGAACCCGCCCGCCGCGAGATACGCCGATGCCCTGATGCCCAGGTTGGCTCCATAGATGTGGGGGTGGTCCTCGCGGAACGGGTGTAGCTCCAGCCAGCGCCTCAGTACTGCCGGATCCACGTCGTCGGGGTCTGGTTCAACCGAGCCGAGGATGGCGTCAGCTCCCGCGTTGGCCAACTCCACTTGCCGCACCAGCCAGTGTTCCGGGACCGCGGAGTCGGCATCGGTGGTCGCCAACCAGGTGGTCGCTGTTCCGTCTCCGGGCATACAATCCAAGGCGGCACGGATGCCGGCGTCGCGGCTGGCACCGGTACTCCGCAGTTTCACGTCCATGGCCCCGAAACGGGGGTCGGCGGAAACGTACGCTGCCGTAATGTCAGCGGAGCGGTCCGTGCAGCAGTCCAGGACCACGACGATGGAAACGCTGGTTCCCGGTCGCTCCCGTTGCAAGGCGTCCGCTGCTGTCTTGAGCGCTGCGAGGGCCTTGCCGATATGCCGGTCCTCGTTATGGGCAGGCATCACCACAATGACGCTGGTGATGGTTTGAGAGTCCGTCATGGCGAGGTGTCCGGTGCTGTGAAGACTTCCAGCATGAAGTCCTTCTCCTGATAGAGCCCGTGGGTTGGCCAGCCGAGGTGGGTACGGGCCATGGCGTGCACCGACTCCGCGTCCAACTCCCAGCCGGAAATCGGATGACGCCAATGGCACAGAAGCAGTGTTCCGCCGGGCGTGGTTGAGGCCTGGATCCTTGTCAGCAGTTCGGTGAGTTCTTCCCGCGAAAGGTAATAGCCTGTCTCGGACAGCACCACGAGATCGAACATGCCGTCAGGCCATTCATGGGGCATGGTGAGGTGCTTGACCTCCGCGGAAGGGTGCCCGGCGAGCCTCTTCGCGGCTTGGGCCAGTGCCGCGGAGCTCGCATCCACCCCAAGGAACGTCCCGCAGCGCCGGGCGAGTTCTTTGCTGAGGGTGCCGATGGAACACCCGATCTCCAGCCCGGATTCGTAGCTTTCCTCGGGCAGGGCCGCCAGGGTCAGCGCCCTCTTGCGGCGTTCGTACCAGCTTGTGGTGTAGCTCCAAGGGTCCTCTTCCCTTGAATGGACCTCGTCGAAGATGCGTTCCGCGTCCGCTGCGCTGTTGCTCCCTGCTGTGGAGGGGTGCCAGGCGAACGTTTCCCAGGGCCGCTCGAAGTGCTCCAGGAACGTCCCGGACAGCAGCGTCTCATCGCCCAGTAGTCCGGAAAGCGGCTCTGTTTGCGAGGCGTGTGCGTGCATTGCTTTGGCCTTGGCTTGTTGTTCTTCCTGGCTCAGGGGCACGCGCACCCAACCATTCCAGGTGGTGTCCCCAGTTCCTGCCCACAACCAGTACCAGATGGGGTACTCCAGGAGTCCGTAGCCGTCGTGTGTGGCGAGGTCCGCGGCGACCGTGCCAAGGGTGTCGTGATCCGTATGGCCGTCGGAACGGTAGGGAGCCACGATCACTATGTCCTCCGCCGTTCGCCCCGCGATGCTCTCGCGAATTACCGCAGCAATACGGTCAGCATGGGCAGCCAACTGTCCGTCGGGGAGTTCCAGGAACCGCCACATCGCGCTGGGCGCCAGCCCTGACACCGCCGTGGTGAACTCAGCGAGCCTGACAGCGGCAAGTCGTTCCGGCGTCGTGGTTGGCGAGTCAGGATGCGATGCCTCGCCTGCGGTGCACAGGATCAGCTCGACAGCCGCGCCGGCCGCGTGCAGCCTTGCCAGGAATCCACCGGCGCCGAGCGTTTCATCGTCCGGATGCGCGGCCAGGACCACGAACTTCCTGGCCGCAAGCTCTGATGTGTCCAGCGGCAGTTCGGGGAGGGCAGCTACTCCTGACGCTGCCCACTCCTGTTCCGGCGTTCCGGTGTCAGTGTGGGAGAAAGTCACCACTGCCGTTCCCCCTTCAGCGTCAGCGCGCCAAGTTGGGCGTCGTCCCGCATGGCGTGGTGCTGCCGGATGTACAGCGAGAGATCGGCCATGCGCTTTCCGTACGCTTCGTTGAACGCCAGCGGCGCGGGGCCAAGGTTCTGCGTCACCACTGTTTGGACACGCTCGACGGCGGCGGCTACCGTTCCGCGGATGCGCAGGGCTTCGCTCCAGGCGCTGGGGCCGCTGGTGTCAGCGCCGCGGCTGTCCAGTTCGCCGGCGTCGATTCTCTCTGCCGTTTGGGCAAGGTACCCGGTGACGGACGTGATGATCCTGTCCACCTCACCCAAGGAGGCGAGGGCGATTTGGTCCGGTTCCCTGCCGTTGTCCGCGCCCTTGGCCAGTGCGGTCTTGAAATCCCGGGCAACGGCAACTGCTCCGCCGAGCCAGCACGCAGCAACGCCCATGCCGCCCCAAGCGAAGCCGGGTCGTGTGAAATACCACCCTTCACCGCCGACGGGGGTTGCTGGGACTTGGTCGAAGTGGACGGTGCCGCTGGGAATTTCCTGCAGACCTCGGCTGGTCCACTGGGGTGTTTCGCAGGACGCTCCGGGGTCCTTCAGGTTCACAGCGAATGCGGCCCGGCTGTTGTCCTCGGTGTGGGCTGTGATCACTGCACCATCCAGTTGGGCCGCGAGCGAGCACCAGGGTTTGGATCCGTTGAGGACGTAGCTTCCGGTGTTGTCGCGCTTGGCCTCGAGCTTCAGGCCCGGGCCTTCGGCGGCGAAGACTCCCCAGGCGCCCTCCGGCTGGTTGTGATTTCCGACCTGCTCCAGAATCGCTACGGCGTCCAAGTGAGGCTCAAGCACCCGCCCGGCCGCCACGTCCATGGCTGTAACGGACGCCAGGAGCTCCCAGAGCTTGGCGGTATTTCCCTCGCCGGGCTTCGGGGCGGTTTGGCCGATTTCCTCGGCTATTGCCAGCAGTGCAGGGACATCGCCCACAGCTTCCCGCACTTTTTCCAGCATGGGCTCGAGGGCTTGCAGTTGGGCAGGTTCGGAACTGATGCGTACAGGCTGGGCTTCGGAGTCGCTCATGACCCCAAGCCTAAACTAAGGGACCTTAGGTTATGTGTACGGAAGGCAACTGAACGACGGCGGGAGGTGTCCGCCGTCGTTCTGGTGGTTTGCGTGTTTTGTTCCGGCTTCTAGATGATGGCGTTCATGACGTTCCAGCCGGAACCGACCTGGACTCGGGGGAGCCAGCCGAGTTTGCCATTGCCGGGGTAGAGCCACAGAGTGCCGGCTGAGTCGCGGGCCAGGAGGTCCACGTTGCCGTCGCTGTTGAAGTCGCCGGGCGTTGCCATGGCTGTCATGGCGTTCCAGCCCCAACCGACTTGGACGCCCCAGTCGAAGGATGATTGCGCGTAGCCCTTGAAACTCCAGAGCGTTCCGTTGGCGTCACGGGTCAATAAATCCTGGGTACCGTCCTTCGTGATGTCTCCGGGGCCGGAGATAAAGTTCATGCCATTGAGGTCTCTGCCAACCATCTCCTGGGTTAGCCAACCGCCCCGGCCGTTGCCGCGGTACTGCCACAACTGTCCGGAGCTGTCACGGGCTACGACGTCGGCATAACCATCCAGGTCAAGATCACCAATTCCCGTAATTGCGGTCATGGCATTCCAGCCTTGGCCTACTTGCAGCCTGGCTTGCCAGCCTCCTTGGCCGTTACCTGGATATAGCCAGAAGACTCCGGTGGTGTCACGGGCCAGTACATCCGCTTTACCGTCACCCGTGAAATCCCCGGGAGAGACGATAGCCGTCATGACGTTCCAACCTTGGCCCACCATGGACGGCGACTGCCAGCCGCCGCTGCCGTTGCCCGGATAGAGCCACAAGTCTCCGCTGTTGGTCCGGGCCAGGACGTCCGGCTTTTTGTCGCCGGTGAAGTCGTGCCTGATATCAGCCGGCTTGATAGTGATCGTGATGGTTGGGGTCAGTGCATCCGGGCCGTAACCGTTGCTGGCAGAGATGCGGAAGCTGAAGGTTCCAGGGATGCTGGGAACGCCGGATAGGAGTCCATTTGGATTCTGTGACACCAGGGTCAGGCCTGGGGGCAGTGCACCACTGGCAACTTTGAACTGCGGTGTCAGTGAGCCGCTCGCCGTCATCGTGTGTCGGTATTGGGCTCCCACGGTGCCGGTGTTCGGTGGAAGGCTGGAAGTGATGATGGGTGCGACGTTTTTTCCGTCGATGGTCCGGACCTGACCTGCTCCGCGATTGGCGACGTAGATCGTGTTGGTTTTTTGATTAACTGCCAGTGACTCGGGATTATTGAAACCCCGTACGTGCCCGAGGACCTTAGCCTTGGCGTCGAACACGGTAACCAGCGATTGGTAAAAGTCGGAGGCGTAAACCTTGTTCGTGGCTTCATTGACAGCAATGTCCATGTAGTGGGTGCGCTCAGTCGGCGTGTTGACAAGACTCATTGTTGTTGCGTCGAGTGCTGTCAGATACTGATTGCCTTCGTCCGCGGCGTAGACCATGTTGGCTTTGCGGTTGATGGCTAAAACACCCGGGCGGGAGTTCGACCCTGTGGGAACCAGGGAAAGTTGGTTTGTGCCCCCGTTGAGGACTGCAAATGCCTGAGCAGTCGGGCAGCTGAAATAGACCATATTTGTAGTGGGGTTCAGCACCACGGACTGTGCAGGCGTGCCCAGGTCAATCTGGGTGACAGTTTTGGTGACCCCGTCGAGGACGGCTATTTTGTTGCCCTCCCAAGCGGTGGCATAGAGCTTGTTGCTGGATTCATCGACTGCAAGCGCCCTGACATCTCCAAAAAATGGAACATGGGTGACGGACCTGCTGGCGCCATTGATGACATAGACGCCGCCCGGTGGTCCCTCGCTGGCAACATAAATCTCATTGGTGGCTTGATTTACAACCATTTTTCCCAAGCGGGAATCCACGGTGATTCTTGTTGTTGTTTCGGACATCCCATCAATGACGGTAATCGTGTCGCTCGCCGCGTGAGTGACATAGATTTTGTTGGTCTTTTCATTGATGGCGATGTTCTCGGGATAGTCGGTCACCGCGATCGACCTCGTCGCTGCCGTAGCGCCGTCGATGACCGTAACGGATTTCCCGTGCCAGTTCGCTACGTAGGTTCTGCCGGTCGTGGCATTGACAGCCACGTCGTAGGGGGCGCTGGCTTTGACGATGTGATCCGTCAGGACGTCGGCGTTTGCCGACGGTGTACCCACCACCACCAAGACCGACAGTGCAGTGATCACTGCCAGAAGTGCGGCAGATAGACTCCGGCCGGGGCCGCTGCTGAAAGACAAAAACCTACCCCGAGCAGCCAACGGCCCAACCCCCAAAATCCAATGCGCGACTATCGCTTCAACCAGCGAAGCCTACAGCCCGTACGGCCCGCATCGTGATCCGCGTCGCATTATTGCGGGCATGGGACTCGCGGCCCGCGAACGCCCCAACGCGCTCCACCCCCACGAAAGTTCCTATGGGTCCCAACATGAAGCGCATCTTCACAGCTTTTGTCACGCTTGTCACATCTTGTTGTCATTAACGGTGACAAGTTCCGTAGCTTGGGAGGGTCAGCATTCCCAAGCTCAAGGACCACCATGCCGCAGCCCAATGATTCCGCTACCGTCCCCACTGACTCCCACAGCCCGCCGGGAAAGAACCCGGGCAAAGGTGCAGCCAAGCCAAGCTTCCTCAGCAACCTCGGCGCGGACCTTCCCGCGTCCCTTGTAGTCTTCCTCGTCGCACTCCCACTGTCGCTGGGTATTGCCGCCGCCTCCGGAGCCCCAGTCATGGCAGGGCTCATCGCCGCAGCCGTTGGTGGAATCGTTGCCGGCAGCCTGGGCGGGTCCCCACTGCAGGTGAGCGGCCCCGCAGCCGGCCTGACCGTCGTCGTCGCCGGTCTTGTGGACGAATTCGGCTGGGCGGTGACGTGCGCCATCACGGTCGGCGCCGGCGTCGTGCAGTTACTGATGGGTGTCAGCCGCATCGGCCGGGCCGCGCTGGCAGTGTCGCCAGTGGTGGTCAAGGCGATGCTCGCCGGCATCGGCATCACCATCATCCTGCAGCAACTGCACGTGCTGCTCGGCGGCCAAGCTGCTGGGTCAGCCGTCGAAAACCTGACGGCCCTGCCAGCAGCCATCACCAACGTGGAGCTGCACTCGGCGTTGCTGGGGCTTGCCGTTGTTGCCATCCTGATGGCCTGGAAATACTTGCCGGCAGCGGTGCGAAAAGTGCCTGGCCCGCTGGCCGCCGTCGTCGCCGTCACCGCCCTGTCCGTAGCGGTGGCTCCTAATGTTGAGCGCATCAGCTTCAGCGGATCGATTTTCGACGCCATTGCCCTCCCCAGCCTGCCCGACGGCAACTGGCGCGCAGCGGGCATGGCAGTCATCACGGTGGCCCTGATTGCCAGCATCGAATCGCTCCTGTCAGCGGTCGCCGTCGACAAAATGCACGGCGGTTCGCGCACCAACCTCAACCGTGAACTGGTGGGCCAAGGCTCCGCCAACGTCGTCTCCGGCATGCTCGGCGGACTCCCCGTGACCGGGGTGATTGTCCGCAGCGCCACCAACGTTGAAGCCGGCGCCGCGAGCCGCACCTCCGCCATCCTGCACGGCGTCTGGGTCCTCGTCTTCTCCGCCCTGTTCGCCGGGCTCATCCAACTCATTCCGCTGTCCGTGCTGGCCGGCCTGCTGCTGGTCATCGGCGCTAAGCTCATCAAGGTCGCCGACATCCGGACCAGCCTCCGCACCGGCGAGCTTCTGGTGTACAGCGTCACCCTGGTGTGCGTCGTGGTCCTCAACTTGCTCGAAGGCGTCATGATCGGCCTGGCCCTCGCCGCCCTCTGCGTTTTGTGGCGCGTACTCCGGGCGCAGATCAATGCCCATGCGCCCGCCGGTCCGGCCCTGCCGTGGCGCGTTGTCATCGCCGGATCGTGCAGCTTCTTCGCGCTGCCCCGGCTCAACCGCGTCCTCCACTCCGTTCCCGAAGGCCAGAACGCCGTGGTGGAACTCAACGCCGACTACCTGGACCACGCCTTCCGCGAAGCGTTGGTCGCTTGGCAGAAGCAGCACCGGAACACCGGCGCGTCCGTGGTTCTGGAGGAACACGGAACCACTGCTTTCACGGACGCTGAGGACAACACTCCCCAGCGGCAGGACCCGCGCGAATTCCCGCTGCCGCCGCGCACGTCCTGGCTGCCGTCCGGTGACGATCCAACAGCAGACGACGACGGCGGGCAGCCGCCGCTGCGGTCCATCCTCCTGGGCATCGACAAATACCATCGCCGGCACGCAGACAAGGTCCGCCCCTTGGTTCAGGACCTCACCGAAAGCCAGAACCCGGACACGCTGTTCGTGGCGTGTGTCGACTCCCGCGTCAACCCCAACCTGATCACCAGCAGCGGACCGGGTGACCTCCTCACGCTCCGCAACATTGGCAACGTGGTGTGCAGCGATGGACGGGATGCCTCCATTGATTCCACGTTGTCCTTCGCGGTCAAAGCATTGTCCGTGGATTCGATTGTCATCTGTGGCCACTCCAATTGCGGTGCTATGAAGGCCGTCATTGCTGATGCTGAGGGTTCTGCACCTGCCCTGGGCGCGGGATTCGATTCCTGGCTGGAGCACGCGCGTCCCAGCTACTCGGCGTTGCTCGCCGGCCACCCTGTTGCCCGCGCGGCCGAGGCCGACGGCTACAGCAGGCTGGACCAGCTGAGCATGGTGAACATTGCCATGCAGCTCCGGAAGCTGGAGGACCACCCCGTCACTGGGCCAGCCCTGGCTTCGGGTCACGTGCAGGCCACGGGGTTGTTCTATGACATCTGCACCGCCCGGGTGGTGCTGGTGACGCCTGAGGGTATCGAGCAGTTGGATCCGAGCATGGCTGTCCGCTCCTAGTTTCCGCCGGACCCCCACCACCCACTTCGGGCTCCGGACGGCCCCCGGCACGCTGCCTTCACGGCGTGTCGGGGGTCGTCGTGGTTTCAAAGCAGGTGGTGGGGGTACATGCCCCAACCACGGCAACGTGCGGAATACTGGAATCACGATGTCCGGCAGGCGAGGGCTGCCGTGCGAGGAGGTGGCAGAACGTGAATGCCGAGAACAACGCCTTCAGGCGCCGACTTGAGCGCGGCGCCGAACTGCGTGCCGTACGGTCGTGGGGCGGCAACGCGGAGGAAGAGGCGGAGCTCGAGGCCGCCGATGCCGAGGAACGCGAAAAACGCCGCAAAGTGGATGACGCCGCCCGGGTTGAGTACCTCATCCGGGAAGCCATGAACCAGGGCAAGTTCGACAACCTCAAATACGCCGGCAAACCAATCCCCGGGCTGGGCGAGCACTATGATCCCGACTGGTGGGTCAAGGGCCTCATCCAACGCGAACGTCTCAGCGGGATCGGTCCGCCCGCCATTCTGCTCCGGATTGAGGACTCCGAACTCGACGTCAAGCTGGACCAGCAGTACACGGATAAACAAGTGCGGGACATGCTGGAGGACTTCAACAAACGCGTTATCGAGGCCCGGCGGCAACTCCAAGGCGGGCCGCCAGTGATCACCAATCTCCGCGACGTGGACGCTGAACTGGAAAAGTGGCGGGAACGCCGGGCAGCCGCAGCCCCTCCCGAGCCGGAGACCGAACTGCCGGGCAAACGGACGTGGTGGCAGCGGATCTGGAACGGCTCCGGCTAGCCCATCTAAGTCGCAGCAGAGCGCGTTTTGACCGCTCAAAACGCGCTCAACTGCTACCTACTTGGGCGGGACGGCAGAAAACAGCGGCCGGCGACGGGACCCAGGTCCCGCCGTCGGCCGCTGTTTGGTGAGGGTGCCGTTAGGCGAAGCTGTCTTCCTTGGCCTCTTCGGGCTTCCGCTTGATCAAAGCAGACAGGTGCGCCTGCTGCTGGCGGAAGTGGCCGTGGGCGGTGAGTCCGAACTCGTAGGCGGACTCGGCGTGCTGGGTGAGGTCCACACCGGTGACTTCGTGCTCGTGGGCCACGCGGAAGCCGATGGTCTTGTGGATGGCCCGGCCGATGACCAGAGTGCCCAGGCCGGAGAGCGCAATGGTGATCAGTACGGCCATGGTCTGCGCGATCAGCTGCTGCGGACCGCCGCCGTAGAGGAGGCCGCCGGCCGTGCCCTCGGTGGGGAAGGCGATGAAGCCCAGGGACAGCGTGCCGATCACACCGGCGCCGAAGTGCACGCCCACAACGTCGAGGGAGTCGTCGAAACCGAACTTGTACTTCAGGTCAACGAACACTGCGCAGGCAGCGCCGGCCACGAGGCCCAGGCCAAGAGCTGCGAGCGGAGTGATGTTGGCGCAGGACGGGGTGATGGCCACGAGGCCGGCCACCACGCCGGACGCCGCACCCAAGGAAGTGGGGTGACCGTGACGGACCTTCTCCACCACCAGCCAGCTCAGCATCGCCGCGGCCGGGGTGACCAGGGTGTTGACCCAGATGAGGCCCGCCTGCTCCACCGTGCTGGCCGCGCCGCCGTTGAAACCGAACCAGCCGAACCAGAGGATGGCTGCGCCGATCATGATGAACGGCACGTTGTGCGGGCGGTGGTTGGGGTCCTTGGCGAATCCGTGACGCTTTCCCACGATCAAGGCGAGGACGAAAGCGGCAGTTCCGGAGCTGACCTCAACCACTGCGCCACCGGCGAAGTCGATGACCTGGCCGAAGATCTGCGTGAGGGCACCCCCTGCACTCATGAGGCCACCGCCCCAGACCATGTACGCCAGCGGGCAGTAAACAACCGTCACCCAGATCGGCACGAACAAAGCCCAGGCTCCGAACTTGGCACGGTCGGCGATGGCACCGCTGATGAGGGCCACTGTAATGATGGCAAACGTCGCAGCGAAGCCTGCCTTGATGAGATCGGGTGAGCCCATGAGATCCTGCAGGCCGAAGTGCGCGAACGGGTTGCCGAACAGGCCGAGGAAGCCGTCGCCGGTGGTCATCGAGTAGCCCCACAGGACCCAGACAACACCCACGATGCCCGCCGAGATGAAGCTCATCATGATCATGTTCAGAGCTGCCTTGGCGCGGGTCATGCCGCCGTAGAACAGGCCGAGGCCCGGGGTCATGAAAAGCACCATTGCCGATGACAACATCAGCCAGACGTGTTGCGCAGAGATCTCCACCTGCGTTCCCTTCAAGCTTGTCCGAAACGGGACCGTTGTTGCACGGCCCACACCAACCCCCCGATCAATATTCGGTGAGCTATGTTTCAGACTCAGAAGAGCTAAGTTGCAGGTAAGTTACAGAAATCTCCCGTTCGTGAAGATCACGTCACTGGCGTGTTTCGGGAATGTTAACGGCGCTTCTCGCGACCCCCTGCAGGGTAACCGCCGCGACGGCTGGCGATGATGATGACGAGTGCGATCGCCGTGGGAACGGCGGCCGCCAACGGCACCAGTTGTGCGCCCACGGTGGTGAGGGCAAACGCCCCGTACACAGCACCGACGGCGATGCCCAGTTGGATGGTCACCACAGTCAGGCCGTTGGCAGCATCCTTGTGCTCACCGCCGGCACGGAGGATCGCCGCCTGGTTGTAGATGCCCACCGCGCCGAACGCGATGCCCCAGAGCGTCATCAGTCCAAACGCGCCCACCCAGGTGCCGCCAAGTGCGGGCAACAGGGCGAACGCAAGGGTCAAGAGTCCGACGGCGGCAATCACCGAGGTGCGCGGGCGGGAGTCCGCGGTCATACCGGCAATCCAGATACCCACCAAGCTGGCGATGCCCACCACGGAAAGGGACAGGCTGGTGGCGGATTCCGGCAGCCCGGAGGCGAGAAGGAATGGAGCAACGTAGGTGAAGAGTGTGAAGTGGGCCAGCAGCAGGAGCGGCCATGCGATGGCGATGGCGATGACGCCGGGCAGTTTCATGGCTGCCCGGAGCGATGGGGTCTTCTGGCTGGCTTGGTCATGGGCGCCAGGGAGCAGCCAGAAAGCCAACACGGCCAGCAGGACGCCAACCCCGGCCAGGACCAGGAACGAGGCCCGCCAGGTCATGAGCGAACCCATCAACGTTCCGATGGGAGCACCGACGGCCAACGCAATACTGTTGCCGCTGAAGACCACAGCCATGGCTTTGCCCACGGAATGAGCGGGGACGATGCGGGCCACATACGGTGCCATGCTGGACCACAACATGCCGTGGGCGATGCCGCCAAGAAGCCTCGCCCCAATGGCCCAACCCAAGGAGGGGCTGAAAGCGAGCAGGACATTGCTCAGGGCAAAGGCCAGCACGGTGGCAATGAGCAGTGTCTTCCGGGGAAGCCGTCCGGCCAGGAACCGGGACAACGGCAGCGCTGTGAAGACGATGATCGCTGCGTACACAGCAGTCAGTGAACCCACCGCCGACTCGTCCACTCCGAGGTCGCGGCTGATTTGGGGGAGCAGGCCCGAGGGCAGGAGCTCAGTGGTCACGGCGGTGAAACCGGCTGCCGCCAGGACCAGAAGGCCACCCCACGGGATCTTCTTGGGGAGTTGCGGTGCAGCAACTGACGCCTTGGACGAGTGCGTGGCGACCAAAGGGTCCTGCTTCAAAGATTGCTCCTCAAGAGTGAGTCATTGTTGTTTCACGGGGTTCCTACCAACGTTATGCAGCCACGGCGATGCAAGGGAGTCTCTGTCAGAAACCCCTTCCGCTCCAACACACTTTGTTCGTCAGGCATTCCTCGCGCAGACTGGGCCTGTGAAGCCCTTCCTTTTGCTGGCCACCCGCGCCGAAGACGCTGCAGCCGATGACGAGTACCAGGCCTACCTCAAGTACTGCGGCCTGAAACCGGAAGAACTGGTCCGTGTCCGGCTGGAATCCGGGCCTCTGCCGCCCTTTGAACTCTCGGACTTTTCCGGGGTGATTGTTGGCGGCAGCCCGTACACGTCCAGCGATCCTGTGGAGGAGAAGAGCGCAGCCCAGATCCGGGTTGAGACGGAACTCTCATCACTCCTGGACCGAATTGTGGCCGAGGACTTCCCGTTCCTGGGTGCCTGCTACGGCGTCGGGACACTCGGTGTTCACCAAGGGGCCACCATTGACCGCCGCTTCGGCGAAGCCGTGGGACCCACGGAGATCAAGCTCACCGCCGAGGGAGAGCGGGACCCCATGCTTCGGGGCGTCCCGCACACGTTCGACGCTTTTGTGGGTCATAAGGAAGCGTGCAGCGAACTACCCGAGCATGCCGTGCTGTTGGCCAGCTCGGCGGCCTGCCCGGTGCATATGTTCCGCATCAAGAACAACCTCTACGCCACGCAATTCCACCCCGAACTGGATGCCGACGGGCTCATCACCCGCATCAACATCTACAAGAACGCAGGCTACTTCCCGCCCCACGAGGCCGACGAACTCATCGCTGCCGCCCTTGAATCGTCCGTAACGGAACCCATGCGGGTGCTCAAGAACTTCACGGAGCTCTACGCCCGCTAGGTGGGTGTGTTGTGGGGCCTGCTGTGCGCCCCTCATCCTAGGAGTGCCGCGCAGAGCGGGCCTCGCAACGTAGGGAGGGTGTGTTGTGGGGCCTGCTGTGCGCCCCTCATCCTAGGAGTGCCGCGCAGAGCGGGCCTCGCAACGTAGGGAGGGTGTGTTGTGGGGCCTGCT
>NZ_JAVTJB010000011.1:0-147919 GCF_031843805.1 Arthrobacter sp. WCS2018Hpa-7
CCTCCAGACCCACGCTCTCTCACATCCCACACCCTCCAGACCCACGCTCTCTCACATCCCACACCCTCCAGACCCACGCTCTCTCACTCTCTTGAGGAAAGCGAGCGAGCGTCCGCCCCAAACCCGAGGGACATGAGCGAGCGTCCGCCCCAAACCCGAGGGATGTGAGAGAAGGTTCGGGAAACGACAAACGCCCCCGCATCGGATACGGGGGCGTTTGGCGCGAAGAGAGTGTTTAGCGCTCGATGTCGCCGCGGATGAAGGCTTCAACCTTGTCGCGCGCGAGGTCGTCGTTGAACTGCTCAGGCGGCGACTTCATGAAGTAGCTGGAAGCGGAGAGCAGGGGGCCGCCGATGCCGCGGTCCAGTCCGATCTTCGCGGCGCGGATGGCGTCGATGATCACGCCGGCGGAGTTCGGGGAGTCCCACACCTCAAGCTTGTATTCGAGGGACACCGGCGCGTCACCAAAGTTACGGCCCTCAAGCCGGACGAAGGCCCACTTGCGGTCATCGAGCCAGGCAACGTAGTCGGACGGCCCGATGTGGACGTCGTCGGCGTGCAACTCGGCCTCAACGTTGGAGGTCACAGCCTGGGTCTTGGAGATCTTCTTGGACTCGAGGCGGTCGCGCTCCAGCATGTTCTTGAAGTCCATGTTTCCGCCCACGTTGAGCTGGTACGTGCGGTCCAGCGTGACGCCGCGGTCTTCGAAGAGCTTGGCCATGACGCGGTGCGTGATGGTGGCACCGATCTGGCTCTTGATGTCATCGCCAACAATCGGGACACCGGCCTCGGTGAACTTGTCAGCCCACTCCTTGGTTCCGGCGATGAAGACGGGCAGCGCGTTGACGAATGCAACACCGGCGTCGATGGCGCACTGGGCGTAGAACTTTGCTGCCTGGTCCGAACCGACGGGCAGGTAGCAAACCATGACGTCGGCCTTGGTCTCGCGCAGCGCTGCGACGATGTCCACGGCCTCGTCCGGGGCCTCAACAATGGTCTCGCGGTAGTACTTGCCCAAGCCATCCAGGGTGTGGCCGCGCTGGACGGTGACACCGGTGGCGGGGACGTCGGCGATCTTGATGGTGTTGTTTTCGCTGGCGCCGATGGCGTCGGCCAGGTCCAGTCCAACCTTCTTGCTGTCGACATCGAAAGCAGCAACGAACTGGACGTCGTTGACGTGGTACTGGCCGAACTCGACGTGCATCAGACCCGGGATCGTGGCCTTGGGGTCAGCGTCGCGATAGTACTGAACACCTTGGACCAGCGATGCGGCGCAGTTACCTACGCCGACAATGGCAACACGAATCGGATGTGAAGACACGGAACTCCTTTTGAGAACTAAACCTCATGTGCCAGGCGCAGCCCTGACTGGGTCCAGGGCACGACTGATTGGCACGGCGCCATTCGGCGCACTCTTGCATTGTAACCAACACAGCAGGGGCCGGCTTTGTTCCCGGCCGGCCCCTGCTGTTTTATGGCGAAACTTGGTGGGCTACTTCTGGGCCCACCGGTTGATGTCCGACTCGACCGCGAATTCGTCGATCGCCGTCAGTTCGTCCGAGGTGAACTTCAGGTTGTTGATGGCGCTGAGCGTGTCCTCAAGCTGGGCCACGCTGGAAGCGCCAACAAGCGCGGAGGTTACAGGCGATCCCTTCGGCTGATCGCGCAGGATCCAGGCGATGGCCATCTGGGCGAGCGTCTGGCCACGGCCTTCGGCGATGGCGTTCAATCCCCGGACCCGGTCCAGCTTCTCCTCGGTCAGTTGTGATTCGGACAGGAACCGCTCCTTGGCAGCCCGCGAATCGGCCGGGACGCCCTTGAGGTAGCGGTTGGTGAGCATGCCCTGGGCGAGCGGCGAGAACGCGATGGAACCGGCGCCCACCTGATCCAGGGCCTCGTAGAGGTTGGGCGAGCCGTTCTCTGTCCACCGGTTCAGCATGGAGTAGCTGGGCTGGTGGATGAGCAGCGGAGTCCCGAGCTCCTTGAGGATCCGGGCAGCTTCGAGGGTCTGCTCCGGGGTGTAAGAGGAGATGCCGGCGTAGAGCGCTTTGCCGGAGCGGACAGCGTAGTCCAACGCGCCCATGGTTTCTTCCAGCGGCGTCTCGGGGTCGGGACGGTGGCTGTAGAAGATGTCGACATAGTCAAGGCCCATGCGTTCCAGCGACTGGTCCAGGCTGGAGATCAGGTTCTTGCGGGATCCCCATTCGCCGTACGGGCCGGGCCACATGTAGTAACCGGCTTTGGTGGAGATGACCAATTCGTCACGGTAGGGCTTGAAGTCGTCCTTCAGGTGGCGCCCGAAGTTGGTCTCGGCTGAGCCGTCCGGCGGTCCGTAGTTGTTGGCGAGGTCGAAGTGGGTAACGCCGAGGTCGAACGCACGACGCAGGATGGCACGCTGTTCGTCAAACCGTTTGTCGTCGCCGAAGTTGTGCCATAGGCCCAGGGAGATGGCGGGGAGCTTGAGTCCACTGCGTCCGACGCGGCGGTAGGGCATGGTTTCGTAGCGGTTTTCCGCAGCCGAATAAGTCATACGTACCATCCTGCCACTGCACAATCCGGGGTGACGGCGCTGTCCGCCATGTGGGCGCCGTCACCCCGGATTGGCGACGGCTTAGTTGACGCGTACGACGACGGCGCTCCCGCCCGGAAGCGTCAGTGTCCCTTCATCGAGGACTGCTTCATGGTCGGTGGCCAGCAAGATGGAGCCGCTCAGGGGTGTCCCGAGTGCCTCGTCCCCGAAGTTGCATACCACCCGGACGGTGCCGCGGGAGAACTGCAGCCAGTGTTCGTCGTCGTCGTATTCCACCACTGTGCTGCCGAAGCCGCCGTCCACCAACTCGGGGGTGTTTCGGCGCAGCTGTGCTAAATCCTTGTAGAGCTGGAGCAGGCGTGCATGGTTTCCCTCGCCGGCTTCTTCCCACTTGAGCTTGGATCGGAGGAATGTTTCTGGATCCTGCGGGTCCGGCACCACCGCAGGATCCCACCCCATGCGTTCGAATTCCTTGATGCGGCCCTCGGCTGTAGCCTTCCCGAGCTCGGGCTCCGGATGGGAGGTAAAGAACTGCCACGGCGTGGACGCGCCGAATTCCTCGCCCATGAAGAGCATGGGAGTGAACGGAGATGTCATGGTCAGCACAGCACCGATGGCCAGCTTCCCATAGGACAGCGACGCGGTGAGTCGGTCACCGATGGCGCGGTTGCCGATTTGGTCGTGGTTCTGGAGGCATACAACCAAGGCTGAGGGGTGCGCCAGATCCCGTCGGATCGGCCGGCCGTGGTGCCGCCCCCGGAAGCTGGAGTAGCTGCCATCGTGAAGGAAGCCGTGCTCCAGGACCTTCGCGAGGACTGCCAGCGAATCGAAGTCCGCGTAGTAGCCGGTAGTCTCGCCGCTGAGGTTGACGTGGACGGCATGGTGGAAGTCGTCGCTCCACTGGCCTTCAAGTCCGTATCCGTTGTCCTGGCGGGGATAGATGAGGCGCGGGTTGTTCAAGTCCGACTCCGCGATCAACGTCCGGGGGATTCCCGTCTCGGCCTCGATCTGATCGCCCAATGCCCCGAAGTCCTCCAGGATGTGCACGGCCCGTTCGTCACGCAAGGCATGGACGGCGTCGAGGCGGAGTCCGTCCACGTGGTAGTCCCGGAGCCACATCGCCGCGTTCTCCAAGATATAGCGCCGAACATCGTCCGAGCCTGGTCCATCGAGGTTGACGGAGTCACCCCAGGTATTTCCCTCCCCTGATTTCAGGTAGGGGCCGAACTTGGGCAGGTAGTTTCCGCTGGGTCCAAGGTGGTTGTAGACGACGTCCTGGATAACGCCCAATCCAGCAGCATGAGCGGCGTCGACAAATCGCTGGTACGCCGCCGGGCCGCCGTAGGGCTCATGGACGGCGTACCACAAGACGCCGTCGTAGCCCCAGTTGTGGACACCGTTGAAACCGTTGACCGGAAGCAACTCGATGAATTCCACTCCGAGGTCCACCAGGTAGTCCAGCTTGGCGGTGGCAGCATCCAGCGTTCCTTCCGGGGTGAAGGTACCAAGGTGAAGCTCATAGATGAGGGCTCCCTTGAGTTGCCTGCCCTTCCAGGCTGTGTCTTTCCACTCGTGGGCAGAAGGATCGAACGTGGCGGATAATGCGTGGACGCCGTCCGGTTGCCTCCGCGAGCGTGGATCAGGGAACGGGCCCTCTCCATCAACGATGTACCCGTAGGGGACCCCGTCACCTTCCTGGCCGGCCACGTCAGCCGGCGCCCGCCACCACCCCGGGGCGGCGGCGTCGTGGTGTTCCATGGCGTACTCTCGTCCATCGGCAACAAGCCGGACCGAATCAGCGTTCGGCGCCCAGACGTCGTAGCGGTTTTTTCCAGCAGCGTGCTCCAGCATCATGCTCCCTTAGGCGTGTTCAAGCGTGCGTTGCAGTGATGGTCTGCGGTGGTGAGGGTCAGTCCGTAGGCACCAGCAGGGCCACGGGGTACTGCTCCAACAACGTAGCCAACGGGACAGTGCCGGCACCGTACGTGGCTCCAGTGAGTTCGTCCCGGGCGTTGACGGACAATTCGATGGCTGTGTCACGCCAGCCGCCTTCCCGCTCAAGTCGCTTGGGCAGTCGGGTGGCAACTGTAAGGGCACCACCTCGATCAGCTCCGCGGTCGAAGGCCACCACATGATCTGCGGCCGCACCTTGTGCTGCCACCGGCAGGTATCCGCCGAAAAGCTCAGGCCGATCGCGCCGCAACCGCAGTGCACGTGACACCACCAGCAGCTTGGCTGCTTCTTCCGTGAACAGTGGAACAGCGCCGTTGTCCAGCTCTGCCAAGGCAGATGTGCGGGCTTGGAAGTCAACAGGGCGCCTGTTGTCCGGATCGGTCAGGGAGCCGTCCCGGAACTCTGTGCCCTGGTAGACGTCCGGAACCCCGGGCATGGTCAGCTGGACCAGCTTCGCCGACAACGAGTTCGATGTCCCGTACGGTTCGAGCTCAGCGACAAGATTGGCCAATGCCGCTGCAACCTCCGGCACATCAAAGACAGAGTCGACGGCGCCGGCCAAGTGGCGCTCGAAGTCCTGGTTGGGGTCGGTCCAATTTGTTGAGTTACCGGCCTCGCGCGCCGCCTTCAGGGCATAGGACTGAAGACGCCCTCGGTCTGCCGGCCACGCACCAACTATTGACTGCCACACAAGGGCAGCCAACGGGCCGTCCGGAATCGGAGCCAACTCCTGGACTGTCCCCAGGAAGAGTTCCCACTCCGGGACGGCCTCGGAAATGACCGATATACGCGCCCGGGCATCCTCGCTTCGCTTGGTGTCATGGGTGCTCAGCGTGGTCATGGACAGCGGCAGGACCTGCTGGCGGCGGGCCATGCGCTCGTGGAAGACCTCGTTGGACACGGCGAATTCGGTGGGATCGGCCCCCACCTCGGTGAGGGTCCCCAGACGGGTGTAGCGGAAGAACGCAGTGTCCTCCACGCCCTTGGCCATCACCATTCCAGAGGTCTGTTGGAAACGCCGGGCCAAGGCGCCGGAGGAGTCGAGCAACAGCGGCGTGAGGTCTTCCAATACCGCCTTGAGGTCTGCCCGGTTTTCCGCAGCCCGGCGGATGGATTCCACCAAGACGTCCCGGCCGTACGGGAGGTAGGTGCGGTAGATCGGGAAGCAGCAAATGACTTCTGCGATGGCATCAGCCACCTTGTCAGCCGGCAAATCCATGGACGGAGGCACCAGGCGTGCGAGCCTCAGAATCTCCGACCGCAGGATGCCGTCCGCGATACGGCGCTTGGTTCCATGGATCATGTCCTCGTAGTCCGCCGGGGCGTCCGCGTCCCGCAACCTGGCATCGAGTGAGTCGAGGTATTCCTCCGCTGCGGGGTCCACGAAGAGCCGGTCCACGTCAGCGAGGGCGTCGTAACCGGTGGTTCCTTCGCAGTCGAAGGTGTCCGGCAATTGCTCCCCCGGCTCCAGGATTTTTTCGACAAGCAGATAAGCGCCGCCCGTCGCTTCCCGCAACCTGGCCAGATAGCCTTCGGGATCTGCCAGCCCGTCCGGGTGGTCGATCCTGAGTCCGTCCACCAATCCCTCGCGGAACCATCGCACGATTTCCTGGTGGGATTCGTCGAAGACCCACGGGATCTCCACCCGAACTCCGGCCAAGGTGTTGACTGCGAAGAAGCGGCGGTAGTTCAGCTCGGCGTCGGCCCTGCGCCAGCCGATGAGCTGGTAGTGCTGCCGGGCATGGACTTCCTGGGGACTGTCACCATCGGCAAAGGTGCCCTCGGCCAAGGGAAAACGATGATCGTAGTAGTGCAGTTCACCGTCCACCACATTGAGTTGTTCCAGGTCCTCGTCGCTGCCCAGGACCGGAATGCGGATTTTCCCGCTTCCGAAATCCCAATCGACGTCGAAGGCCTCGGCGTACTTGGACCCGCGTCCCTCCTTCAGGAGTTGCCACCACCAGGCGTTCTGCCCGGGAGTAGCGACGCCCATGTGGTTGGGCACGATGTCGGCAAGAATGCCCAGGCCCTGCTCACGGGCCGCCTCCGAAAGCGCAGCGAGCCCCTCGGGACCACCCCGAGCGGGATCCACGGTGGACGGGTCCGTGACGTCGTATCCGTGGTCCGAGCCCTCTTCCGCGGTGAGGATCGGTGACACGTAGACCCAGTCGATTCCGAGGGAGCGCAGATAGCCCGTGAGCTCCGCCGCGTCTTGGAGTGTCAGTTCCGGCCGGATTTGGAGTCGGTAGGTCGAGACGGGCGTTTTCATAAGTCCGCCTTCTTCGCTGCTCCGGACTCCTCGTCTGCCGGGGCGTCTCCCTTGTAGTCGAACGGCAGCGATGTCACCGCCGGCGCCGTGATGGATGCCGTCTCCGGGGTGCTCGTCTGCGTCAGAGCAGCCAGGGAGGCCGCCACCGAGTGATCGGGCTCTACCTCGGGAGTGCTGTGCGCCCGAAGCACCACCAGGGACTTTGCCCCGACCATGAGGATCTGATCCGGCTTGACGACGCCTGCTTCGGCGCCTTCACCAGCGGTATCGATCATGAGGTCCCACGCCGGCGCGTACTCATCGGAGGGGATTCGGAAGCCTACCTCGTCCTGGTCCGCGTTGAAGTAGAGCAGGAAGTTGACGTCGGTGATACGCCGGCCTTGGTTGTCGCGGCCGTGGATACCATCGCCGTTGAGGAACACTCCAACCGAGCGGCCCAATGCCTCATCCCAGTCCGAGGGACTCATGGTGCTCGCGTCGGCGTCCAACCATACGATGTCCGGCAGGCGTTCACCCTCGCCTCGGAGCACCGGGCGTCCGTCAAAGAACCGGCTTCGCCGAAGGCTGGGGTGCTTGGCCCGCAGGGCGCACACGGCAGCGGTGAACTCGATGAGCGGCTGGTCCACGTTCTCCCAGTTGATCCACGTCAGTTCGGAGTCCTGGCAGTAACCGTTGTTGTTGCCGCGCTGGGTCCTGCCGAGTTCGTCGCCGTGCAGGAGCATGGGGACGCCTTGGGAGAGGAACAAGGTGGCGATGAAGTTGCGCTGTTGGCGTGCCCTCAGGCCAAGGACCGTGGGATCGTCGGTGGGCCCCTCCGCCCCACAGTTCCATGATCGGTTGTGGGACTCGCCGTCGTTGTTGTCTTCGCCGTTCGCCTCGTTGTGTTTTTCGTTGTAGGAAACGAGGTCGGCCAGGGTGAAGCCATCGTGGGCAGTAACGAAGTTGATCGATGCCACCGGACGGCGGCCCGAGTGCTCATAAAGATCTGCAGAGCCGGTCAACCGGGACGCGAATTCACCCAAGGTGGAGGGCTCCCCGCGCCAGAAGTCGCGGACGGTATCGCGGTACTGGCCGTTCCATTCAGTCCACTGCGGCGGGAAGTTACCCACCTGGTAACCGCCGGGACCGACGTCCCACGGCTCGGCAATGAGCTTCACCTGGGAAACCACCGGGTCCTGCTGGATGAGTTCAAAGAACGTTGAGAGTTTGTCGACGTCGTAGAAC
Organism: Arthrobacter sp. WCS2018Hpa-7; assembly: GCF_031843805.1. Taxonomy (NCBI): domain Bacteria; kingdom Bacillati; phylum Actinomycetota; class Actinomycetes; order Micrococcales; family Micrococcaceae; genus Arthrobacter; species Arthrobacter sp. WCS2018Hpa-7. Next base: position 7,977 of record NZ_JAVTJB010000011.1, read on the forward strand.
TCGCGGGCCAGCGTGGAAGCGAGGTCGAAGCGGAAACCGTCCACGTGCATCTCGGTCACCCAGTAGCGCAGGGAGTCCATAAGCAACTGGAGGGAGTGCGGGCTGCGGACGTTCAGCGAGTTTCCGGTGCCGGTGTAGTCCATGTAGTACTTCTGGTCGTCTTCCACCAGGCGGTAGTACGCGGAGTTGTCGATGCCCTTGAAGGACAACGTGGGTCCCAGGTGATTGCCCTCCGCAGTGTGGTTGTAGACCACGTCCAGGATGACTTCGATGCCCGCAGTGTGCAGGGCACGCACCATGGCCTTGAAGTCCTGGACCTGCTGACCGGTATCGCCCTTGGAGCTGTAGCTGTTGTGGGGCGCAAAGAAACCAATGGTGTTGTAGCCCCAGTAGTTATTCAGGCCTTTGTCCTGCAGGATGCCGTCGTTGACGAACTGGTGCACAGGCATCAGTTCAATGGCGGTGATGCCCAGTTTCTGCAGGTGCGAGATGACCGCGGGGTGGGCCACGCCTGCATACGTACCACGTTGCTCTTCCGGCACCTCCGGGTGCATCTGCGTCAGGCCCTTGACGTGGGCCTCGTAGATGACCGATTTGTGGTACGGAATCCGCAGAAGCTTGTCTCCGTCCCAGTCGAAGAACGGGTTGATGACCACGCCCAGCATCATGTGCGGTGCGGAGTCCTCATCATTGCGGGAATCCGGGTCCCCCAGATTGTAGGAGAACAAGGCCGGGTCCCAGTCGATCTGACGGTGGATGGCCTTGGCGTAAGGGTCCAGCAGCAACTTGTTGGGGTTGAAGCGTTGGCCGGAATCCGGGTCGTAGGGCCCGTGCACACGGTACCCGTACTTTTGGCCGGGTTGAACCTGCGGAAGGTAGCAGTGCCATACATAACCATCAACCTCGGTGACGTCCACGCGGACTTCGCCGCCGTCGTCGTCGAAGAGGCACAACTCAACTTTTTCGGCATTCCCGCTGAACAGCGCGAAGTTGGTGCCGGTGCCGTCAAAAGTGGCTCCCAGCGGATAAGCCGATCCAGGCCAGACTTCCATGCGTTCTCCTCTTGATGATGCGAACAACTGCTGCAAGCCTACTCATGACCCATGACACGGACAGTAACCTTAGGGTCTTGTACGGTCGCATTCCGCGTTGAGCGAACCAACGACCCCCGGAACCGCAGCCATGATCGCCGACGCTGTAATGGGGCCGCCAGCCAATTCCGCGGACGCCGCTGACCCTGCCCGTCCATGGACGCTCGCCGCCAAAGCAGCCAAAGCAGCCCAGCGGTCGGCGACGTCCAGTCCCAAGCCTGCGTAAGCGCCGTCGTCGTCCTTGATCGTTTCCGCACTCTGCGCCAGCAAGGCCCCCAACACTCCGCCCAGGACATCGCCGCTACCCGCGGTCGCCATCCACGCTGTGCCTTCGGCTTGGCTGAATACAACGCCCGACGGCGACGCCACCAGTGTGGTTGCTCCCTTCAGGAGCACGGTGGCGCCCGTTTGTTCGGCGGCCTTCCGTACGAAATGCAGCGGACGGGACTCTACGTCATCGCGGGTCACAGCAACCTCACCCGTGGAGGGAAGGGAGTCCAGCAGGGTGGCCAGTTCTCCAGCGTGTGGCGTCAGGATCCAATGGGGCGGGCAGCGTTCCGGCAGGAGGCTCAGCGCACCGGCGTCCACCACCACCGGTACATCAGCGGCCAGGGCGGCCGCAGCAGCGTCCTTGGCGCGCTCCAACTGTTCTTCCCCATCCACGCCCGATCCCAGCAACCATGCCTGGACCCGGCCGGGTTCATCGGGTTCCCAGAGTGCTTCCGGGGTTTGGGCGAGCACCAACTGTCCCACCGTTTGAGGGCCGGCGTACCGCACCATCCCTGCTCCGGCGAGGGCTGCGGCATGAACACCCAGGACAGCAGCACCGGCAAATCGAACCGAACCGGCAACAACGCCCAGGACACCCCGGGAATATTTATGTGCTCTGCGCCCAGGATGAGGCAGCACGGATCCTGCATCCTGGAAGGTGAGACGGCGGAGCTCCGGTTGCTGGGACTCCAGCGATCCTTCGATGCCGATCTCCACCAAGCGCACCCGCCCGGCACAGCCCTCGCCCGGATCGGTCATGAGCCCCGCTTTGACGCCGCCAAAAGTGACCGTGACGTCTGCTTCGAGCACCGGCCAGTGGACTTCACCGGTGTTGGCGTCCAGGCCGCTGGGGAGATCGCAAGCCACGACCAACCGTGGACGCAGTTCCTGGAGGGATGCAATCAGTTCAGCTGACGGGCCACGCAGGCCCCCACGCGCACCCGTACCGAGCAGGGCATCGATGATGACATCGTCGCCGGCGCACAGGACCGCGAGTTCTTCAGCGTTCCCGGGTTCGAGGTACAAGGTCCTCCCGCCGGCCGTTGAAAAAGCAGCCAGCGCCTCCGGGTGGACTTCTGCCGCGGCGAGTACCGCCGTCGTGCGCATTCCCCGGCGGGCCAGCAGGGCCGCAGCGAAGAGACCGTCGCCGCCATTGTTGCCCTTGCCTGCCAAGATAGTCACGCTGGCGCCGGCCAGCTTGCGCCGTGTTTTGACCTCATGCACTACGGCTTGGGCCAGCCCGTAGGCTGCCCGGTGCATAAGAACAGCGCCCTCACCGGCGTCAAGGAGCGGTTGTTCCGCATCCCTGATCTGTTGTCCGGTGAAGGCGCTGATCATTGCTGTTGAGAGTCCGTCTAGCCCTCGGCGAGGACAGTCGCCGTAGCGATGCCGCCGTCGTGGCTCATGGACAGGTGCCAGCGTTTGACGCCCTTGGCCTCGGCCACTGCCAGCACGGTTCCCTTGACCTGGACTGTAGGGCCGTTCTCATCGAGACCGATCCAGCAGTCCTGCCAGTTCATTCCCGCGGGAGCACCCAAGACCTTGGCCACGGCTTCCTTGGCCGCAAAACGAGCAGCCAAGGAACGGGTGTTGAGCTCCCGTTCGGCAGGAACAAACAAGCGGTCCCGGAGTCCGGGCGTCCGTTCCAGTTGCCGTCCGAACCGTTCGATGTCTACGACGTCTACGCCAATGCCAACAATCATGGCGTTATTCTACGGTCACGCTCTTGGCGAGGTTACGCGGCTGATCCACGTCATAGCCCTTGGCTCCGGCCAGTTCAGCAGCAAAGATCTGCAGCGGAACCGTCGTGAGCAGCGGCATCAGCAGCGTAGGCGTCTCAGGTACGTAGAACACGTGCTCTGCGTAGTCCTTGACCGACTCGTCTCCTTCTTCAGCGATCACCAAGGTACGGGCACCACGTGCACGGACTTCCTGGATGTTGCTGACCACCTTGGAGTGCAGGGAGTCACGGCCGCGCGGGGACGGCACCACAACGAAGACCGGCTGGCCGTCGTCGATCAGGGCGATCGGACCGTGCTTGAGCTCACCAGCGGCGAAGCCTTCAGCGTGGATGTACGCGATTTCCTTGAGCTTCAAGGCGCCTTCGAGGGCAACCGGGTAGCCAACGTGGCGGCCCAGGAACAGCACGGACTTTTCGTCCTTCATGCTGCGGGCGAGCTCGCGCAGGGGCCCAGCGTTGTCCAGGATTTTCTGGATCTTGGCCGGGATCTTGTTGAGGTCCGCGAGGACGTCCTTGATCTGGCCGGAGAAGATGTTGCCGCGCAGCTGTGCCAGGTACAGGCCCAGCAGGTAGGCGGCAGTGATCTGCGCCAGGAATGCCTTGGTGGAGGCCACCGCGATTTCCGGGCCGGCGTGCGTGTAGAGCACGGCGTCGGATTCGCGCGGGATGGTTGAACCGTTGGTGTTGCAGATGGAGATCGTCTTGGCGCCCTGTTCACGGGCGTAGCGGACGGCCATCAGCGTGTCCATGGTCTCACCGGACTGGCTGATGGAAACCACCAGCGTGTTGGAGTCGACGATCGGATCGCGGTAGCGGAACTCGTGGGCGAGCTCCACCTCCGTGGGGATGCGGCACCAGTTCTCGATGGCGTACTTGGCAACCAGGCCGGCGTAGGCCGCAGTTCCGCAGGCGAGCACGATGATCTTGTCAACCTGCTTGAGGAGCTCGGGATCGATGCGGACCTCGTCCAGGGTCAGCTTGCCATCGAGGTCCGAGCGGCCCAGGAGGGTCTGCGCAACGGCGTCAGGCTGGTCGTGGATTTCCTTCTCCATGAAGGAGCTGAAGCCACCCTTTTCGGCAGATGCCGGGTCCCAGTCAACGTGGTATTCCTTGCCTTCGGCGGGAGCGCCGAAGAAGTCGGTGATTTCCACGGAGTCCGCGGTGATGGTGACGATCTGGTCCTGGCCCAGTTCCACGGCACGACGGGTGTAGTCGATGAAGCCGGAGACGTCGGATCCGAGGAAGTTCTCGCCGTCGCCCAGGCCAACCACCAGCGGGGAGTTGCGGCGGGCAGCTACGACGACGTCGGGCTGGTCTGCGTGGACTGCGAGAAGGGTGAAAGCGCCTTCGAGTCGCTGGCAGGCCAGGCGCATCGCTTCGGTGAGGTTTCCGCCGTCGCCATTGAGTTGGGTGCGGAAGATGTCGCCAACCAGCGCGGCGGCAACTTCGGTGTCGGTTTCGGACTCGAAGGTAACGCCCTTGGCCAGCAGTTCCTGCTTGAGCTCAGCGAAGTTTTCAATGATGCCGTTGTGAATAAGTGCAAGGCGGCCGCCGTCAGAGAGGTGCGGGTGCGCGTTGCGGTCGGTCGGTCCGCCGTGGGTGGCCCAACGGGTATGGCCGATGCCGGTCAGGGATTCAGGTACTGGATTTGCTTCCAGTTCGCTGATCAGGTTGCTCAGTTTGCCGGACTTTTTACGGGACGAGATTGCCCCGTCAGCCACCACTGCGACGCCTGCGGAGTCATAGCCGCGGTATTCAAGACGACGCAGCCCTTCCACGACGACGTCAAGGGCGCTGTGACCAGCTGCCTTGCGAGACGAATTGCCAACATAGCCTACGATTCCACACATGGGTACAAGCCTAACGGCTAGCGCAAACAACTGACGTGGGACATCCCAGCTCCTCCCCTTGCCAGTATGATGTCCGACCCTCACAATTCACCCTCCCGTCGTCGCGCATTTCCTGATCCGCCGTGCGGAGGGCAGAATCATGAGCGTGACTTTGCAACGCACCGAAGCTAATGGCGACGGCGCTTCCCCGTTTGTAGAGCTGGACCGTCAAACGTGGTCCAGGCTCGCAGCGCAGATGGAGCAGCCCCTCAACGAAGAGGACATCTTCCGTCTCCGCGGCCTCGGCGACCCCCTGGACATGAAGGAAGTCAGAGAGGTTTACCTCCCACTTTCACGGCTTCTGCACCTCTATGTAGAGGCTTCCCACCAGCTTCACGCGGCAACAACGACGTTCCTGGGCGAACAGACCCAGCGCACTCCGTTCGTGATCGGCGTTGCCGGTTCGGTGGCTGTCGGCAAGTCCACCATCGCCCGCGTGCTCCGGGAAATGCTCCGGCGGTGGCCCGGAACCCCCAACGTGGAACTCATCACGACGGATGGCTTCCTCTATCCCTTGGCCGAACTGAAGCGCCGGCACCTCCTTGAACGCAAGGGTTTTCCTGAGTCCTATGACCGGCGGGGGCTCCTCCGCTTTGTGTCGGAAGTCAAAGGTGGCGCCGAAGAAGTCCGCGCACCGTGGTATTCCCACGTAACGTACGACATCGTGCCGGGCAAGGAAGTGGTGGTCCGGCGTCCCGACGTCCTGATCGTGGAAGGGCTCAACGTCCTCGCCCCCGCCAGGCCCCGCATGGACGGCAAACAAGGACTGGCTGTCAGCGACTTCTTCGACTTCTCCATCTACGTAGATGCCAAAACCTCCTATATCGAGGAGTGGTACGTGGACCGTTTCCGGAAACTGCGCACTACAGCCTTCGCACAGCCGGAGTCCTACTTCCACCGCTATGCCACGCTGTCCGATGACGACGCCGAATCCACCGCGCGCGGCATTTGGAAGCGCATCAACGAACCCAACCTTGAAGAAAACGTGCTGCCCACCCGCGGCCGCGCCCAGCTGGTTCTCACCAAGGACGCCGACCACTCCATCCGCCGCATGCTGTTGAGGAAGGTCTAGGGTGGCCGATCCCCAACCGCTGCCCAGCAGGCGCGTTTTTGCGGGCCTGATTGCTGCTGGCGCCGGAATGGCAGCCATGTCCGCGTGCACGCCGGATACTGCCGTTCCCTCCCCCGCAGCCGCCAACGCCGCCAGTGGGGCTGTTACGCCTTCTGCTGCCCCTTCCAGCGCCGCCACCACGGATCCGGCAACGGCAGCGCCTGAGACTGCTGCGCCGTCGCCCAGCGCCTTGCCGTCCAGTGCCGCACCCTCCAGTGCGGTTGCACCGCAGCATTCGCTGACGGACCCCACCAGCCCTTGGGTGATCGTCAACAAGCACCGCCCCCTCAACCCCCAGGACTTTGTACCGGCCGATCTGGTTCAACCAAACATCCGCCTCGCCGTCAGCGGCGAAGCCTCCTTGCTTAACAGCACGACGGCGGCTGCCGCAGAAAAGCTGTTCGCGGCCGCTGCAACCGAGGGCGTCGTCATGACGTTGGCTTCGGGCTACCGCTCCTACTCAACCCAGGTAGCCACCTACGGCGGCTATGTTGCCAGCACTGGCCAGGCTGCGGCGGACCGTGCCTCAGCACGCCCTGGACACTCCGAACACCAGACAGGCTGGTCCTTCGACATTGCCGACGGCGGAGGGGCCTGCAGCTTCCAGCCGTGCTTTGCTGAACAACCTGCAGCGTTGTGGGCGAAGGCCAACGCCCATAAGTTCGGTTTCGTGGTCCGCTATCCATGGATGTTCCATGACATCACCGGATACTTCTACGAGTCATGGCACCTGCGTTACATCGGCGTGGAGGCAGCAACTGACATGACCGCGCACGGCATCGCGACCCTCGAAGAGTATTTCGGCCTCGAAGCGGCCCCGGATTACCTTTAGCCCTTAAATGGCTTCGGCCCGCTCCCCTGCCAGGCAGAGGTGCGGGCCGAAGTTGGTTGGGGCTTCTTAGACAGCCATTTCGCTGGAAGCGCCCAGACGTTCCTTGACCACAGCGGCAAGACTGTTGCAGATGCGCTCGGCTGTTTCCATGTCAGCGGCTTCCACCATGACACGGACCAGAGCCTCAGTACCCGACGGGCGGAGCAGCACACGGCCGGTCTCGCCCAGTTCACGTTCGGCTGCAGCGACAGCAGCCGCCACGCCTTCGTCGGTACCTGCGCGGGCCTTGTCCACACCCTTGACATTGATCATCAGCTGCGGGAGCTTGGTCATCGCCGTGGCGAGTTCCTTGAGGCTGCGGCCTGTCAGGGCAACCTGGGCTGCCAGCTGCAGACCGGTCAGGACACCATCACCGGTGGTGGCGTAGTCGGAGAAGATCACGTGGCCGGACTGTTCGCCGCCCAGGTTGTAGCCGCCCTCGCGCATTTCCTCAAGGACGTAACGGTCCCCGACTCCGGTTTCGCGGATGGTGATTCCGGCATTCTTGAGGGCGATCTTGAGGCCGAGGTTGCTCATGACAGTCGCCACAAGGATGCTGTCCTTGAGTTTTCCGGCCTCGTTGAGGGCCAGTGCCAGGATGGCCATGATCTGGTCGCCATCCACTTCGTTGCCTTCGTGGTCCACGGCGAGGCAACGGTCGGCGTCGCCGTCGTGGGCTACGCCAAGGTCTGCGCCGTGTTGGAGAACCGCTTCCTTCAGCGGGCCCAGGTGGGTGGAGCCTACGCCCTCGTTGATGTTCAGTCCGTCCGGCTCTGCGCCGATCACTACGACGTCAGCGCCCGCATCCTTGAACACCTGGGGTGAACAACCGCTCGCTGCGCCGTGGGCGCAGTCCAGGACGACCTTCAGGCCTTCCAGTCGCTTGGGCAGGGTGCCAAGCAGGTGCACGATGTAGCGGTCTTCGGCGTCGGAGAAGCGCTGGATGCGTCCGACGTCGGCACCCACAGGGCGCTGCGGCTCTTTGCCGAGCTGTGCCTCGATGGCGTCTTCGACGTGGTCCGGGAGTTTCTGGCCGCCGCGGGCAAAGAACTTGATGCCGTTGTCCGGCGCGGGGTTGTGGGAGGCCGACAGCATGACGCCGAAATCGGCGTCGAGATCTGCCACCAGGTAAGCGGCCGCAGGGGTGGGAAGCACACCGGCGTCGTAGACGTCGATTCCGGAGCTGGAAAGCCCGGCTTCCACCGCGGCGGCGAGGAACTCGCCACTCGCTCTGGGGTCCCTGGCGACGACGGCGCGTGGCCGCTTGCCGTTGGTTGTGCGGTCATGGCCGAGTACGACGGCGGCGGCCTGGGCGAGCTGCATAGCCAGCTCGGCGGTGAGCAATCCGTTTGCGAGACCGCGCACGCCATCTGTTCCAAATAATCTAGACATCGGCTCAAGTTTAGACGACGCCGGGACACCATCAGTTCAAGGGCGTGGCGGAGCGTCACATGCGCGACGCGCAACGCGCGTGTTTAACGGCGAAAGCCCGCCCCGCCGAAGTGGCGGAACGGGCTTTCGATACCCCAGCGAAGGGGCGAAGCGAATTAACGCTTGGAGTACTGCTGAGCCTTACGTGCCTTCTTGAGACCAGCCTTCTTACGCTCGATGACGCGGGCGTCACGGCGCAGGTAACCGGCCTTCTTGAGGGTGGCGCGGTTGTTGTCGACGTCGATCTCGTTCAGCGAGCGAGCAACACCGAGACGCAGTGCACCGGCCTGGCCGGAGATGCCACCGCCGTGGATACGGGCGATGACGTCGTAAGCGCCTTCGAGATCAAGGATCTTGAAGGGCTCGTTGACATCCTGCTGGTGCAGCTTGTTCGGGAAGTAGTTGTCCAGCGTGCGGCCGTTGATGGTCCACTTGCCGGAACCCGGAACAACGCGAACGCGTGCAACGGCTTCCTTGCGACGGCCAACAGCTGCGCCGGCAACGGTCAGTGCCGGGCGCTCCTTCTTGGGCGCATCTTCAGCAGATGTGCTTTCAGAGGTGTAGCTGGTGAGTGTTTCCTCGGCCTCGACGGCTTCGGCGGTCAGTTCTTCGTTCTGAGCCACGGTTCTCCTTGTAATAAAAAGTTTAGTTGGTGGCCAGGACTACTGGGCGACCTGGGTGATTTCGAAAGTCTTCGGCTGCTGAGCGGCGTGGGGGTGCTCGGGGCCTGCGTAGACCTTGAGCTTGCCCAGCTGCTGAGCGGCGAGGGAGTTCTTGGGGAGCATGCCCTTGATGGCCTTCTCAACAGCGCGAACCGGGTTGGATTCCAACAGCTCGGCGTAATTGACGGAGGTCAGGCCGCCCGGGTAACCGGAGTGGCGGTATGCGCGCTTCTGCTCCAGCTTGGCGCCGGTGAGGGCAACCTTTTCAGCGTTGATGATGATGACGAAGTCGCCCATGTCCATGTGGGACGCAAAGGTCGGCTTGTGCTTTCCGCGCAGCAGTGTTGCGGTCTGGCTGGCAAGACGACCAAGGACAACGTCGGTGGCGTCAATGACGTGCCACTGGCGGTTGATATCGCCGGGCTTCGGGGTGTACGTACGCACGGTTTTGCCTCGTTCTTGTTCTGGCGTTCATGTTTTAGGCGACACGCAATAAGGCGTGTACCTACTATGTATGCGCTACCGGAGCAGAGGTGAGGGCTCTATGTACCAGTCATCCCAGGATCTCGAAATGCCTCCGGAGTTAGCGATCCTGCAACTGGATCCCCCATAAGGCATGTGTCATCGAGATAGGACACGCACAACGACTCTAAACAATACCTTCAACGGGGCGTCCGGGTCAAAATGGGGTAACCGCCCCTGGGGGCCGCGCACTGATTGAGGGAGAGCACATGACCGACGGGCCCGCTTTTCCACTCATTATCGCCCTCGTCGGCTTCCTCCTGAGCCCAGCAGTCGAGTGGCTCATCTCCCTGCGCCTGCCGCGCCTTGGTGGGCTCCCTTCCCTGCACGTCCGGATCACGACGGCGGCTGTCACCTCGCTGCTGTTTGGCTTGCTCGCATGGCGATTCGGCGGGTCATGGGAATTGCCGGCATTTCTTTTGTTGGCATTACTTGGCGTGCAGCTTTCGCGGATCGACTTCGCCCTTCACCTGTTGCCCAACGCCCTCATTGTGATCCTCCTGGGAGGCGGCCTGCTGCTCCTGGCGGCATCCGCAGCGCTTGCTCCGGGATGGCCGGAGCTGTTGCGCGCCCTCGCCGGCGGTGCCATTTTGTTCGCGGGCTACCTCATTCTTGGAATTATTTCGCCGGGAAGCATCGGAATGGGCGATGTGAAGCTCGCAGCACCCCTGGGACTGTACTTGGGGTACTTGGGTTGGCAGCAAGTACTCTTCGGGGGACTACTGGGATTTGTGGTGGGCGGGGTGCTCACGGTGTTGATGTTGCGCCTGCGACGTGCGGAAAAGCCCACGGAAACAGCCCATGGCCCGGCAATGGTCATCGCCGTGCTTGGCGTGACCCTGCTCATGAGCTAGCCCGGCTTAGTACGCCCTTACCTCCCCCGCAGCGGGTCTCCCAATTAATAAGGCGGCTTTCGAAACCAGGTAGTTTCGACCCCTTTTTCATCGGAAACCGAGTACTCCCTGCCCTCGGCCCGGGCCGGCGAGTAGCGGCCACTCCCCCAAGTCGAGTACGGCTACGCATTGTCGCAACTGCTTCCCAGGGTGAATTCTTATCTCATCGAATTCCGGACCGCTAAAGGAAACATGGGGGTAGTTCGGGAATCGAAGCAAATTCCTATAATTTGCTGGACCTATAACCCAATTCGCAAATATTTTTTCTGGGAAGGAAATTCCAATGTCTGCTTTTATGTTCACCATTACCTCGTACATTGCCGGCGTCAAGGACCGCTTCACCAAGGACGAGAAGGGAGCGACGATGGTTGAATACGGCATCATGGTCGCCGGCATCGCCGTCCTGGTACTCGCAGCTGTATTCGCGCTCGGCGGTCGAGTCGATACCCTCTTCGACGGCATCACCTTCAACGCTCCTGCGGCCTAGCCTGCATCTTGGTTGGTCGTGGGGGCTCGTTAGCCACCACGACCAACCAATCGCTTTAACCACACATTCTGTCTGGATCTGGGACCGGGAGAAAGCCTTGAAATCTACGACAAGAGAACGGGGAGCCGTGGCCGTCGAGATGGCCATTTTGTTACCACTCTTACTCTTAATTCTTACTGGAATTATGGAGTTCGGCCGCGCTTACAATGTTCAGGTTTCGCTGACCCAAGCCGCGCGTGAAGGAGCCCGCTACGCTGCCGTTCATTACCAGGACGGCAACTTGGACGTGGCCGGCGCAGCACTGGCCGCCGCCCCGGCACTCGACGGTCTGGGTGTCACGGTCAGCGACAATGCTTCCAACTGCTCACCGGGTTCCAATGTGGAAGTGACCGCTACGGTCGCTTTGCCATCGATGACAGGATTCCTGGACGCGGGGTTCTTCGGAGGCTCCGGCATCTTCCCCCTCAACATGTCAGGAATTGGGGTGATGAGATGCGGCGGCTGACCAATATGTGGCATCGAATGCCTGCACGAGCAGGTTTCGGTCAGGAGAACGAACGTGGCGCGAGCACCATAATTGTTGCCGGCATGATGGTTGTCCTCCTCGGGTTCGCTGCACTGGCCGTGGATGTCGGGGCACTCTATGCCGAGAAGGCTCAACTACAGAATGGTGCCGATGCAGCCGCGCTGGCGGTCGCATCGGATTGTGCAAACGGAAGTTGCGGAGACAGTTCGGCGACTGCCAACATGTTCGCCAACAATAATTCAAACGACACCTCAAGTGGCGCTTCGGTCACTTTCCCCTCGTCGACCACGGTGCGGGTACTCACCAATGCCCGTGACGCGCAGACCGGGGCCAATAGCTTCACGCTCTTCTTCGCTCAGGTCCTGGGAAACGACACGGCCCAAGTCAGCGCTGTGGCTGAAGCATCGTGGGGCGCCCCCTCGTCCGCGACCACGTTGCCTTGGACAGTCAGTGAATGCGTCTTCAAGAAGTATCTCTCCCCCGCACAGCTGGCCTCTCTGAACTCCACTGGAAATTTCACAGGGGATCCGGTCCCAACTCACATTCTGTTGCAGTACGACACAAATGCACCGACCGTCCCAGGGTGCGCCACACAAAACGGCTACCAGCCAGGCGGCTTTGGTTGGCTGGTGACCAACTCAGGATGTTCCACAGATATCGATCTTGATATGACAGTCAACGGTCAAACAGGAAACCATTTCCCGAATGCAACCGGCTGCAATGCGGCCTTGGCCACCATCATGGATGAGCCCGCGCTCATACCGCTGTTCGAAACAGCAACTGGAAATGGCAGCAATGCAAAGTACACACTGGTCGGCTTCGCGGCCTTCCAGGTCACCGGCTACAAGTTCAGCGGCTCTGGGGCCGTTGTTGATCCCCTTGCTCCGAGCTGCAGCGGAAATTGCCGCGGACTCCAAGGGTTCTTCTCCCGCTTCGTATCGCTCGAAGAGGGCATGCAGACAACCGAAGGAATCCCCAATTATGGGGCCTCCGTTGTCTTGCTCACCGAGTAGTCACTCAAAGAGTCCCTGCTCTCGAACTCACGAAAGCTCAAAGGAGTAGAAAGTGAAAACACGCCTACTGGGAGGCATTGCAGCACTGCTGTTGGCAGTCATAGGCACCGTTTTGCTGGTTACCTATGTACAGGGAGCCGACAAGCGGGCGCAGCAAGGGCTTGATCCCGTAACCGTACTTGTTGTGAAGGAACGCATTCCGGCCGGCACCAAGGCTGAAGAGCTTCAGTCCAAGGTCAAGACTGAGACCCTGCCACAGTCGGCCGTTGCACCAGGAACCATCAACGCACTTACCGATCAAAAGGGCAAAGTTACCTCAGCCGACCTTCAGCCCGGTGAACAGTTGTTAGGCGTCAAGCTCGTAAGCCCCACAGAGTTGGCGCCAGGGACGGTGCCTGTGCCCGAAGGACTGCAGGAGTCTACTTTCGTCCTAGCGCCTGAACGCATCCTCGGAGGCCGCATCGAAGCCGGCGATACCGTGACCGTCTTCGCCTCCTTCAAACTCGACGAGGCTGTGCCCGCCGGAGCCAACTTGCCCGCAGGAATGACCGGGTGGAAGGACTTCACTGAGCTTTTGTATCACGATGTCCTGGTGACAGCTGTCCAGCAAGCCACCCCTGATGCAGAGAAGTCTGCCGGGACGGACAAGGGAGTTGCACTTCCAAACGGCTCCGCCTACGTGACGGTGGCTTTGAGCGATGCAAACGCAGCCAAGATGGTCTTCGGTGCCGAGTTCGGCACACTCTGGCTGTCCAAGCAGACCGACAAGACGGTCAAGAGCGATCCGCCAACAACCACGTTTGGAGGGCTGGTCCAATGAGCCGCTTCGTAGCCATCACCGCGGTCCGGGATTTTGAAGCCCGGATTCGACAAGCCATTACGGGGGCCCTGCATGGTGACCTTCAGACCTTGTCACCGACAGTTCTCCAGGCCGGCACCGACGAAATCTTCAAGCAGCTGACAGGAGCTCCGCCCGAAGTCATGATTCTTGGCCCAGGCGTCAATCCTGACGATGCGTTCAAGCTGGCCACAGTGATTGATCTGCAGTACCCGGAGATCAGCCTTTTGATGGTGGCCGAGCCCAGTGCCGACATTATTTTAAAGGCGATGCACGCAGGAGTTAGGGATGTGGTGGGACCTGAAGCTGAGGTCAACGAGCTTCGAGTCCTCTTGGAGCGCGCTTGCTTGGCCGCCGCGAGCCGGCGACGCGGGATGCAGCCTGCAGCCGAATCCGGACAGGAGCGGGGACGAGTCATCGCTGTCATGTCACCGAAAGGCGGCGTGGGCAAAACGACAGTCGCTACCAACCTTGCTATCGGTCTAGGAGCGCTTGCACCGATGAGCGTGGTGATCGTCGACCTGGATCTGCAATTCGGAGACGTTGCTTCCGGATTGTTGCTGGAACCCGAGCACTCCATCACGGAGGCGGTCCACGGCGCGGCGGCCCAGGATTCCATGGTCCTTAAGGCATTTCTCACGGTCCATCCCGCTGGCATTTACGCACTTTGCGCACCCCAAAGACCGTCGGATTCGGACTACATCACCGCTGACCACGTCACCCGCCTTCTCAACCAGCTTGCCACCGAGTTCAAGTACGTCGTGGTGGACACTGCCCCGGGCTTGGGCGAACACTGCCTGGCCACCCTTGAATTGGCCACCGACGGGGTCTGGGTGTGTGGCATGGATGTACCGAGCATCAGGGGTCTCCGGAAGTGCTTCAGCGTGCTGAAGGAACTCCAACTTTTGCCGCAAGGAAGGCATACCGTTTTGAACTTCGCGGACAGGAAAAGCGGGCTCTCCGTCCAGGACGTGGAGGCCACCATCGGAGTTCCTATAGACACAGTGATTCCCCGGTCCCGGACACTCCCTTACTCAACGAACAGGGGGATTCCGATCCTTCAGGGAACAGCGCGGGATGCGGCGATCAAAGGATTGCGGAAACTCGTCCAGCGGTTCGATCCGCGACTGGATACGGCGCAGCAGAACAAATTGCACCGGAGGGTGGTGGTGTCATGAAGCTCTCAGAGAGGCTTTCGAAAAACAACCCGCTTGCTGTAGTTGGCACAGACGATCCAAAAACCACTGACGTGGTTTCTGGTGGCATTCGGGTCACGGCCCCACCGGCAGCTACCCCGATATTGGGGGGCGCACCGACAATTCCGGCAGTGGATGCCTTGGCTGGTCTCAAGCAACGAGCTGCTTCAGCCCTGTTTGAGCGTATTGGAAACCGGATGGGCGATACCTCATCTTCAGAAGAGGATCTCCGGTCTTTTGCCGTGGACGAGTTGTCAGCCGTCATCGACGAAGAGCAGGTTCCTTTGTCTCCCGAAGAGAGGCGCCGGCTCATCCGCGAGATTTCCGACGAGGTGATGGGCTATGGTCCGCTGCAGCGCTTGTTGGAGGACCCCTCCGTTACCGAGGTTATGGTGAATCGGTTCGATCAGATCTACGTGGAGCGTCACGGTCACCTGGCAATAACGGAGCTGCAGTTCAGCTCGGATGACCACCTTCGGAAGGTCATCGAACGGATCGTTTCCAAGGTGGGACGGCGCATCGACGAATCTTCTCCGCTGGTGGACGCACGGCTCGAGGACGGCTCCCGTGTCAACGCGATCATCCCTCCCCTTGCGGTTAACGGCCCATCGCTCACAATCAGGAAGTTCAGCCACGTTCCACTCACGGTCAGAAACCTCATTGACTGGGAATCCATGAGCCAGGAAATGGCTGAACTGTTGAGCGCGTGCGTTCGTGCCAGGCTCAACGTCATCGTTTCGGGCGGCACGGGTACTGGTAAAACAACGCTCTTGAACGTTCTGTCGTCTTTCATTCCGGAATCCGACCGCATCGTCACTATTGAAGACGCCGTAGAGCTGCAGCTACAACAACAGCATGTGGTCAGGCTGGAGAGCCGCCCACCCAACATCGAGGGCAAGGGTGCCATCACCATCCGCGACCTCGTTCGAAACTCACTTCGTATGCGGCCCGATCGGATCATTGTCGGTGAGGTTCGTGGCGGCGAATCCTTAGACATGCTGCAGGCCATGAACACTGGCCACGACGGCTCGCTGTCCACGGTCCATGCCAACTCTCCGAGAGACGCAATTGCACGCTTGGAAACCCTGGTACTCATGGCCGGAATGGACCTTCCACTCCGAGCGATCCGTGAACAAGTCTCCTCTGCCGTGGATCTCATCGTTCAAGTCACCCGCCTCCGCGATGGGAGCCGCCGGGTAACCCACGTAACCGAAGTGCAGGGGATGGAAGGAGACGTTGTCACACTTCAGGACGCTTTCCTCTTCGACTACTCGGCTGGGTTGGACGCCCAAGGACGCTTCTTAGGCAAAGCTATCCCCACAGGTATTCGACCCCGTTTCCTCGACAGGTTCACAGAGCTCGGCATACAGGTATCCCCAGCGACCTTTGGTGTATCTCCAATACCAGTGGGGAGGCGGTAGCGATGGATTCTCCAGCATTCTTCGTCCTGGCCATCACACTCTGCGTGGCCGCCCTGATTGTCCTGGTAGCCGTTGTCTTGAAACCTCAGAACGGCCGTATCCCGGTCGAGCGTCGCCGGGTCGACCTGCCGCAGGACAGTTCAGCTGTGGGGCGTGTCTCGGAGTCTGCAGTCCGCTTCGTTGATACCGCAATAGGCAAGTCAGGTGGCCCGTTCAATCGAGAGGTGCTCTACAACGCCGGCGTCAAACAGGCACCCGCCGACGTCACCGTAGTGGTGGCCATCGCAACTGTGCTCATTGGTGCCTTCGGCTGGTTCCTGATTAACCCCTTCATCGGTGTCCTGTTGGCTGTTGCCGCTCCCTTGACAGCCAAGTTACTCCTTCTGGTGAAGACAGAAAAGCGCCGCGGCAAGTTTGAAGTGCAATTGACGGACACCATCCAGATGTTGATTGGCGGCCTCCGCGTGGGACACAGCATCATGCGGTCGCTCGAGGCCGCCGCATTGGAGTCCCAAGCTCCCACTTCGGAAGAGTTGGCCCGCATCGTCAATGAGGTCAGGATCGGCAAAGACGCGAGGCAGGCACTTGAGGACAGTGCCATCCGAATGGACAGTGAAGACTTTCGCTGGATCGGTCAGGCCATCCAAATCAACCGGGAAGTCGGAGGAGACTTGGCTGAGGTGATGGAGCAAGTGGCCGGTACCATCCGAGAGCGCAGCGAAATCAAGGGACACATACGCTCGCTCAGCGCTGAAGGAAAGATGTCGGCGGTGATTCTGATGGCGTTGCCCGTGGTTGTTGGCATGGCCATTACCGTAATCAACCCGGGTTACGTCCGCCTGTTCGTTGATCATCCCGTCGGCATCGCGATGATGGTGGTCAGTTGCCTCATGTTCGTCGCCGGCGGTTTTTGGATGAACCGCACTATAAAGATCAAGTTCTAGGAGGCTGCCATGACTCCCGTAGCGTGGCTCATCATCGCCATCATCGTCTTGCCGCTGTCCTACTTTGCTTGGTCATTGGCCACAGTGGACCGCAAAGGCATTGTTGCCATCCAGACAAACCTCGGATCCGGATTCGCGCAGGGGCATGGTGTCACAGTTCAACGCCCGCCCCTTCTGCTTGGTATTGCCCGCAGGCTGACCCCGGGCAGTTACGAAGCCAAACTCGACCACTGGCTTGCCCTCGCCGGCCGGCCACGATCCATGCCATTGACCAAGCTTATTGCCATGAAGCCGGTCCTAGCCGCGGCGGGATCCCTCATCGGAATACTGCTCTTCGTCGTTAGCCCAGGTCCCGGAATGGTGATCCTCGGACTATTTCTTACGGTGTTCCTCTACTTCATCCCCGACCTCCTGATCTACAACACGGGGATCAAGCGCCAGGAAGCCATCAAGCTCGAATTTCCGAACACTCTGGACCAGATGCTGATTTCTGTCGAGGCTGGGCTGGGGTTCGAGTCCGCCATGGAGCGGGCGTCATCACAGGGAACCGGCCCCCTAGCCCAGGAGCTGATGCGCACGCTCCAAGACATCCAGGTGGGCCGTCCACGGCAGGAATCCTACGAGGCTCTGGCCGAACGGTGCACCGTGCAGGATATCCGCAGTTTCGTCCTGGCGGTGATCCAAGCCGACAAATACGGCATCGGTATCGCCAACGTACTACGAGCTCAAGCAAAACAAGCGCGTGTCAAGCGCCGTCAGAACGCAGAAGAGAAGGCTATGAAGTTACCGGTCAAAGTGCTCTTTCCTCTGCTGTTCTGCATCTTCCCGGTGCTGTTCATAGTCCTTCTGGGTCCGGCGGTCATCAGGATCATGCAAGCCTTCTCCTGATCTTGCCCCGCGGGAAATAGACCGGCACTTCGCGGATCCCAGACCACGGAGTGCCACAACGGCCCCCTTCCGGTACCCAGAGCCGGGAGGGGGTCCTCCAACGTCCGGACCCCAACGGGAAAAGCTACGCCCGCCGCGCCCGCGTCAGCTCAGCCCGGGCCAGCATCTCGGCAGCCGAAGGATAGGCAACTTCCTCCAGCACCAAGGGATGCGGCGCAGCAAGCACGGACTTGGCATCCCGCTTTCGTTCCAGGAGGCGTGAGTGCAGCCAGCCCGGGGACTCCAACTCCTCCCCCACCCGCAGCGCAGATCCCACCAAGGACCGCACCATGTTGTGGCAGAAAGCATCAGCCTGAACGGTGGCAACAATGACACCGTCGCTTCCCCGGGAAAAGGAGAACTTCTGCAGCTCACGAATGGTGGTGGCACCTTCGCGCGGCTTGCAGTAAGAACGGAAATCCTGCAGCCCCAGCAAGGCCAGGACACCGTGGTTCATGAGCGACACATCCAGGGGCGCTTTGTGCCACAAGGTGATGCCCCGCAGAAGGGGATCCCACCGTTCGGGACCGTCGGCAATGCGGTAGCTGTACCTGCGCCACAACGCTGAAAAGCGGGCGTCGAATCCTCCAGGCGCCAGACCGGCGTCGTGCACTTCCACGGCACCGGTGAGGTCGCCGAGGATCCGGCTCAAAGCGCCGCGGAGACGCCGCAACAGCGCGACGGCGGGATCGAGTTCATGCCCGCGGGGCAGTGACAACCACTCGGCTTCGGTCAGGTCCAGGTGAACCACCTGGCCGCGGGCGTGGACACCGGCGTCAGTCCTGCCGGCCACCGTGACGCGGATCGGCCGTTGGAGCAGGAGCGCCAGTGCTTCCTCCAGCGAGCCCTGGACAGTACGAAGCCCGGGCTGCAGCGCCCACCCGTTGAAGGGTCCTCCGTCGTAGGAGAGATCAAGCCGCACACGCAAAAACCCGCCGCCCCCCAAAACGGGGGCAGCGGGTTTTCGTTCGTTCATAGACTTAAGTCTACTGCGAAGAATTCAGTGAATTACTTCTTGTCCTCAGCGGCCGGAGCCTCTTCGGTTTCAGCAGCTTCAGCTTCAGCAGCGTCGGCTTCAGCGGCCGGAGCCTCTTCCGTCTCAGCAGCTTCTGCCTCTACAGCTTCGGTCTCAACGACCTCTTCCTCGGCAGCCGGAGCAGCCTTGGCAGCGGCAGAAGTTGCTTCAGCAACAACGGCCTGCTTCGCGGAAACCGGCTCGAGAACGAGCTCGATGACAGCCATGGGAGCGTTGTCGCCCTTGCGGTTGCCGATCTTGGTGATGCGGGTGTAGCCACCATCGCGGTTGGCAACGGCGCCGGCGATGTCGGTGAACAGCTCGTGGACAACGCCCTTGTCGCTGATCAGGCCGAGAACGCGGCGGCGGGAAGCGAGGTCGCCACGCTTGGCGAAGGTGACCAGACGCTCTGCGTACGGCTTAAGGCGCTTGGCCTTGGTGACCGTGGTGGTGATGCGCTTGTGCTCAAACAGAGCAGCTGCCAGGTTCGCGAGCATCAGGCGCTCGTGAGCCGGGCCGCCTCCGAGGCGCGGACCCTTAGTGGGGGTAGGCATAGTTATTTCTCCTGTTGTGTAAGCCGGTCAGGTCCATCGCTGGACCCGGCGGCCAAGATCTGCTGTTTAGAGCTCGTCGTCGCTGAACGCGGCGTCGTCCTCTTCGATGGCTGCGGCGCGGGCTGCGAGATCGAAACCGGGAGGGGAGTCCTTGAGGGACAGACCCAGTTCGACGAGCTTTGCCTTGACCTCGTCAATGGACTTCGCACCGAAGTTACGAATGTCCATCAGGTCAGCCTCGGAGCGGGCAACGAGTTCACCCACGGTGTGGATGCCCTCACGCTTGAGGCAGTTGTAGGAACGGACGGTGAGGTCCAGATCCTCGATCGGCAGAGCCATGTCAGCTGCCAGGGCAGCGTCCGTCGGCGACGGGCCAATCTCGATACCTTCAGCTGCGGTGTTCAGCTCACGAGCCAGACCGAACAGTTCCACCAAGGTGGTGCCTGCGGAAGCAACAGCATCGCGCGGGGCGATAGCCTGCTTGGTCTCGACGTCGACAATGAGCTTGTCGAAGTCGGTGCGCTGCTCAACACGGGTAGCTTCCACGCGGAAAGTTACCTTCAAGACCGGCGAGTAGATCGAGTCAACCGGAATACGGCCGATCTCGGAGTCGCCGGACTTGTTCTGAGCTGCCGAAACGTAGCCACGGCCGCGCTCGATGGTCAGTTCGAGTTCGAACTTGCCCTTCGAGTTCAGTGTGGCAATGTGCAGATCCGGGTTGTGGAATTCGACGCCGGCCGGCGGAGCGATGTCCGCGGCCGTGACGACTCCGGGGCCCTGCTTGCGCAGGTAAGCAACAACCGGCTCATCGTGCTCGGAGGAAACCGAAAGGCTCTTGATGTTCAGGATGATCTCGGTGACATCTTCCTTGACACCCGGAACCGTGGTGAACTCGTGCAGCACGCCATCGATCCGGATGCTGGTTACAGCGGCACCGGGGATGGAGGAGAGCAGGGTACGGCGGAGGGAGTTTCCGAGGGTGTAGCCGAAGCCCGGCTCCAGCGGTTCAATGATGAAACGGGAGCGGTTCTCGGATACAACTTCTTCAGACAGGGTGGGGCGCTGTGCAATGAGCACTTAGGTTTCCTTTCGGCGAGCATCCGCTATATGACGCAACACAGGTGGTGGAAATCGGCTTCGGTTTCCAGCCTGACCAGCCGGGCCATGCTTATGGAGGGTCGAAACTCTCCACAGCAGGCCCGGCCAGTCAGGCAGGGAAGACCTAATTAGACGCGGCGGCGCTTCGGCGGGCGGCAACCGTTGTGGGCGCTGGGGGTGACGTCCTGGATGGAGCCAACCTCGAGGCCAGCGGCCTGAAGCGAACGGATTGCGGTTTCGCGTCCGGATCCCGGGCCCTTGACGAATACGTCAACCTTGCGCAGACCGTGCTCCTGAGCGCGCTTTGCAGCGGCTTCAGCAGCCATCTGGGCGGCGAAGGGAGTGGACTTACGGGAGCCCTTGAAGCCAACCTCACCGGCGGAAGCCCATGAGATGACAGCACCGTTCGGGTCCGTGATGGACACGATGGTGTTGTTAAAGGTGCTCTTGATGTGCGCCTGGCCAAGCGCAATATTCTTCTTATCCTTGCGACGCGGCTTACGAACCGCTCCACGAGTCTTCGGGGGCATTGTTTCTCCTACAGAAAGTTATCGGGGGAAAACCGGATCAATCCCGAGGGATTAACGTCCGGCCTTCTTCTTGCCGGCGACGGTGCGCTTCGGGCCCTTACGGGTACGAGCGTTGGTCTTCGTACGCTGTCCGCGTACGGGCAGGCCCTTGCGGTGGCGCAGGCCTTCGTAGCTGCCGATCTCTACCTTGCGGCGGATGTCAGCGGCTACCTCGCGGCGAAGGTCACCCTCAACCTTGTAGTTGCCTTCAATGTAGTCACGCAGCTGAACCAGTTCGGCGTCAGTCAGGTCCTTGACGCGAACGTCGGCGCTGATGCCAGTGGCAGCCAGGGTTTCGTGTGCACGGGTCTTGCCCACGCCGTAGATGTAAGTAAGCGCAATTTCCAACCGCTTTTCGCGGGGAATGTCTACGCCAGCGAGACGAGCCATAGTGGCGGTACTCCTTGAATAAACCGGAGGTCGTAGGCAGTACACCCACACGTTCCGTGTGGCCCCAGCCTCCGACCGGGGGTTCGCTGACCAGGCTCTGTAATGCAGTCCTGGCACAGCTTGTGCTGCCTTTATTTACTTGCGTGGGCTAGCAACCCAGGTTTGCCCTTGCGGGCGCTGATTCCCGGAAGGGGAATTAGCCCTGGCGCTGCTTGTGGCGCGGGTTCTCGCAGATCACCATGACCCGGCCGTTACGGCGGATCACTTTGCACTTGTCGCAGATCTGCTTGACGCTCGGCTTGACCTTCATGGCGTTCCTTTGCGTGTTTTGCAGTTGATCTGCTGGAGCGGCTTAGGCACTGTTGCCAGGCCGCCCAGCAATTTACTTGTAGCGGTAGACGATACGACCACGTGTGAGGTCGTATGGGCTCAGCTCAACCACTACCCGGTCCTCGGGGAGGATTCGAATGTAGTGCTGTCGCATCTTCCCAGAGATGTGTGCGAGAACGACGTGCTTGTTGGTGAGCTCAACACGAAACATCGCATTGGGCAGCGCCTCAGTCACAACGCCCTCGATCTCAATGACCCCGTCCTTCTTGGCCATATCCTCCGCTAACTGTTGTTTGCCGCCGTCCTTCAGTTAGGCACCGAAGATCCAGCGGACGTTTTTTGTTTGCTTGGCTCCCTTGAACCACGACACTAAAAAGGGCGTGGCTGCACAGACAACCAACAAATAACTCTACGCCAATCAGGCCGGAAAGTTAAATCCGTCCATGGTAGCGCAAGGGTCCCCCGCCGTCACTCCCCTGCAGGCCCGAAAGCCGGGAATTCACCTGCCGCCGTCGAGACACTTTCCGCAGCCCGGACGCCGTCGAGAATTGCGAGCCGCACCGCTTCTGCCGCGGCACTTTGGAGCGATATCAGCGACACTTGCCGCGCCTGTTCAGTACTGCGATCAAGCACGACGGCGCCAGTCGCCAAAGCGAACACGGTATCGCCGTCCGCAAGCGTGTGGGACGGATCCAAAGCCCGGGCCAACCCGGCATGCCCGGCACTGGCAGTCCGCTTGCACTCGGCCACATCCAGGGCAGCATTCGTAGCGACCACCACCAACGTCGTGTTGAGTCCCTGCGGCGGTACCAGCGGGTCTGCAGAGGGTCGCGGCCCCGTCGCGCTGAACACCGGCGCACCCAGCGCATTCACCACAGCAATGGCCCCCACCATCACCCCGCCGTCGAGAGGGATGGACGACGTCCCTATCCCACCTTTGTACTGCCCCCGCTCTATGAGCGCACCCGTGCCGGCACCCACGTTTCCACGTTCGACGGCGGCATGGTCACCTGAGGCGAAGGCTGCGGCGGCTGCCTGGTAGCCCATGCCGGCGTCGGGCCGCGCTTTCACGTCACCGCCCCGCCCGAGGTCGAAGATGGCGGCCGCAGGCACAATCGGCACCACGGTCCCGGGAACAGCGAACCCCCTGCCCTGCTCCTCACACCACAGTTGGGCACCCCCTGCCGATGCCAGCCCAAAGGCGCTGCCCCCGGTCAGCACCACGGCATCCACGGTTGATACCAGGGTGGTCGGATCCAGTGCGTCGGTCTCATGCGTCCCTGGGCCTCCCCCGCGCACATCCACAGACCCCACGGTCCCCACGGGAGGAAGTACAACAGTCACCCCGGACAGCCATCCACCCCCCACCCTCTGCACATGCCCAACCCGTATGCCGGCAACATCGGTGATCGAATTCATGGCTCCATTCTCCACCTGCCCGCCCCGCGCTTTGAAGGCCAGCCGGGGTGCGACCCGGCAGCGCGCGTCTAAGGTGGGCCCACGACGGCCGGGTTCCCTGGCCGAGCTTGCGAGGTAAGGGGGCCGTTGGGGAGGAACGACCGAGCGCGCCGAGGGTTGGACCCCGGCTGGCCCCGCCAGCCGGGGGCGGTGCGGCTTCAAGTGGGAGCCCGGCCTCGAATACGAACAAGCGAGTAACCCCGAGTAAACGGCTTGGGAAGTGTAAGACAACTATCGGTACGCACCACGGATTCGGCCCATTCAGCCGCTGTGGCTGTGGTGAGCTAGGCCTGTCTTCGCCGCCCCGGTCCGGGAGCTGGCGCCCCACGTTCGCCCGAAAACGTTAGTGACCCATGACTACCCGACAGATTCACAGCAGCACCGCGCCGGCAGGCAGGCCGGACTCCAAGCCACCGTCCCCACCGATTGAGGCAGCCCAGCACCCTCCGGTGAGAAGGCGATGGTCAGGCCGCAGCCGTAAAGATTTCCTGGTTTTCCTTGCCATGGCGTTGCCGAACTTAGTGCTGATCGGCACCTTCACGTACTGGCCCCTGATCAACAACATCTATTACTCCACGTTGGATTGGACGCTGGGTTCGGCGTCGGCCACGGTGGTGGGGCTGCAGAACTATGTCACGTTTTTCACCAGTGAGGATGCGTCAAAGGTTCTGGGGACCACGGCAGTCTTTACGTTGGTAACCGTTGGTGGCTCGATGGTTCTTGGGTTGCTGGTTGCCCTGGCCTTGAACTCGAAGGTTCGGGGAACCACGTTTGCAAGGTCCGCGGTGTTTGCCCCTTACGTGCTGTCCGGGGTGGGCGTTGGCTTGGTGTGGCTGTTCATCTTCGATCCCGGCTACGGCGTGCTGGCGTGGATTCTTCGGGGAATGGGCCAGCAGAGCCCCCAGTGGATCAACGATCCCCAGTTGTCGTTGGTGATGGTCATCATCGTCTACGTGTGGAAGAACCTGGGCTATTGCGCCGTGGTGTACCTCGCCGGTTTGCAGTCCCTTCCCCGCGACGTGATGGAAGCTGCAGCGCTTGATGGGGCCAACAGCGTGCGGAGGTTCTTCAACATCTCCATGCCGCTTCTTTCTCCCACGACGTTCTTCCTGCTGATCACCACCATGCTCAGTTCTTTGCAGGCCTTCGATCTCATCCGCATCATGACTCCGCTGGGCAATGGCACCAGCACGTTGATCTACGAGGCGTATTTGCAGGCGTTCGGCGCCTATAACCGGGCCGGCTATTCGGCCGCGATCTCGGTGATCCTCTTCGCCATCCTGCTGATCATCACGGTCCTCCAACTGCGGTTCGTTGAGCGAAAGGTCCACTACTCATGAGCGCACCGTCACCAGCCGCCGTCGTGCCTTCCCCACAAGACGCACGGCAGGACGCCAAGCAGGAGCCGCAGCAAGCTGAGCGGCCGCGGCCCTTCTCCAGCGCCAACCTGCTCCAGACTGTGGCAACGGGGTACGTCCCCTTGATCATTGCCACGCTGGTGGTGTTCCTGCCCTTGCTGTGGATGCTGTTGAGCTCCTTCAAACAGCCGGGCGAGATTGTCACCATGGATCTGAAGATTCTGCCGGAGTCCCTGAACCTGGAGAATTACGCCACGGCGATGACCACCGTCCCGTTTGCGCAGTTCTTCGCCAACAGCCTGATCGTGACTGTGATCGGTTCATCCATCAAGGTCATCCTGGCCATCCTGACCGCCTACGCCTTGGTGTTCGTGCGATTCCCGTTCAAGAACGTGATCTTCGTGCTGATCCTGGTAGCCCTGATGGTCCCGGCCCAAGTGTCCATCCTGCCCAATTACATCCTCATTGCAGGAATGGGCGGAAAGAACACGTTGTGGGGCATCATCCTCCCCGGCCTGGGCACGGCATTTGGCACGTTCCTGCTGCGCCAGCACTTCCTGACGCTGCCGCCGTCCATCCTGGAGGCCGCGGAAATTGACGGAGCCGGACACTGGCGGAGGCTCTGGCAAATCATTGTGCCGGTCTCGGTACCGTCCATCGCCACTGTGGCGTTGGTGACCGTGGTCAGTGAATGGAACGACTACATCTGGCCGCTCATCATCACCGACCGCCCCGAGACCATGACGCTGCCCGTGGGCCTGACGTTGCTGCAGAACTCAGAAGGCAACGGGGCAGGCTGGGGAATCCTCATGGCCGGCGCCGTGCTGGTGATCGTCCCCATCCTGCTGGTGTTCGCAGCACTCCAGCGCTACATCGTGGCCGGCCTGACCCAAGGAAGCGTCACCGGCTGATTTTTCCCTCCGCACCATTCGCATCGAAATACCTAGTGAAGTTATTGAGAGGAAGCACCATGCGTACCAACCTTGACCGCCGACATTTCCTGGGCCTGGCCGGACTTGGCGCCGGAGCAGCGGCACTGGCCGCCTGTGGCGGGCCTTCGACGGCGGGCACGGCAGACGCCGTCGACACCGCAGCGATCGATTTCAGCGGCGTGAAGCCGGCCGCCTCCATCGACTTCTGGACCAACCACCCCGGCAAGTCGCAGGACGTGGAGAAGGCGATCATTGAGAAGTTCCACGCCAAGTTCCCCGACATCAAGGTCAACCTCGTCACGGCCGGGGCCAACTATGAGGAGATCGCCCAGAAGTTCCAGACCTCGCAGGCCGCCAAGACGGGCCTCCCGGCGCTGGTTGTCCTCTCTGATGTGTGGTGGTTCCGCTACTTCTCCAATGGCAGCATCATCCCCATCGATGGACTGGTGAAGCAGCTGGACATCAAGATCGACGACTTCCAGAAGTCGCTGGTGGACGACTACAAGTACGACGACAAGCAATGGGCGCTCCCCTACGGCCGGTCCACGCCGCTGTTCTACTACAACAAGGACCATTTCAAGGCTGCGGGCCTCCCCGATCGCGCACCGGCCACGTGGCAGGAGTTCGCGGAGTGGGCCCCGAAGCTCAAGGCCACGTCCGGGGCACAGTACGCCTACATTTACCCGGCCCTTGCCGGTTACGCGGGCTGGACCTTGCAAAACAACCTGTGGGGTTGGGGCGGCAGCTGGTCCAAGGAATGGGACATCACCTGCGATTCGGCCGAGTCAGTTGCGGCCTTGCAGTGGGCGCAGGATTCCATCTACAAGGACGCGTGGGCTGGCGTTTCCTCCAAGGAAGCCGCAGACGACTTTGCAGCGGGCATCACCTCGTCCACCATTTCCTCCACTGGTTCCTTGCTGGGCGTCCTGAAGGCAGCCAAGTTCAACGTTGGCGTCGGCTTTCTTCCGGGCGGCCCGGAGGTGCCCAGCGGGGTCTGCCCCACCGGCGGTGCGGGCCTCGGCATCCCGAGCGGCATCACCAAGGAGGAGCAGCTTGCTGCGGCCACGTTCCTGAAGTTCATGACCGAACCCGAGAACACCGCCGCTTTCTCCGCCGCAACCGGGTACATGCCCACCCGCCTTTCGGCCGATATGTCCGCTGTTCTCGCCGCGACACCGCAGATCAATACCGCCATGGACCAGCTCCCCGTGACCAAGGTCCAGGACAACGCACGTGTGTTCCTGCCGGGCGCGGACCAGGAGATGGCCAAGGCCGCTGCAAAGATCCTCACGCAGCAGGGCGACGTCCAGGCAACCATGACCGAACTGAAAAAGACGCTCGAGGGCATCTACACCAAGGACGTGAAGCCAAAGCTGAAGGCTTAATGCCCGGCTCGCATGACAAGAGCCGGGCTGCTTCTGCAGCCCGGCTCTTGTGCTTCGGGGTGTAAGGCCCCAGGTCTTACGGGATGGGTACAGGTATTACGGAATCGGTACAGGCACGACGCCGAGCGGCGCCAACTGCTCGGCGCCTCCATCCGGGGCGGACAGGACCCAGATGCCCTTTTCGTGGACGGCTACAGAATGCTCCCACTGGCAGGAACGCTTGCCGTCAGTGGTGACAACGGTCCAGTCGTCGTCGAGGGTGGCGGTTTCGATGCCACCGCGCACCAGCATGGGTTCGATGGCCAGGCACAGGCCGGGGCGGATCTTCGGGCCGCGGTGGCTGGTCCGGTAGTTCAGCACATCCGGAGCCATGTGCATTTCGGAACCAATGCCGTGCCCAACGTAGTCTTCCAGGATGCCCAAGGGCTTGCCCTGGACCGAGGATACATAGTCATCGATCGCGTTGCCGATGTCTCCAACGAACTTTCCGTTGGCGAGGGCGGCGATGCCACGCCACATGGCAGCCTCAGTAACGTCGGAGAGCCGCTGGTCTTCGGGATCGGCGGTACCCACGATGACCGTACGCGCAGAGTCTGAATGCCAGTCGTCCACGATGCAGCCGCCGTCGATGGAAATGATGTCGCCATCGTTGAGGACCTTGGTCCCAGGGATGCCATGGACCACTTCCTCGTTGACGGAGGTGCAAATTGTGGCCGGGAAGCCGTGATAGCCGAGGAAGTTGGACTTGGCTCCGGCGTCGTTGAGGACTGCGGCAAAAACATCGTCCAGGTCTTTGGTGGTGACGCCCGGCTTGGCCGCCGCAACTGCAGCGTCAAGTGCACGGCTCAGGACCAGCCCGGCTTCCTGCATCTTGCGCATCTGCTCGTTGGTCTTGTATTCAATGCGGGGCTGACCGAACGCCATGTTCTCCTCTGGAAGGTTTGCGGATGGAGCCGATCAGGCTCCGTGCTTGAACCATTTTCCCGCATCCGAGACTGTGGTCGAAATTGGCTCGATTCCCAGCTCGCGCCGGAGGCGTTCCAAGCAGTAGGTTCGCTCCCGCCCGAGTTGGCTGACCGCATAGCGTGTAAGCCGTGGGCTCCGCCCGCCCGCCCGGGAAACCGCCTCCGAAATACCCGCCAAAGCCATGGCCGCGGGCTCGGGAAGGTACCTGATGTCCACGTCGTGAAGTCCAGAGGCGTCAAGAACCTGGCGCAGCACTCCACCCAATTCCACAGGCTCCGCGTCTCCCACGTTGATGGCACCCCAGATTTCCGATCGGCAGGAAGCCAGGACGGCTTGTGCCAGATTATCCACGTGCGTCAATTGATGTTTCACCTGGGCATGTCCGACACTCAGCAAATGGCCTCGCCTGATGTTGTTGATCAGACGTGGCAGAAGCGTTCGGTCCCCCGGCCCGTAGACACCGTGCGGCCGCAATGCCACGGCATTGCCATGGCGACGCGCTTCGACGTCGGCGAGCGCCTTGCTGCGTCCGTAGGCATTCAGGTGGTGCGTGGCTACCTCGTCCTCAGCCCGGTTGACGCATGCTTCCCACCATGGATAGACGCTGGAGCTGGAGATGTGGACCAGGCGGGTTCCGGCGAAAGCCTCGGATACGGCCCGGGTGCCCAGGACGTTGGCCCGGTGGAAGAGGGAAGAAGCACCCCAGTCGGCAACGTGTGCTGCCGCGTGCACCACCGCGTCAACGGCGGGAAGCCGCGCTGGGGGCAGTCCGGTCAGGTCCCAGTAATTCAGGCCGGGTCCATGCTGCCTTGCGAAGCGGACCACCTCCCATCCTTGGGCCTCCGCGGCGCTGGCCACGGCTCCGCCGATGAATCCCGTGGCTCCCGTGACTGCGATCCTCACTGCGCTCCCGCTGCTTCTGCCTCTGCCTCTGCGCGTGACGCGAACTCCCGCCGCAATGCTGCACGGTCAGGTTTCCGGTGCCGGCCACTGGACGGGATGGACTCCAGGACTTCAATGTGGTCCGGGAGCGCGGATTCGTCGATGAGCCTGGGGAGCTCACGGGCAAGCCGCGACTTCACCAGGGCTGCACTTTCGCCAGCCACAGAGACGACGGCGAGCCACACTGCCTCGTCTCCGACGGCATCCGGGACGCCTATCATCACTGCTTGCCGGACCCCGGGGATCCCGGCAATGACGGGCTCGTAGAGTGCCGGGTAGATGTTGGTTTTGCCTCGGATGATCATGTCCTTCTTACGCCCGATCATCACCAGCCTCGGCGCCCCGTCGCTGCCGTGGTCCACCCGGACCAGATCTCCCGTGGCGTGTTCCACCATAGGGTCTTCGCCCAAATAGCCATGGCACACATTGGGACCGCGGACCAACAGTTCGTGGTCTTCAGCCACCCGGATTTCGACGGCGGGCAGCGGCTCCCCCAGGAAGTCACCTTCACCTGTACCGTCGGGAGCCTTTACCTCAGCTTCTGCACCTGACGCGAACGCCAATTTCTCGTGTCCGTCGGCAATGGCGATCGGAAGCGCTTCCGTCATGCCGTAAATCAGTTTGAACTCGATGCCCGAGAGCAGCTGCATGGCCCGTTTCAAAAATGGAGCCAGAATCGGCGCCGCTCCAAGCATGACTGTCCTTAGCGAAGGTGGCAGCTTGACCGTTCCTTCCTCGATCGAATCCAGGATGGGCGCCAACTGTGACGGCACCAGGAAAAGGTGAGTGGCGCCGTCGTACGCTGTCTTTTTGCCGGCCACAGGCCCAAGTTCGCCCACAAGCCGGAGAGGATCGATGTGGGCGGAGAATCCGTACGCGGGCATGGTCCAGTGCGCACCGGCGATGAGTGCAGGCAGGCCCATCATGAGTTGCTCCGAGTGGACCCTGTCGCCTTCCCTGAAAGTGCAGCGCGTGGTGAGTTGTTCAAAGCCCGCGGCGAGCGATCCCCGGGTGTGGATCACGCCTTTGGGAGCGCCGGTAGTCCCTGATGTGAAGATAATGACGGCTTCCTGTGAGGATGCGTTCTCCGAGTCGACGGCCTTGTGGCTATCCCACGTTGCCGTCCTTGTCGTCGCCAGGGCCTTCACCGGAGAGGCGCCCCGTGGCACACCAGGCAGCCACGGTCCCGCGTAGTAGTGGCGGACATCCATGGCGCCATAGTCCGGGAGAAGCAGCCCTCGCCGCCGTGCGAGGGGACGGAGCGGGCTCTTGGTGCTGAGCGCATACAGGAGGGACTCGGAGGCTGCCCACTGCGGGGACGCGAGCCCTGCACGGTCCCGAAAGAGTGAAGGACCGATCCCCGGGTCAATAAACACCACCGATCCACCTGCCCGCACGGCCCCCAAGGCCAGGATGAACGCCGCTGGGCTGGGACGTACGGAGAACAACATGCGCTCCCCGAGGCCGAATCCATCCTTCTGGAGGCTGAGCGCCGTCGCCTCAATCCCGTCCACCAGCTCACGGTAGGTAATGGTCTGTCCGGCTTTCACAGCCTCCGCGCCACGCCCGCCCCTGATGCGGCGTGCTTTGCCTGGGGCTGTGATGGCCGGGTGCTCCGGAAACCGCTCCGCTGCCGCGTACACGGCGGCGATGAGGTCGGCAGTGCCCACTGACTGCTCTACTGTCTCCTCAGGCATTCGCAAGCTCCAAACTCTTGTATCCCGGAATGAGAACACCCCTGCTGACGCGGCGGCTCGAGATGGTCCAGGGTTGCTGAAGATACCGGTCCAGCAGTATTTCCAACGCTGCGTTGATCTCGGCCACGGCCAACGGCATGCCGATACAGAAGTGCGCTCCCGCTCCAAACCACAGCTGGCGTGCTTGCGGGGGCATGGCCTCTGCCGGGTCGAAGCCGCGGAGGCTCTTAGCGGCATGGACGGTGGACAGCAGTATCCTGTCGCCGGCCCGGACCGCCGTCCCACCAATGACCCCGGGCGCCACTGTATCCCGCAGCATCATGGGCGATGGCACCGTGAAGCGCAGGGCCTCATTGACCGTGGCAGGAAGAGCTGAGCGATCGCTGGCCAGATCCTCAATCCTTCCACTGTCCGAAAGCAGCGCCACCAAGCGCGGAAGGAAAGAGACCAAGGTTTCGGTTCCCACCATCACGAAAGCACTGATGATGCCCATCGCTTCGTCCTCGGTCATTCCGAGTTCCCGGAGCCTGCCGGGAAACGTCCCGGGGTCGCTCTCCCGGTAGGCCACCCTGGCCGGTCCTGCCAGGATTCCGACGGCGGAACGCCCCTTCGCGATCTGCCGCACCGTCAAGGTGGGACGCCCCAACCGGACGAGCGAGGAAATGGAAGAGCCCAGATTGAACAGTTCCTTGTTGGGAAGTCGCCCCGGTGCATCGTCGGGCACTCCCAGCAGCCGGGAAATCACTCCCCCGGCCAGGTCCTTGACGCATTCCACTACGTCCACCGGGCGTCCCGCGTCCAGTTCCCTGGCGATTCGTGTCTCGAAGGCGGATGCCGCTGGCTCCACTATCCCGGCTACCGATCGCGGTGTGAACAGATCACCCAGACGCTGCCTCAATTTCTTGTGCTCTTCGCCATCCATGTTCACCAGGGCCTTGGGACCCACTACAGGAGTCCACAGCGCACCCGAACCCGAGGGGCCATTCTTGATAAACCTCTGCTGATCCATGAGAACCTCACGAACCAGGCCGGCTTCGCTGACCAGCACCCCGAGTCCCGGCAGCTTGACCACTGGACGGAGGCTCCCCAGCCCTCGAATCATGGGATAGAGCAGCGGGTGGGCGCCCAGGTGGATGCGTCGCTCCCAACGCTCAGCTGTGGTCGCGTCCGTCATCAACGGATATCCACGTGCTCAGGACGGTATCGGTGGTCTGCGTACCAAGCCAACGTGTTCTTTAAGCCCCAGGCCTTGACGCGCCGTGAGGAACCGAACACTACAACATCACGCCGCAGGGCATAGTTCCGCGTCAGCTTTCTCACCTGGTTGGACAGGGCCCGGTCCTCATGGAGGTCTTCGATGCTGGAACGGGGGAACCCGCCGGAGCGGTGGTACATATCAGCGGTGATGGCCATGTTGCACCCCGGGAGCATCTGGTACGGACCCAGGTATCCCTCGCCCTTATTGCCTGGACGAATACGGCCAAAGAATGAGGCCACCTCCACCGCGAGCAACATCATCCGCCGTTCGCCGGCGCTGATCCCCTCATCCAGCCTGGGATTAAGCTGACCAGCGATCAGTTCCAGCCCGTCATCGAACGCAGCCATGATCCTGGCAGTCCAGTCCGGGGCTGCGAGGCAATCGGAATCGGTGCGGGCAAGCCATACTGCTCCGTGCTCCACACCGAAGCGCATCCCCGTGTCCGCAGCCGCCCCGGTACCCTTCTGCCCTTCGACCAGCAGCCGGATGTCCATTCCGGGATGTTCCGCGGCGAATTCCGCCACAATGCCACAGCTGTTATCAGTGGAACCGTTGTCCACCACCACCACTGTGAAGTCCTGGTGCTCTTGGGCCGCCAGGGACACCAGTGTCTGACGTACCAGTTTCTCCTCGTTCAACATCGGAACGGCGATGCACAGCGACTTGGTGGGAGCGCTGCTCGCCAGCCTTGTGCTGACCGACTCCGGCTGTGTGTTCATGGCCGTCACAGCCGCACCACGGCCATGCCCAGGCTAACGCCGCCGGCCAGGCCCACCAAGGCCACAAGGTCTCCAGGTCCACACCGCCCGCTGTCCATGGCGATTTTCAGTTGCAGAGGAAGGCTGACCGACGCCAGGTTGCCGAAATCCTCCACGGAAGGGACCAGCAATTCGATCGGGACCCCTGCACGCTCAGCGAAGATCCCGCGGTACGGAGCACTGACCTGGTGTACGCACACCACGGCGAAGTCCGTCCATGACAGATCAAGCCGCTCCAGAGTCTGGTCAAGAATCTCAGAACCAAGGTCCAGGAATGCGTCCTTCAGCTTTTCACCGTCCATGCTGAAATAGCTGGCCTCCGGATCACGGGGAAACGCGGAACCGCCAGCTGAGAGCGTACCCACAGACCAGTGGCTGCTCCGCGCGGTGAAAGCCATGGACAGGATCCCGGCCGCCCCTTCGGAACCTGACAGCTCCCGGTCTGCCGCTTCAAGCAGAACTGCGGCACCGCCGTCGCTCATGGTGTATCCGGGAAAACTGGACGCAAAGGTCTCAAAGTCCGGAACCTTCCACCGAACCGCCCTCGACGGCGATTCACCGGTAGCCACCAGGACGCGGGCATAGCGTCCGGTGGCGATCAGGGAGTCCGCTACTTCGACACCATTGAGGAAACTGTTGCAGGCATTCTTGACGTCCATCACCGGACATGCCAGCCCCAACTTTGCCGCAACCATGTGGCCAGTGGCCGGCTCCACCATGTCCTGGCTGGCCGAAGCAAAGACCAAGAGGTCTACTTCCGGAGCCTGCAGTCCACACTCAGCCATAACCTTGGCCGCAGCGTTGGCCGCCAGGTCCGACGCTTGTTCGGTATCAGCCATCACACTGCGGGAACGGATTCCCGTGACGCGCCCGATCAGGCCCTTCGGCACCCGAAACCCAGGACTGCTCTCACCAATTCGGCGCTCGACGGCGGACGTGTCCAGCCGGGCAGGCGGCAAGTAAACTTCAAGCCCCGAAATCCGGCTGTGCCCAGATAAAGCAGTTTGCATGCGGTTCCCCCAAAAGTCTGTCGCGAAACGAAAATGGGTGTGTCCCGCACCAATGGTACGGGACACACCCTTCGCTCCAGAGCCGGTCGAACCGGCTATGTGGAAAACACGCTAGACAGCCTTCGCCGACTCAATCGCAGTGAGGACACGATCGGTAACTTCATCGATACCGCCAATGCCATCAACCTGCGTGAGGATGCCACGCTCGGCATACTTGGCCACAACGGCTTCGGTTTGCTCGTGGTACAGATCAAGACGGTGACGGATCACGGCCTCGTTGTCATCGGAACGTCCGGTTTCCTTGGCACGGCCAAGGAGACGGGTCACCAGTTCTTCGTCATCGGCAGTCAACTGGAGCACGACGTCGAGCTCCTGCTGGCCTTCGGCGAGGATCTGGTCCAGGTAATCAACCTGCGCGGTGGTGCGCGGGTAGCCGTCCAGGAGGAAGCCATTTTCCACATCGCTCTGGCTCAGGCGATCGCGAACCATGTCGTTCGTGACGCTGTCCGGAACGAAGTCGCCCGCGTCCATGTACTTCTTGGCTTCAATGCCCAAGGGTGTTTCGCCCTTGACGTTGGCACGGAAGATATCGCCGGTGGAAATGGCGACTACGCCGAGGCGCTCGGAAATCCGCTCAGCCTGCGTACCCTTGCCCGAACCGGGAGGTCCAATGATCAGCATTCTCGTCATCGCAAAAGCCCTTCGTAGTGACGTTGTTGTAGCTGCGCATCAATCTGCTTGACGGTTTCCAGGCCGACACCCACCATGATCAGGATTGACGTGCCACCGAACGGGAAGTTCTGGTTGGCGTTGATCAGGACGAGTGCAACCAGCGGAATCAACGCCACGAAGCCCAGGTAGAGGGCTCCAGGCAGGGTGATCCTGGAAAGCACGTACTGCAGGTAGTCCGCGGTCGGTTTACCCGCCCGGATGCCCGGAATGAACCCGCCGTACTTCTTCATGTTGTCCGACACTTCTTCAGGGTTGAAGGTGATGGCCACGTAGAAGTACGTAAAGAACACAATCATGGCGAAGTAGAGCGCCATGTAGATGGGGTGGTCGCCACGGGTGAGGTTGTTGTTGATCCACTCAACCCACGGGGCCATCTGCTCCCCTGGCGCCGGCTGGTTGAACTGCGAAATCAGCCCGGGCAGGTAGAGCATGGAGGATGCGAAGATGACGGGCACGACGCCGGCCATGTTCACCTTGATGGGAATGTAGGTGCTGGTACCGCCCACTGTGCGGCGGCCAATCATGCGCTTCGCATACTGGACCGGAACACGGCGCTGGGACTGCTCCACGAACACAACCAGGGCCACAGTCAGAAGGCCAACAGCCAGCACGGTGAAGAAGGTGCCGGGACCCTTGCTCTCCCAGATGGAACCCAGCGAGCCCGGGAAGCTTGCAGCAATGGAGGTGAAGATGAGCAGCGACATACCGTTGCCCACACCCTTCTCCGTAACCAGCTCGCCCATCCACATGATGAGGCCGGTACCGGCCGTCAAAGTGATGATGATGAGGATCGTGGTCATGATGCTCTCATCAGGGATGATGGGCAGGTTGCAGCCCGGAAGCAGCTGACCGGAACGGGCCAGCGACACCAGGGTGGTGGCGTTCAGAAGGCCGAGGGCGATCGTGAGGTACCGGGTGTACTGGGTCAACTTTGACTGTCCCGAGGAACCCTCTTCGTAGAGCTGCTGGAACCGGGGAATGACCACCCGGAGCAGCTGCACGATGATGCTCGCCGTGATGTAGGGCATGATGCCCAAGGCAAAGACTGAAACCTGCAGCAACGCGCCGCCGCTGAACAAGTTCACCAGCTGGTAGATGCCCTGCGAGGTGTCACCGGTGTTCAAGCATTGCTGGACATTCTGGTAGTTCACACCAGGCGAGGGGATAAAAGCTCCCAAGCGGAAGATTGTGATGATTCCCAGCGTGAACAACAACTTGCGTCGCAAATCAGGCGTCCGAAACGCCCGGCCGAATGCGCTTAGCAAGCGTCCTCCTGAGTAGAAAGTACAAGGATGTGATCGGGCTCAATGAAACCCAACAACCGAGTCTAACTGCTTGTGACGCCGTCGTAATAATCGAGAGTCCACAACCACCAAAAAATCCCGGTACGCAGGGCCGAAGCCCCGCGTACCGGGATCCTTTATACAACGGGCATCTGCCCCACTGGCTCTTAGAGAGCAGTGGTGCTTCCGCCTGCTGCAGCAATCTTTTCCGTAGCACTGGCGGAGAATGCGTGCACCGTAACATCGACCTTGACGGTGATGTCGCCGGTGCCAAGCACCTTCACGGGCTGGTTCTTGCGAACGGCACCCTTTTCAACCAGGGACTCAACGGTGACAGCGCCACCTTCCGGGAACAGCTCGTTGAGCTTCTCCAGGTTAACAACCTGGAACTCAACCCGGAACGGGTTCTTGAAGCCGCGCAGCTTCGGCAGGCGCATGTGCAGCGGCAGCTGGCCGCCGGCAAAGCCAGCCTTTACCTGGTAGCGGGCCTTCGTACCCTTGGTACCGCGACCAGCGGTCTTACCCTTGGAGCCTTCACCACGACCAACACGGGTCTTGGCGGTCTTGGCACCCGGGGCGGGACGCAGGTGGTGGACCTTCAGAGCGTTCTGCTTCTCAGCAGTCTCTGCGGCGGTCTTGTTCTCTGCCATTACTTCGCCTCCTCTACATTCACGAGGTGCGGAACCGTGTTCAGCATTCCGACGGTCACGGCATCAGCGGAGCGGACAACAGTGTGTCCGATGCGCTTGAGTCCGAGGGACCGAAGGGTGGCGATCTGGTTCTGCTTGGCGCCAATGACGCCCTTGATCTGGGTGATTTCCAACTTGGCGTCGGAAGGAGTCAGGTTCTTAGCCATGACTAAACACCTGCCTTCTGGTTCTGGAGCGCGCGCACCAGAGCAGCAGGAGCAACCTCGTCCAGCGGCAGGCCACGGCGGGCAGCCACGGAAGCGGGCTCTTCGAGCTGCTTCAGAGCGGCAACGGTCGCGTGAACGATGTTGATCGCGTTGGAAGAACCGAGCGACTTGGAGAGGATGTCGTGGATACCCACGCACTCCAATACCGCGCGGACCGGACCACCGGCGATAACACCGGTACCGGCGGAAGCCGGACGCAGCAGGACTACGCCTGCAGCAGCCTCACCCTGCACACGGTGCGGGATGGTGTTGCCAACGCGGGGAACGCGGAAGAAGGACTTCTTGGCCTCTTCAACGCCCTTGGCGATAGCAGCGGGAACTTCCTTGGCCTTGCCGTAGCCGACGCCGACCATACCGTTGCCGTCACCGACGACGACGAGAGCGGTGAAGCTGAAGCGACGACCACCCTTGACGACCTTGGCAACGCGGTTGATGGTGACAACGCGCTCTACGAACTGGCTCTTCTCAGCCTCACGACCGCCGTCGCGGCCACCACGGCCACCACGGTCGCCGCGGCCTTGGCCACGGTCGCCGCGCTCGCCACGACGTCCGCCGCGGCGGTCATCGGTAGCGGGTGCGGTCTCAGTTGCTTCAGCAGCTACAGCTTCAGTCACCTGAACGTCCTTTTCGTTATTTTCAACGGTCACAGTGCCAGCCCACCTTCGCGAGCACCGTCAGCGACGGCGGCGATACGGCCGTGGTACTTGTTACCGCCACGGTCGAAGACAACAGCTTCGACGCCTGCAGCCTTGGCACGCTCGGCAACGAGCTCGCCGACGCGCTTGGCCTTGGCAGTCTTGTCACCGTCGAATGCACGAAGGTCCGCTTCCAAAGTGGAAGCGAAAGCCACGGTTACACCCTTGCTGTCATCGACAACCTGGACGAACATGTGACGTGCAGAGCGGTTAACAACCATACGAGGACGTACAGCCGTACCAGTGATGCGCTTGCGGATACGAAGCTGGCGACGGCTGCGTGCAGCCGACTTGCTCTTGTTCGTACGCTTCTTGTTAATTGCGATGGCCATGGTTTACTTACCAGCCTTTCCGACCTTGCGGCGGATGACTTCGCCGGCGTAACGGACACCCTTGCCCTTGTAGGGGTCAGGCTTGCGCAGCTTGCGAATGTTGGCAGCAACCTCGC
The DNA here is from genome assembly GCF_031843805.1 of Arthrobacter sp. WCS2018Hpa-7. Taxonomy (NCBI): domain Bacteria; kingdom Bacillati; phylum Actinomycetota; class Actinomycetes; order Micrococcales; family Micrococcaceae; genus Arthrobacter; species Arthrobacter sp. WCS2018Hpa-7. Next base: position 45,604 of record NZ_JAVTJB010000011.1, read on the forward strand.
CGACCTGCTGCTTGTTGATACCCGCAACAGAGAGCTTGGTCGGACCCTCCACTACGAAGGTGATGCCTTCGGGTGCAGAGACGTTAACCGGGTGGCTGTAGCCCAGAGCGAACTCCAGGTCAGAACCCTTTGCCTGAACGCGGTAACCAGTACCAACGATTTCAAGCTTCTTCTCGTAGCCCTCGGTAACGCCCTGGATCATGTTGGCGATCAGGGTGCGGGTCAGGCCGTGCAGCGAACGCGAGTTGCGCTCGTCGTTCGGGCGGGTGACCGTGAGAGTGTTCTCTTCCTGGGTAACCTCGATCGGGCTGGCCACAGTGTGGCTCAGCTCGCCTTTGGCACCTTTGACGCTGATGACGGAGCCATCGAGCTTGACCTCAACTCCGGCAGGAACGGTGATGGGGAGACGTCCAATACGTGACATTATTCTCTTCCTTTCCCGTTACCAGACGTACGCGAGGACTTCGCCGCCCACGCCCTTCTTGCCGGCCTGCTTGTCAGTCAGGAGGCCGGAAGAGGTGGACAGGATTGCGATACCCAGGCCACCCAGCACGTGCGGCAGGTTGGTGGACTTCGCGTAAACGCGGAGGCCCGGCTTGGAGATGCGGCGGACGCCAGCGATGGAACGCTCGCGGTTCGGACCGAACTTCAGGTCGAGAGTCAGCTTCTTGCCAACCTCGGCGTCTTCTTCCTTCCAGCCGGCAATGTAGCCTTCTGCCTTCAGGATGTCAGCAACGCGTGCCTTCAGTTTGCTATACGGCATGGACACGGTGTCGTGGTATGCCGAGTTTGCATTGCGCAGACGCGTGAGCATGTCTGCGACAGGATCTGTCATAGTCATTTGGGCTATAGCCCTTCCTCGTGCCGGTTTCCGCTGCGCTCGCTCCTAGGAGCCTGCGAAGACGGACCTGTCACGTAGTTAGTTTTCGGTCTTGAACGGGAAGCCAAGCGCCTTGAGCAGCGCGCGGCCTTCGTCATCGGTCTTGGCGGTGGTGACGACCGTGATGTCCATACCGCGAACGCGGTCGATGGAGTCCTGGTCGATTTCGTGGAACATAACCTGCTCGGTCAGACCGAAGGTGTAGTTGCCGTTGCCGTCAAACTGCTTGCCGTTGAGGCCGCGGAAGTCGCGGATACGCGGCAGGGCCAGCGAAACCAGACGGTCCACGAATTCCCACATGCGGTCTCCACGCAGAGTTGCGTGTGCACCGATGGGCATGCCTTCGCGCAGCTTGAACTGTGCGATCGACTTGCGGGCCTTGGTTACCTGCGGCTTCTGGCCTGTGATCAGGGTGAGGTCGCGGACAGCGCCGTCGATCAACTTGGAGTCCTTTGCGGCATCTCCAACACCCATGTTCACTACAACCTTCACCAGGCGGGGAACCTGGTTCACGTTTGCGTAGCTGAATTCGTCCTGCAGGGACTTCTTGATGGTCTCTGCATACTTCGTCTTCAGACGCGGAACGATCTTTACCGGAGTCTCGAGAGTCTCAGTCATTAGATGTCCTTCCCGGTGGCCTTGGACACGCGGATACGGACGGTCTTGGTAGCGCCATCCTTCTCAACGGTGTCGAGACGGAAACCAACACGGGTCGGCTTCTTGGTGGACGGGTCAACCAAAGCAACGTTGGAAACGTGGATCGGGGCTTCAACAACCTCGATGCCACCGGTCTTGGTGCCGCGCTGCGACTGACCGACCTTGCTGTGCTTGGTGACGCGGTTGATTCCCTCTACCAGCACGCGGTTGGTGTCGGTGAATACGCGCAGGACCTTGCCCTGCTTGCCGCGGTCGCCGCCACGTTCCTGCTTGGCGCCGGTGATGACCTGAACGAGGTCACCCTTCTTGATTTTCTTAGCCATGGACTAAAGCACCTCCGGGGCCAGCGAAACGATCTTCATGAACTTCTTGTCGCGAAGTTCACGACCAACCGGGCCGAAGATACGGGTACCGCGGGGGTCACCGTCGTTCTTCAAGATCACAGCTGCGTTTTCGTCAAACTTGATATAGGAACCATCCGCGCGGCGGCGTTCCTTCTTGGTACGGACGATGACCGCCTTAACGACGTCGCCCTTCTTTACGTTACCGCCGGGAATAGCGTCCTTGACGGTAGCGACGATCACGTCGCCAATGCCTGCGTAGCGACGACCAGATCCACCGAGAACGCGAATGGTAAGGATTTCCTTAGCACCCGTGTTGTCGGCGATCTTGAGTCGCGACTCCTGCTGAATCAATTTTTACTCCTTGCGTCGCGCTGGTTCTCAGACCGAAATCATGCATACGGAATGAGCCTTGCGGAACGGTTGATCGGGGTGTCTCTTGACCTGCCTGGATTTTGCCAGTACAGGCCTAAACGCCCGTGCCACAAGCATCAGCTTCCCTTGCAGAAAACTCTGCGCGGGGCAGTATGCAGCGGCACGATTGTTTACGAGGTAGTTGATGACGCACAAGTGGCGCCATACAAACTCAATATCCTAGCACGTTTACGGCCTGAAGCCGAAACGGCCGGAATGCGGAAAGGCCCGCATTCCCTAGGGAACACGGACCTTTCCAGTGAATCACTGCCAGGCATGCCTGGCGTCGGATTTACTTGGCCTTTTCGAGGATCTCCACCAGACGCCACCGCTTGGTAGCGGAGAGCGGGCGGGTCTCAGAGATGAGAACGAGGTCGCCGATGCCGGCGGTGTTCTCTTCGTCGTGAGCCTTGATCTTCGAGGTGCGGCGAATAACCTTGCCGTACAGAGCGTGCTTCACGCGGTCTTCAACCTGAACAACGATGGTCTTTTCCATCTTGTCAGAGACAACGTAGCCGCGACGCGTCTTACGGTAACCGCGCTGTTCAGCGCTGGCTGCTGCTTCCGTCACAGTTTCCTTCTCGCTCACTTGGCGTCCTCTCCAGCTTCAACCTCGGCCTTTTCAGCCTTGGCAGCCTTTTTGGACTTCTTTTCTTCCTTGGCTTCCACAACCGGTGCGGCAACCTCGGCACGAATGCCCAGCTCGCGCTCACGGAGAACGGTGTAGATGCGTGCGATGTCCTTCTTTACCGCGCGCAGGCGACCGTGGTTCTCCAGCTGTCCGGTGGCGGACTGGAAACGCAGGTTGAACAGCTCTTCCTTGGACTTGCGGAGTTCTTCAACGAGACGCTCGTTGTCGAAACCGTCCAGCTGTGCGGGTGCGAGATCCTTCGACCCTACTGCCATTTCTATTCACCACCTTCGCGACGCACAATGCGTGCCTTCAACGGGAGCTTGTGGATTGCCAGGCGCAGGGCCTCGCGAGCTACCTCTTCATTGACACCGGAGAGTTCGAAGAGAACCCGGCCCGGCTTGACGTTTGCGACCCACCATTCCGGAGAACCCTTACCGGAACCCATACGGGTTTCAGCAGGCTTCTTCGTCAGCGGACGGTCCGGGTAGATGTTGATCCAGACCTTGCCGCCACGCTTGATGTGGCGGGTCATCGCGATACGAGCGGACTCGATCTGACGGTTGGTGACGTATGCCGGGCTCAGGGCCTGGATGCCGTACTCACCGAAGCTGACCTTGGTGCCGCCCGTAGCAGCGCCGGAACGACCCGGGTGGTGCTGCTTACGGTGCTTGACTCGACGTGGGATAAGCATTTAAGCCTGTCCTCCTTCTGCTGCCGGAGCAGCAGCTTCAGCGGCCGGTGCTTCAACGGCAGCGGGTGCTGCCTCAGCTGCCGGACGGTCGTTACGACGACGGCGGTCGCCACCCGGGCGGCCCGGACGGTCTCCTGCACGGCCACGGGACGGAGCAGCAGCTGCCTGCTGAGCCAGTTCCTTGGCAGTTACGTCACCCTTGTAGATCCAAACCTTCACACCGATACGGCCGAAGGTGGTCTTGGCTTCGTAGAAGCCGTAGTCGATGTTCGCGCGGAGGGTGTGCAGGGGCACACGGCCTTCGCGGTAGAACTCCGAGCGGGACATTTCTGCGCCACCCAGACGGCCCGAGCAAGCAACACGGATGCCCTTGGCACCCGCACGCTGTGCGGACTGCATTGCCTTCTTCATCGCACGGCGGAAAGCCACGCGGGAAGTGAGCTGCTCAGCGATGCCCTGGGCAACAAGCTGTGCTTCCATCTCGGGGTTCTTGACCTCGAGGATGTTCAGCTGAACCTGCTTGCCGGTGAGCTTTTCGAGCTCGCCGCGGATGCGGTCTGCTTCAGCGCCGCGGCGGCCGATAACGATACCCGGGCGTGCCGTGTGGATGTCCACGCGGACACGGTCACGGGTGCGCTCGATCTCGACCTTGGCGATGCCGGCGCGCTCCATGCCGGTGGACATGAGCTGACGGATCTTGATGTCCTCGCGGACGAAATCCTTGTAGCGCTGTCCGGGCTTGGTGCTGTCAGCGAACCAGTGCGAAACGTGGTCGGTGGTGATGCCGAGTCGGAACCCGTGCGGGTTTACTTTCTGTCCCACTTAGCGAGCCTCCTCTTTCTCCGGGGTTGCGACAACCAGCGTGATGTGGCTGGTCCGCTTCCTAATGCGGTAGGCGCGGCCCTGGGCACGCGGCTGGAACCGCTTCATGGTCGGGCCTTCATCAACAAATGCTTCGGTGATGAAGAGGTCGCTGTCGTCGAATGCAACGCCGTCACGGTCCGCGAGGACACGTGCGTTGGCCATTGCCGACTGAAGTACCTTGAATACCGGCTCCGAAGCTGCCTGGGGGGCAAACTTCAGAATTGCCAGAGCCTCATTCGCTTGCTTACCACGAACAAGGTTGACGACGCGCCGGGCCTTCATAGGCGTTACGCGGATGTGACGCGCAATAGCCTTGGCTTCCATTGCTTTCCTTCTCTCGTCTAAGACGTAAAGTCAGGCGCCTAGCGGCGCTTGCCCTTACGGTCGTCCTTAACATGGCCGCGGAATGTCCGCGTGGGAGCGAATTCGCCGAGCTTGTGCCCGACCATCGACTCTGTGACAAACACCGGAATGTGCTTGCGTCCGTCGTGTACGGCGATCGTGTGCCCGAGCATGTCGGGGATGATCATCGAACGGCGGGACCAGGTCTTGATGACGTTCTTGGTGCCCTTATCGTTTTCCCGTGCGACCTTCACAAAGAGGTGCTGGTCAACGAAAGGACCTTTTTTCAGGCTGCGTGGCATGTGTCCAGGCTCCTATCGCTTGTTCTTGCCAGTACGGCGGCGACGAACAATAAGCTTGTCGCTCTCTTTGTTCGGACGGCGGGTACGGCCCTCGGGCTTGCCGTTCGGGTTAACCGGGTGACGTCCACCGGAAGTCTTACCTTCACCACCACCGTGCGGGTGGTCAACCGGGTTCATGGCTACACCACGGACGGTCGGGCGAACGCCCTTCCAGCGCATGCGGCCGGCCTTGCCCCAGTTGATGTTCGACTGCTCGGCGTTGCCGACCTCGCCGACAGTTGCGCGGCAGCGCACGTCAACGTTGCGGATTTCACCGGAGGGCAGACGCAGCTGGGCGAAACGGCCTTCCTTGGCGACGAGCTGTACCGAAGCACCTGCGGAACGAGCCATCTTGGCGCCGCCACCCGGACGCAGTTCAACTGCGTGGATTACGGTACCAACCGGGATGTTGCGCAGCGGCAGGTTGTTGCCCGGCTTGATGTCAGCGTCGGGACCAGCCTCGACGAAGTCACCCTGGGACAGCTTGTTAGGAGCGATGATGTAACGCTTGGTGCCATCAACGTAGTGCAGGAGTGCGATGCGAGCCGTGCGGTTCGGGTCGTACTCGATTTCGGCAACGCGGGCGTTGATGCCGTCCTTGTCGTGACGACGGAAGTCGATCAGACGGTACTGGCGCTTGTGCCCACCACCCTTGTGACGGGTGGTGATCTTACCGGAGTTGTTACGGCCGCCAGTCTTGTGCAGCGGACGCAGCAACGACTTTTCCGGAGTCGATCGCGTGATTTCAGCAAAGTCGGCTACGCTCGAGCCACGACGGCCCGGGGTAGTCGGCTTGTATTTACGGATTCCCATAATTTATTTCCTCGTTAAAGTGGTCTCCGCTACGCGAGCGGACCGCCGAAGATGTCGATTGTGCCTTCTTTGAGGGTGACAATTGCACGCTTGGTGCTCTTGCGCTGACCCCAGCCGAATTTGGTGCGCTTGCGCTTACCGGCACGGTTGATGGTGTTGATCGAGTCAACCTTGACCGAGAAGATCTTCTCAACGGCCAATTTGATCTCGGTCTTGTTCGAGCGAGGGTCCACCAGGAAGGTGTACTTGCCTTCGTCGATCAGACCGTAGCTCTTTTCCGAAACGACGGGTGCAAGCACGACGTCGCGCGGGTCCTTGATGGTGGTTACGCTCACTTGGAGGCCTCCTCGTTCTTTGCCTTGTCAGCGACGAACGCCTCGAAAGCAGCCTTGGTGAAGACCACGTCGTCGGAGACAAGCACGTCGTAGGTGTTCAGCTGGTCTGCGTACAGAACGTGAACATCCTGGAGGTTGCGCACGGAAAGTGCTGCAACATCGTTGGCGCGCTCGATTACGACGAGCAGGTTCTTGCGCTCAGTGACGGAGCGCAGCGAAGCCAGTGCGTCCTTGGCGGACGGCTTGGTGCCGGCTACCAGTTCAGCGATGACGTGGATGCGGCCGTTGCGGGCGCGGTCAGACAGGGCGCCGCGGAGTGCAGCAGCCTTCATCTTCTTGGGGGTGCGCTGGCTGTAGTCACGAGGGGTCGGACCGTGGACAACGCCACCGCCGGTCATGTGAGGAGCACGGATTGAACCCTGACGGGCGCGGCCGGTGCCCTTCTGCTTGAACGGCTTGCGACCTGCACCGGAAACCTCGGCGCGGGTCTTCGTCTTGTGGGTACCCTGGCGTGCAGCAGCGAGCTGTGCGACGACGACCTGGTGCAGCAGCGGCACGTTGGTCTGGACGTCGAAGATCTCTGCAGGCAGGTCTACCTTGACAGTGCTAGTCATTGAACTAGGCTCCCTTCACGGCGGTGCGTACGAGTACGACCTGGCCGCGGGCGCCGGGAACGGCACCCTTGATAAGGAGCAGCGACTTCTCAACGTCAACAGCGTGAACCGTGAGGTTCAGCGTGGTGTGACGCTCGGCGCCCATGCGGCCGGCCATTTTCAGGCCCTTGAAGACGCGGCTCGGGGTGGATGCGCCACCGATGGAGCCAGGCTTACGGTGGTTCTTGTGGGCACCGTGGGAAGCGCCAACGCCGTGGAAGCCGTGACGCTTCATAACACCGGCGAAGCCCTTACCCTTTGAGGTGCCGACGACGTCGATCTTCTGGCCGGCTTCGAAGATCTCAACAGAGAGCTCCTGGCCCAGCTCGTAGGATGCGGCGTCTGCGGTACGCAGTTCGACGACGTGGCGGCGAGGGGTGACGCCAGCCTTTTCAAAGTGACCAGCCAGCGGCTTGGTGACCTTGCGGGGGTCGATCTGGCCGTAGCCGATCTGTACGGCGACGTAGCCATCTACCTCTGCGTTGCGCAGCTGGGTGATGACGTTGGAGTCAGCCTGGACAACAGTTACCGGGATGAGCTTGTTGTTCTCGTCCCAGACCTGGGTCATGCCGAGCTTCGTGCCCAGCAGGCCCTTTACGTTACGGGTTGCGGTCATAGTCTCTCAGCACCTCCCTAGAGCTTGATTTCGATGTTCACGTCTGCAGGCAGATCGAGACGCATAAGCGAGTCGACGGCCTTCGGCGTGGGGTCGATGATGTCGATCAGACGCTTGTGAGTACGCATTTCGAAGTGCTCACGGCTGTCCTTGTACTTGTGAGGAGAGCGAATTACGCAGTAAACGTTCTTCTCTGTGGGCAGCGGCACCGGGCCGACTACCGTTGCGCCTGCGCGCGTGACCGTCTCAACGATCTTCCGCGCTGAAACATCAATGACCTCGTGGTCATATGACTTCAGCCGGATGCGGATTTTTTGTCCCGCCATGTCGCCTGACTCTCTTTCAGCTAGTGCTGCTCTAGTTAGGGCTGCTCTGTTTACTTACCTGTTGATGTGGCCGCCGAAGCGTTTGAGGATTTACCACCACACGCCGCACAAGCTGAATCCGGATATTCCGGGTTCCTCAACCTGCCGGCGCACCGACCCCCGCGGTCGGGCGTGTCGCGATTTCCACGCAGACTCGACCGCATTCCATGGGGTTCAGGGTTATGTTTGGGCTTCCACCTGGACCCTGACATCCGGCATTATCCGGATCGGGACACGAAGAAGCGCTTGAACAACTCATCCAGTATGGCGGAAATATGAGGCAAAGGCCAATCGACGGTATAAGGGCCCCGCAGGACCATTGCCCGGGCGCCTGCGCCTGAGGAAGATGGGTGGCATGACCGTCCAGGATTCAGGCTCCGTGGAAGATCTTGCCGCGCGCCTGCGTCCAGGTTTCACTCTGGGGGTGGCGTCGGCAGCTTTCCAGATTGAAGGATCCCTGACCGCTGATGGCCGCGGTCCTTCGGGCTGGGATGCCTTCGCGGAAAAGCCAGGAGCAATAGTCGACGGCGACTCCCCCACCGTTGCGTGCGACCATTACAACCGCTCCGATGAAGATATCGCATTGATGCAGGAGCTTGGCGTGGACTCCTACCGCTTCTCGTTGTCCTGGCCGCGGATCCAACCCGGCGGCAAGGGCTCCATCAACCAACGCGGCCTGGACTTCTACGATCGCCTCATCGACAAACTCCTGGCCGCCGGCATCTCCCCCATGGCCACGCTGTTCCACTGGGACACACCATTGGAACTGGAGCATGCCGGAGGGTGGATGAACCGGGACACTGCCGAGCGCTTCGCCGTCTACTGCGCCGCAGCGGCAGACCGCTTCGGTGACCGCGTTGACCACTGGGTCACTATGAACGAGCCCGTGTCAGTCACCGTGCAGGGGTACTCCTTGGGTGTGCACGCCCCGGGCCGGCAGCTGCTGTTTGATTCGCTGCCTGCCGCACATCATCAATTACTCGGACACGGAATGGCCGTTCGGGCCCTCCGGGACGCCGGCGTCAAAGGGCAGATCGGGGTGTCCAACATGCACTGCCCCGTCGAGTCCGCCAGCAACAGTCTTGGCGACCGGCTGATGACGCAGGCGCTGGACCTGATCCTCAACCGCATCTATGCCGATGCGATACTGCTTGGCCAATACCCCAAGCCACCCTGGCCCATGAAGCCGTGGTTCCGTTCACTCGGCACCATTCACGACGGCGATCTTGACTTGATCAGCCAACCCTTGGACTTCTACGGGCTCAACTACTACTACCCCGTGAAGGTGGCAGCAGGCCCTGGGCCGGCGGAGATCCCCACCGGAAGGTCGCCGGAAATGAGCGAAGTTCCTTTCCACTTGGCCGCCTACCAGGAGTATGAAACCACAGGGTTCGGCTGGCCCGTTGCACCGGATTACCTGGCGCTGCTGCTGCGCCAAATGAAGGACCGGTACGGAGACGCCCTTCCCCCGGTGTACATCACCGAAGGCGGGGCAAGTTTTCCGGAACCGGCCCACGTTGACGGCCCCCTTCAGGACACCAACCGCATTTCCTACCTGGCTGAGCACCTCGGCCACGCCCTGACAGCAACAGGCCCCGGCGGTATTGCCGAGGATGTGGATCTGCGCGGCTACTACGTCTGGACGCTGCTGGACAATTTCGAATGGGCAGCCGGCTACTCACAGCGTTTCGGTTTGGTCCATGTAGACTTCCACACCCAGGAACGGACTCCCAAGGAGTCCTACTACTGGCTACGTGCGTTGGAGCGGGCCCGCTCCCACGAACCCTAAAGCCCCTGAATAGCCCAGTCCCGCTAAAACGTCGGGTTACTTGTTCTTGTTGGCACGCCTGATGCGCTTTGCGCGTTCAATCTCGCTCCGGAAGTTCTTGCGGCCCCACAGCACGCCGCCACCGATGGCGGCAATAACTGCCAGGAAAATCAGGAATTCCATACTGCGCTCCTCTTCGTAGACTGCCAGATTATCTGATTCCGTCCCTGCCCTGTCCCCACGGGACATTGCCGGTCGCCGCATTGCCAGGGTTGAGGCCGTCGGGTTGTGCATTGTCCGGTGAAGCATTGCTCCGGTTGAAGCTGTCGGGGCTTGCGTTGCCCGGCGCGAAGTCCTGCGGGGGCACAACACCCGGGGTAAAATTCTGCGGCGGCACACCACCCGGGGCAAAGTTCTGCGGCGGCACACCCCCCGGCGCCTGCGGCTTTCGGTTCAAGCGCCACACTGCCAGGACAATCAACGCCAGGGCAACCAGCGCGAGCATGGCGAACGCGTACGAGCGCAGGGCCCACATGACGCTGAGGGCAACGCCCACGGCACCCCACCACACCATGACTCTTTCGGCCAGCAGCAATCCGGCGACCAGAAGCACCGCATGGCCCACCAGGACGTACAACTGCTGGGGGGCAGTTCCTCCAAAGATGGTCCCCAAGGATGTCGAAGACAGGACGCCCGCGGCAATGGCGAGCCGAAGCAGGCCTTCGCTCCGCTGCCTTCTTATGTAGCGCAGCCCTGCTAAAACGGCCCCAGCCAGGACGTACCACTGCACAGTCCAGAACCAGTCCGGCCCGGAGTCGCCCACAAACAACGCCGCCCGCTGGAGGGCGGCCAAAGAAGCCAGCGCCGCAATTTCTGCAGCAAGCCACTTGCTGTACGGCATCTCAACGACTACCAGCGCACCGGTCGCGACTACCAGGACAAAACCGACCCATGATGTCTCATCGCGGATCAATCCAACGGCGGCCGACGACCCCAGCGCCACGGCTGCCGTTCCCGTCAGGGCGTTTCGCCTCAAGGGCTGCCCACCGATTGCCGCTCCTCCGAGCCGCTTCACCGCGTAAAGAAGGACCGCGGTTCCAACGCCACCCACCAGCCAAGGCGCGTAGTGGCTCCACACTCCAGGCGCCATGCCCCTGAGTAAACCTTCGACGGCGGGAACGGCACCTACCAGCACGGACGGGGCGGCGCCGAGGTAGAGGGCAGGCAAGTGTTCAACGTGCGAGGCAGCGAAAAGCACTGACGCGAGGACCAGCACCGTCAACCCAGTCAGGGGGTATGACACGCCAAGGGTCAACAAGCCACCACTAACTACGAACGCAAGCGCTGCAATGAACCAGAACCAGCGCTCCGCAACGTGACCGGCGGCACCTTGTCCGGGACGGACCGTGGCACGCGCAACCCGGATAACCACGAGCACGGCGGCGAGCCCCAAAAGCACCACCGGTACCTGGGCCCTATCCAGCAGTGGTTGGTACATCCAGGTGCCCGACGGGAACGTCAAGGACGGACCGGCAGCTATCACACCGCCGGCTAGGGCAGGGATGCCGAAGTATTGGGTTCCATGGATACCCAGAAGACGCCAAGCGATCAGCGCAGAGGCTGCGGAGAGTCCCAGCTCGACAAGGACCACCCAACGGCCGCCGCCGTCGTAGCTCCCTGCCACGAGGTAAGCCACGGGTAGCAGGAGCTGGGCAGCCACAGTAGCCCACACCACGGCCTGCTGGAAGGCGATGTCCACCCCCCGGCTTCTCTGGATCCAGGTCACAGCATGCTGCAGCACAAGGACCACAGCCATGGTCATGGAGACGGTGGTGGTCGACTCTGAGAGGTCCCCCACCAGCACACCGATGAAGGCCAAAGACAAAACACGGAGTCCCAGCATGTAGGCGCCGCGTACCAAACGGCCCTTCGCCACGGCCACCATGAAACCGCTGTAGGCTGCGAAAAGCCCCAACAGGATTTCCACATCCCGCACACTTCCAAGCCGCAAAGCCAGAAGCAGCACCAAGGCTGCCGGCGCAAATAGCCACGCTGCCGGATGCCGGCGCAGGACAACCCCGCAGAGAATTGCCGCAAGTGCCGTCGCAATCGCCGCAAACCCAGGCTGCCAGCTTCCACGCAGGAACTGCTCCCCTGCTGCCATGGAAATCGTCAGGACCGCGGCCGCTCCTGCCATCACTGCTACCACAGCTCCGGCGTCCACCACCGAAGCGTGGGGGAAGCGCCTGCGGCCGCTTTGCTGCAGGGGAAGGACCAATTGCAGGGCCCCCGCCGCAACTATGACCAGTGCCACCGAGGGAAGCTCGCCAGCCACGCTGACGCTCCGACCATTCCGTATCGCGTCGAAATAGGCCGAACCGGCCAAGACGGTACCTGCAGCCCGTGCCAGCCACCAATAGGACTGGCGGTGGAAGGAAACAGGAATTCGCAAAGCAGTCGCCGTAAAGTAGGCGACCGCTGCCAGCAGGACCACGTTGCCCAATGCCATCGACACCGTGGCCGATGCCACCACGCCGGCAACGACGGCAGTGGCGGGGGCAAGTACCTCACCCAAGGTAGGACGCCAGGACTCGACGCCGGCCTCGCTTTGCCGGGTGGGCGGGTAAATCAGAGCACCCGAGGCTACGCCGGAGAACAACACCAACAGCACTGCGGCTGCTACGAGTGGATGCCCCGCAGCGTGGTCCGCGATCGGCAGGACGAGCAAGCCCGCCACTGCGAGCCCGCCGAATCCAGCAGTAGTCGCCAGTGGAACAAGCAGGTGGATGCCTGAACGTTGAAGCCAGGCGCTGACCAATTGCTGCACTCCAGCCGCAGCCACGAGCGCCACCAAAGATATGGCGATCCTGTCCGGGCTGTCCACAAAGACGCCAGCAGCCGCAGTAGGCACGGCCGCCGTCACGGCAATTCGTGCTGCAAGGACCAAGGGCTGGCGGAACGCAACCGGATGAGCAGCCGCGCGCACTGACCAGTACAGGGCGGCGGACGCCAGGAGCCCCGACACCGGCCACGCGCCCAGCAGGCCCATGAACGGCAGGGACACCGCGAGAACGACGCCGGGCGCGAACTCCGTGCCGTGGCCCAACTTCCAGCCCACCACCATGGCGGTCACCATGGTCACGGTGAGTGGAACGTAGGAGGGCAACTCGTAAGCCCCGAGGGCCACAACCACTGTCAGGATGGCTGACGTCGCCAATTGAAGGCCCAGGCAGGAGAGGGCGTCGTTCCACCAATAACGCAGCTTCAGCCCCTCTCCCCCGAGCGCAACTCCCAGGGACTGGACTCCACAGCAAGTGACTGCTGCAAGCATCACTGCACTGACATCCGAGGTGGCGTCCCAGACCACTCCCAGCAGCGCCAGCGTCAGCGTTGCCCGCGCTCCGTAGGCGTGCTGCAGCCTGTACCTGGCGTGTGGAATGAGGGCCACTACGGCGAAGTACATGCCGCACATCAGCATGACCAGCGGGTATTCACCCTTGGCAAGGAGGTGCGGCGTGAACGTGACCGCAAGCGCTACCAAGGGGACCACATAGGGATGGAGCAGCATCAGCGGACGAACATAAAGTGGCGGCAACCACCGCGGACGAATCAGCGCACCCAGGGTCAGGACAATGGCTACTCCTATCAGCGCCGTGAAGTACCAGACCAATGCGCCACCCAGCACGGATACTCCGGACCACGCGGTAGAGACCACAAAGCTGAGGGAAAGAAAAGCCAGGACCTTGTTGTCCAGGCGAACCGCGGTATAGGCATACACAGCTGTTCCCAGCAGTGAGGTGACCAGCCACGCGGCAGGACCGTTGGGCAGGACGAAGTTGTACATGGCAAGGCCCGTCACGGGAATGAGCGCCAAACCCGTGCCGACGAAGGCAACTGCGGCTGGACGCAACCGCGGCATTTTGGCATGGATGACCAAACCGGCAACGTAGAACAGGGTGGTGATGAAGCAGATACCTGCAAAGCGGAAGAGCTCAGGGAGGCTTGTCCCCACAAAGAGGGCACCCGCGGCGACCAAAAGAAGACTGGCCACGTAGAGCGTGACGTTGATGTTCTGTTGGTCGCGCTTAGCCTTGCGCGCTGCGGTTGCCTCGGGAGTTTCCCGCAGTATCGGCGCCTGCTGGCTCGCTGCCGACTGCTGCTGTGCCGCCGCGACGGGGCGCTGCGGAGATACGGGACGTTGAACGCCCGACGGCGGCATGGGGGCCTGCGCGGGGAACGGCGCGGGGGCCTGCGTGGCGAACGGCGCGGGGGCCTGCGCGGGGAACGGCGCGCCCACGTGCGTTGGTGGATGCATCGTGGGCGGCATGGGCGCCTGCGTGGGGAACGGCGCGCCCACGTGCGTTGGCGGATGCTGTGGTGCTGATGCAGGTGTCACGATCGGGCCTGCACCGGAGGTCTCGGGAACCGGAGCGGCGGGTGACTGGGGCGTCGATACCTCCGCAACCCGCATCTTGGCCTCGGCGTCGCGCCAGCCGGCCATGTGACCTGCCAGATAACCTGCCTGAAAGGCGCGCTGCTCAGATATTCCTGTGATGGCTGCGGCATCTTTTCGGCCACTGCGTCGACCGATGGCACCGCTCACCGCCCCTGTCACAGCAAGGAGTATCAGTACTAGCAGGACTTCCATGGCTACTCCTTGATGTCACGGGAATCTGGCATTTCGCCCGCGTTTATCCAATCGATAGAGTAACTATACCAAAAAAAAACCCCACCGCCGAAACGGTGGGGTTCTTCTTGAATGACTACCGGCTGGGCCGGAAGGTCACCGATCTACAAGTAGTGACTACTTGATGATGCTGGTGACACGTCCCGAACCAACGGTGCGGCCGCCTTCGCGGATAGCGAAGCCGAGGCCCTCTTCCATAGCGATCGGCTGGATGAGCGCAACGGTCATCTCAGTGTTGTCGCCAGGCATAACCATTTCCGTGCCTTCCGGCAGGGTGATAACGCCGGTTACGTCCGTGGTACGGAAGTAGAACTGCGGGCGGTAGTTGGAGTAGAACGGGTTGTGACGTCCGCCTTCGTCCTTGGAAAGGATGTAGACGTTAGCCTCGAAGTCGGTGTGCGGGGTGATGGAACCCGGCTTGACGACAACCTGGCCACGCTCGACATCGTCGCGCTTCAGACCGCGGAGCAGGAGGCCACAGTTCTCGCCGGCCCATGCTTCGTCGAGCTGCTTGTGGAACATCTCGATACCGGTAACCGTGGTCTTCTGGATCGGGCGGATGCCAACGATCTCGACCTCGGAGTTGATGGCGAGGGTTCCACGCTCGGCGCGGCCCGTAACAACGGTGCCACGACCGGTGATCGTGAAGACGTCTTCGATCGGCATCAGGAACGGCTTGTCGCGGTCACGTACGGGGTCCGGAACGGACTCGTCGACAGCTGCCATCAGGTCCTGGACGGACTTGACCCAAACCGGGTCGCCTTCCAGAGCCTTGAGGCCGGAAACGCGAACAACCGGAGCCTCATCGCCATCGAAGCCCTGCGAGCTCAAGAGCTCACGAACTTCCATTTCGACGAGGTCGAGGAGTTCTTCGTCATCAACCATGTCGGACTTGTTCAGTGCGACCAGCAGGTAGGGAACACCAACCTGGCGGGCGAGCAGAACGTGCTCACGGGTCTGAGCCATCGGACCATCGGTTGCAGCAACCACGAGGATTGCGCCGTCCATCTGGGCAGCACCGGTGATCATGTTCTTGATGTAGTCAGCGTGACCCGGGGCGTCTACGTGTGCGTAGTGGCGCTTCTCGGTCTGGTACTCCACGTGGGAGATGTTGATCGTAATACCGCGCTGGCGCTCTTCCGGAGCAGAGTCAATCGACGCGAAGTCGCGCTGCTCGTTGAGATCCGGGTACTGGTCGTACAGCACCTTGGAAATGGCGGCAGTCAGCGTCGTCTTACCGTGGTCAACGTGACCAATGGTGCCGATGTTGACGTGCGGCTTAGTCCGCTCGAACTTTGCCTTTGCCACAGGTTCCTCCTAGAACGATTTCAAGTGAAGTGCTCCTCGGCCGCGCTTTTCGCGGCAGAAACTTTAGCAAGTCTACTTGGGGGCTTGGTTTTGGTGAAATTGCAGATTCAGGAACCAATAGTAGTTCCTCGAGCCTGTTTGCGCAGGGGCGGGGCCGCGGCTGTCGCCGCAGCCCCGCCTCACGCGCTTAGATGCCTTCCCGATACCGGAATTGCATCCGTTACCGGGAGATTACTCGCCGCGGGTTTTCTGGATGATCTCGTCGGCAACTGCCTTCGGGACCTCCGCGTAGCTGTTGAACGTCATGGAGTACACAGCGCGACCCTGGGTCTTGGACCGGAGGTCACCGATGTAGCCGAACATGCCGGACAGCGGAACGTGTGCACGGATAACCTTCACACCTGCTGCGTCTTCCATGGACTGCATCTGGCCACGGCGGGCGTTCAGGTCACCAATAACATCACCCATGTATTCCTCAGGTGTGCGGACCTCAACATCCATCAGCGGTTCAAGCAGAACAGGGTTCGCCTTACGTGCAGCTTCCTTGAAAGCCATACGTCCGGCGATCTTGAACGCCATTTCCGAAGAGTCAACATCGTGGGACGCGCCATCAATCAGCGTGGCCTTGATGCCGACAACCGGGTACCCGGCCAGGACGCCGTCGTTCAGTGCATCCTGGATACCAGCGTCAACGGACGGGATGTATTCGCGCGGAACGCGGCCACCAGTGACCTTGTTCACGAACTCGTACAGCTCGCCGGAAGCGGTGTCCATGGGCTCGATCGCGATCTGGATCTTTGCGAACTGACCCGAACCACCGGTCTGCTTCTTGTGCGTGTAGTCATGACGCTCGACTGCGCGCTTGATGGTTTCGCGGTAAGCAACCTGCGGCTTGCCGACGTTTGCCTCGACCTTGAATTCGCGGCGCATGCGGTCCACCAGGATGTCCAGGTGGAGCTCGCCCATGCCGGCGATGATGGTCTGGCCCGTGTCTTCGTTGAGGGAGACCTGGAAGGTCGGGTCCTCAGCGGAGAGCTTCTGGATAGCCGTGGAGAGCTTCTCCTGGTCACCCTTGGTGTTGGGCTCGATGGCAACCGAGATCACGGGCTCCGGGAAGCTCATGGACTCGAGGACGATCTGGTTGTTGGAATCACACAGGGTGTCACCCGTGGTGGTGTCCTTCAGACCGATAGCTGCGTAGATGTGGCCGGCGGTAGCGCCCTCAACGGGCATTTCCTTATTGGCGTGCATCTGGAACAGCTTGCCGATGCGTTCCTTCTTGCCCTTGGTGGAGTTAACCACCTGGGCGCCTGCCTCAACGTGACCTGAGTACACGCGGACGAAGGTCAGCTGGCCGAAGAACGGGTGCGCAGCAATCTTGAAGGCGAGGGCCGAGAACGGCTCGTCTGCAGACGGCTTGCGGGTGAGTTCCTTCTCTTCGTCGCGAGGATCGTGACCGATCATCGGCGGGACGTCGAGCGGGTTCGGCAGGAAGTCAACAACAGCGTCAAGCATCGGCTGGACACCGCGGTTCTTGAAGGCAGAACCACAGAACACCGGGTAGAGCTCGGAGTTGATGGTCATCTTGCGGATGCCGGCCTTCAGTTCCTCAAGGGTGAGTTCTTCACCTTCGAGGTACTTCTCCATGAGCTCTTCGGAAGCCTCGGCCACAGTCTCTACGAGCTGTGCACGGTACTCTTCAGCCTTGGCCTGGAGGTCCGCCGGGATTTCCTGCACTTCGTAGGAAGCGCCCATGGTGACGTCACCCTTTGCGTCGCCAGGCCAAACCAGGGCGCGCATTTCGAGGAGGTCAACGACACCGATGAAGTCGTTCTCAGCGCCGATGGGCAGCTGCATAACCAGCGGCTTGGCACCAAGGCGGGAGATGATGGTGTCTACGGTGAAGTAGAAGTCAGCGCCCAGCTTGTCCATCTTGTTGACGAAGCAGATACGCGGAACGTTGTACTTGTCAGCCTGGCGCCAAACAGTCTCGGACTGCGGCTCCACGCCTTCCTTGCCATCGAACACTGCAACTGCACCGTCGAGGACGCGCAGGGAGCGCTCAACCTCAACCGTGAAGTCCACGTGGCCCGGGGTATCGATGATGTTGATCTGGTTCTTGTCCCAGAAGCAAGTCACGGCGGCAGACGTGATGGTGATGCCGCGTTCCTTTTCCTGTTCCATCCAGTCAGTCGTCGAAGCGCCGTCGTGCGTCTCGCCGATCTTGTGGTTCACACCCGTGTAGAACAGGATGCGCTCGGTAGTGGTGGTCTTGCCGGCATCGATGTGGGCCATGATGCCGATATTGCGGACCTTATTAAGGTCGGTAAGCACGTCCTGTGCCACGGGGTCTCCCTTTCGGATGGACTACACGTTCGCCGCCGGCTCAGTGAGCCGGCGGCGTCCGGAAAGTTTTTACCAGCGGTAGTGTGCGAAGGCCTTGTTGGACTCGGCCATCTTGTGGGTATCTTCGCGACGCTTCACAGCGGCACCAAGACCATTGGAGGCATCCAGGATTTCGTTCTGGAGGCGCTCGGTCATGGTCTTCTCGCGGCGGGCCTTGGAGTAGCCCACGAGCCAACGCAGAGCGAGGGCGGTGGAGCGACCCGGCTTGACCTCAACCGGAACCTGGTAGGTAGCGCCACCAACACGGCGTGAACGTACCTCGAGGGAAGGCTTGACGTTGTCCATGGCCTTCTTGAGAGCGGCAACGGGGTCGCCGCCGGACTTGGCACGTGCACCTTCAAGTGCACCGTAAACGATGCGCTCTGCGGTGGACTTCTTGCCGTCGACAAGAACCTTGTTGATCAGCTGCGTGACCAACGGGGAGCCGTAAACGGGATCGGAAACTAGCGGCCGCTTCGGGGCCGGACCCTTGCGAGGCATATTACTTCTTCTCCATCTTTGCGCCGTAACGGCTGCGAGCCTGCTTGCGGTTCTTGACACCCTGGGTGTCGAGTGCGCCGCGGACGATCTTGTAGCGGACACCCGGAAGGTCCTTCACACGACCACCACGGACGAGCACGATGGAGTGCTCCTGGAGGTTGTGGCCAACACCGGGGATGTAGGCGGTTACTTCTACGCCACCGTTGAGACGCACACGTGCCACCTTACGGAGAGCCGAGTTCGGCTTCTTGGGGGTGGTGGTGTAAACGCGGGTGCAAACACCGCGGCGCATCGGGCTGCCCTTCAGCGCGGGAGCCTTGGTCTTGGAGACCTTCGGCGTGCGGCCCTTGCGGACCAGCTGGTTAATCGTAGGCACTTTCGTGTTCTCCGTTGTTTGATCTCTGCCCCCACACACCGGCGCCAGCCGGTGTAAACGTGGGAACTTTGGCGTTGCTCGTGCAGCCGGCCGAAACTCCGGTAGGCGTGCAAAAGTGCGGCATTCGTTGCGCATGTTGCCCGCAACCCGGAAACAGGCTCCACCCAGCACCATGAGAACAAAACCAAAATGATGCTGCGGCGGCCTTCATCCACTGCCACACAGAACAATTACCAAAAGTCTAGCACGGCTTGATCTAAGGCCTTAATCGGGTGTATGGAGGACGACGGCGCAACCCGGCTGCCGCCGTCGTCCTCCACTCCCCCGCCTGACTGCGCGAAAAGCTGCCGCCGTTAACGGGTCCGGCCCCGCACTCATGGAGTACGGGGCCGGACCTTTACGGCGTCAACTCAGCCATGACGGCGGGAGGACAACGGATCAGCGGAAGTCGTTACCGAGGTCGTAGTCATCCAGCGGGATGGCGTGGAACTCGGGAGCTCCGTCGCCGCCCAGGGCGTCATAGGAGAAGTCGGTGAAAGCGCTGGGGCCCGTGAACAGGCTTGCCTTTGCTTCTTCCGTCGGCTCCACAGTGACCTCTGTGTAGCGGGGCAGACCCGTACCAGCCGGGATGAGCTTACCGATGATGACGTTTTCCTTGAGGCCGAGCAGAGGATCGCTCTTGCCTTCCATGGCCGCCTGCGTCAGGACGCGGGTGGTTTCCTGGAAGGAAGCAGCCGACAGCCAGGACTCAGTAGCCAAGGAAGCCTTGGTGATACCCATGAGTTCCGGACGACCCGAAGCCGGGGACTTGCCCTCGGACACGACGCGGCGGTTCTCGTCCTCGAAGCGGGCGCGCTCTGCAAGCTCACCGGGGAGCAGGTCGGAGTCGCCGGATTCGATGACGGTCACGCGACGCAGCATCTGGCGGACGATAACCTCGACGTGCTTGTCGTGGATACCAATACCCTGGCTGCGGTAAACGCCCTGTACTTCGTCCACAAGGAACTTCTGTGCAGCGCGCGGACCCATGATGCGCAGAACCTGCTTCGGGTCCACCGGACCGTTGATCAGCTTCTGGCCGACGCTGACGTGCTCGCCATCTTCGATGAGGAGACGTGAACGGCGCAGTACCGGGTAGGCAATCTCTTCGGAACCATCGTCCGGAGTGATGACAAGACGCATCTGGCGCTCGGACTCTTCAATGGTGATGCGGCCGGCTGCTTCAGCAATCGGTGCGACACCCTTCGGAGTACGGGCTTCGAAGAGCTCCTGGATACGGGGCAGACCCTGGGTGATGTCGTCGCCACCGCCGGCCGAAACAGCACCACCGGTGTGGAACGTACGCATGGTCAGCTGGGTACCGGGCTCACCGATGGACTGCGCGGCAATAATGCCCACGGCCTCGCCGATGTCAACGGTCTTGCCAGTGGCCAGCGAACGACCGTAGCAGAGTGCACAGGTACCGACCTTGGACTCACAGGTGAGTACGGAGCGGACCTTGACCTCGGTGATGCCTGCAGCCAGCAGCTGATCGATGACGACGTCGCCGCAGTCGGTGCCGCCGGCAGCCAGGACGTTGCCCTGGGCATCGACGACGTCGACAGCCAGCGTACGTGCGTAGGCGCTGTTTTCGACGTTCTCGTCCAGGACGAGCTCACCGTTGGAATCCGGCACGGCGATCGGCGTGAGCAGACCGCGCTCGGTGCCGCAGTCCTCTTCGCGGACGATGACGTCCTGCGAAACGTCCACCAGACGACGGGTCAGGTAACCCGAGTTGGCGGTACGGAGAGCGGTATCGGCCAGACCCTTACGGGCACCGTGCGTGGCGATGAAGTATTCCAGCACCGACAGGCCCTCGCGGTAGGAGGACTTGATCGGGCGAGGAATGATCTCACCCTTCGGGTTGGCCACAAGACCACGGATACCCGCGATCTGGCGGACCTGCATCCAGTTACCACGTGCACCGGAGGACACCATGCGGTTGATGGTGTTCATCGGGGACAGGCTGTCACGCATCGCCTGGGCGATTTCGTTGGTGGCCTTGTTCCAGATTTCGATCAGTTCCTGGCGACGCTCGTCGTCGTCGATCAGGCCCTTGTCGTACTGGCCCTGGATCTTGGCAGCCATGGCCTCGTAACCGGCCAGGATGGCAGGCTTGGAGGTAGGCACCTCGATGTCGGAGATGGCAACCGTGACGCCCGAACGGGTGGCCCAGTAGAAGCCGGCGTCCTTCAGGTTGTCCAGCGTTGCCGCCGTAACTACCTTCGGGTAGCGCTCTGCGAGGTCGTTGACGATCCGGGACAGTTCACCCTTATCAGCAACAGCCTCAACCCAGGGGTAGTCCTCAGGCAGCGTCTGGTTGAAGATGACCTGGCCCAGGGAGGTTTCAACGAGAGCCGGCTGACCGGCCTCCCAACCTTCCGGAGCTTCCCAGCCTGCATAAGGCACAAAGTCATCCAAGCGGATCTTGACCTGGGAGTTCAGGTGCAGATCACGGGCGTCGTACGCCATGATGGCTTCCGAAACCGAGGAGAAGATGCGGCCTTCGCCGGCAGAACCGACGCGCTTGGTGGTCAGGTGGTACAGACCGATGATCATATCCTGCGAAGGCAGGGTCACCGGACGGCCATCGGACGGCTTCAGGATGTTGTTCGAGGACAGCATCAGGATGCGGGCTTCGGCCTGGGCTTCCGGGCTCAGCGGCAGGTGGACTGCCATCTGGTCGCCGTCGAAGTCAGCGTTGAAGGCGCCACAAACCAGCGGGTGAAGCTGGATTGCCTTGCCTTCCACAAGCTGTGGTTCGAAGGCCTGGATGCCGAGGCGGTGCAGGGTAGGTGCACGGTTGAGCAGCACCGGGTGTTCGGTGATGATCTCTTCCAGTACGTCCCAGACCTGCGGACGGTAACGCTCAACCATGCGCTTTGCCGACTTGATGTTCTGGGCGTGGTTGAGGTCAACCAGGCGCTTCATCACGAACGGCTTGAAGAGCTCCAGGGCCATCTGCTTGGGCAGACCACACTGGTGCAGCTTCAGCTGCGGGCCAACAACGATGACCGAACGGCCGGAGTAGTCAACGCGCTTGCCGAGGAGGTTCTGGCGGAAACGACCCTGCTTGCCCTTGAGCATGTCGCTCAGGGACTTCAGCGGACGGTTGCCCGGACCCGTGACGGGACGGCCACGACGACCGTTGTCGAAGAGGCTGTCAACAGCTTCCTGAAGCATGCGCTTCTCGTTGTTGACGATGATCTCCGGAGCGCCGAGGTCAAGCAGGCGCTTGAGTCGGTTGTTGCGGTTGATCACACGACGGTAGAGGTCGTTGAGGTCGGAGGTCGCGAAGCGGCCACCGTCCAGCTGGACCATCGGACGCAGTTCCGGCGGGATCACCGGTACGGCGTCGAGAACCATGCCAAGCGGGCTGTTGTTGGTGGTCAGGAATGCGTTGACAACCTTCAGGCGCTTCAGGGCACGCGTCTTGCGCTGGCCCTTGCCGTTCTGGATGGTGTCGCGCAGTGACTCCGCCTCAGCCTGCATGTCGAAGGTTTCGAGACGCTTCTTGATCGCTTCGGCACCCATGGAGCCCTCGAAGTACAGACCGTAACGGTCGCGCAGTTCGCGGTACAGGCCCTCGTCGCCTTCAAGGTCAGCGACCTTGAGGTTCTTGAAGCGGTCCCAGACCTGCTCAAGGCGCTCGATGTCGGCGTCGGCACGCTTGCGGACGTTCGCCATCTGGCGGTCTGCAGAGTCCCGGGCCTTCTTCTTGTCGGCAGCCTTGGCGCCTTCACCCTCAAGACGGGCAAGCTCGTCTTCGAGGTCGCGGGCGATCGTGGCGATGTCGCTGTCGCGGTTGTCCACCATCTGCTTCTTCTCGAGGTCGTGCTCAACCTGGAGGTTCGGCAGTTCGGCGTGACGGCTTTCGGTGTCAACGCTGGTGATCATGTAGGCAGCGAAGTAAATGACCTTCTCAAGGTCCTTCGGCGCCAGGTCCAGAAGGTAGCCCAAGCGCGAGGGAACGCCCTTGAAGTACCAGATGTGCGTTACAGGCGCGGCCAGCTCGATGTGGCCCATGCGCTCACGACGCACCTTGGCGCGGGTGACTTCAACGCCACAACGCTCGCAAATGATGCCCTTGAAGCGGACGCGCTTGTACTTGCCGCAGTAGCATTCCCAGTCGCGGGAAGGGCCGAAGATCTTCTCGCAGAAGAGGCCGTCCTTCTCGGGCTTGAGCGTGCGGTAGTTAATGGTTTCCGGCTTCTTGACCTCACCGTAAGACCATCCGCGGATGTCTTCCGCGGTGGCGAGGCCGATCTGCATGAGGCCGAAGGAGGATTCGCTGGACATAGGGTCCCTGTTCTCTCTTGTTCTCTAAATTCTGAAGTCTTGGTTACGGGAAGAGGGAGCTGTTCCGACGGACAGGTGTTGAGGCTGCCCGCCGGAACAGCTGCTAGACCTCTTCTACGGAACTGGGCTCTGCACGAGACAGATCGATGCCCAGTTCTTCCGCAGCCGTGAAGACTGCGTCATCAGAGTCACGCATTTCGATCGTGGTTCCGTCCGTGGAAAGAACTTCCACGTTCAGGCACAACGACTGCATTTCCTTGATCAAGACCTTGAAGGACTCGGGAACGCCAGGCTCAGGGATGTTCTCGCCCTTGACGATGGCTTCGTAGACCTTCACACGACCATGGATGTCATCCGACTTGATCGTGAGGAGTTCCTGAAGCGTGTAGGCGGCACCGTAAGCTTCGAGCGCCCACACTTCCATTTCACCGAAGCGCTGGCCACCGAACTGAGCCTTACCACCCAGCGGCTGCTGCGTGATCATGGAGTACGGGCCGGTGGAGCGCGCGTGGATCTTGTCGTCCACCAAGTGGTGGAGCTTCAGGATGTACATGTAACCGACGGAGATCGGGTCCGGGAACGGCTCGCCGGAGCGGCCGTCAAACAGACGGGTCTTGCCGGAGGAATCGATCAGGCGGTCGCCGTCGCGGGTCACGTTGGTGGAGTCAAGCAGACCAGTGATTTCTTCTTCACGGGCGCCATCGAACACCGGGGTGGCAACGGTGGTCTGGCCGGTTTCACGGGGCAGGTTGGGCAGGTTCTTGACCCACTCCGGCTCGCCTTCGATCTTCCAACCGGTCTTGGCAACCCAACCAAGGTGGGTTTCCAGGACCTGTCCAACGTTCATTCGACCCGGAACACCAAGCGGGTTCAGGACGATGTCCACCGGGGTACCGTCTGCAAGGAAGGGCATGTCCTCGATCGGGAGGATCTTGGAGATAACACCCTTGTTGCCGTGACGGCCGGCGAGTTTGTCGCCGTCGGTGATCTTACGCTTGGCTGCAACGTAGACGCGGACCAACTGGTTCACGCCCGGGGGCAGTTCGTCGTCGTTGTCGCGGTCGAAGACGCGCACGCCGATGACCGTACCGGACTCGCCGTGGGGCACCTTCAGGGACGTGTCGCGGACTTCGCGGGACTTCTCACCGAAGATGGCGCGGAGAAGGCGCTCTTCCGGGGTCAGTTCGGTTTCACCCTTAGGGGTGACCTTTCCGACCAGGATGTCGCCGGCTTCAACCTCAGCACCAATGTGGATGATGCCACGCTCGTCCAGGCCTGCAAGGACTTCCTCGGACACGTTGGGGATGTCACGCGTGATTTCCTCGGCACCAAGCTTGGTGTCGCGGGCATCAATTTCGTGCTCCTCGATGTGGATGGAGGAAAGAACATCCTCAGCAACAATGCGCTGCGACAGGATGATGGCGTCCTCGAAGTTGTGGCCTTCCCATGACATGAATGCCACGAGCAGGTTCTTACCGAGGGCCAGTTCACCCTGGTCCGTTGCGGGACCGTCAGCGATGATGCCGCCAACTTCCAGGCGCTGGCCTTCGTTGACCAGGACACGGTGGTTGTAGCAGTTGCCCTGGTTGGAACGGGCGAACTTGTTGATGCGGTAGTTGGTCTCAGTACCGTCGTCGTTGATCATGACAACCAGCTCGGCGGAAACCTCGGTGACCACACCTGCCTTCTTCGCGATGACAACATCACCGGCGTCAACGGCTGCTGCGCGCTCCATGCCGGTGCCCACGAAAGGAGCCTCGGAACGGACCAGCGGCACGGCCTGGCGCTGCATGTTGGCACCCATGAGTGCACGGTTTGCATCGTCATGCTCAAGGAACGGAATCAGGGCTGTTGCCACGGACACCATCTGGCGCGGGGAAACATCCATGAACTGAACCTCGGCAGCGGGAACCAGAACGGGCTCGCCTCCACCACCACGTGCACGGACAAGGACGGTCTCTTCAGAGAACTTCTTGTCAGCATCCAGCGGAGCGTTGGCCTGTGCAATCAGGACCTCAGCTTCGTCGTCGGCCGTCAGGTACTGGACCTCGTCGGAAACGACGCCTTCCGCGACCAAGCGGTACGGCGTCTCGATGAAGCCGAACGGGTTGATGCGGCCGTAGGACGCCAGCGAACCGATCAGACCAATGTTCGGGCCTTCAGGGGTTTCGATGGGGCACATACGTCCGTAGTGGGACGGGTGAACGTCTCGAACTTCCATGCCTGCACGGTCACGGGACAGACCACCCGGGCCAAGTGCCGACAGGCGGCGCTTGTGGGTCAGACCCGACAGCGGGTTGTTCTGGTCCATGAACTGCGACAGCTGGGACGTTCCGAAGAACTCCTTGATGGCTGCAACAACGGGACGGATGTTGATCAGGGTCTGCGGCGTGATGGCCTCGACGTCCTGCGTGGTCATGCGTTCGCGGACGACGCGTTCCATACGGGACAGGCCGGTGCGGACCTGGTTCTCGATCAGTTCGCCGACGGCGCGGATGCGACGGTTGCCGAAGTGGTCGATGTCGTCGACGTCGACGCGGAGCTCGTGGTCTTCGCCGTCGCGCTTGCCCATGAGGGTCTTCTCGCCGGCGTGGAGCGCAACGAGGAACTTGATCATGGCAACGATGTCTTCAACGTGCAGGACCGAGGCTTCCTTGTCACCAAGGGAGCGGTCGATGCCGAGCTTGCGGTTGATCTTGTAACGGCCAACCTTGGCAAGATCGTAGCGCTTGGCGTTGAAGTACAGGTTGTCCAGCAGGGACTGGGCAGCCTCGACTGTGGGCGGCTCGCCCGGACGCAGCTTGCGGTAGATATCCAGAAGCGCGTCTTCGCGGGTCTCGGTGGCGTCCTTCTCCAGCGTTGCACGCATGGAGTCGTACTGGCCGAATTCTTCCAGGATCTGGCCTTCGGTCCAGCCAAGGGCCTTCAGGAGAACCGTGACCGACTGCTTGCGCTTGCGGTCGAGGCGAACGCCGACCTGGTCGCGCTTGTCGATTTCGAGTTCGAACCATGCACCACGGGACGGGATGATCTTCGCAGTGAAGATGTCCTTGTCACTGGTCTTGTCAGCGGTGCGCTCAAAGTAGGCGCCCGGCGAACGGACCAACTGGGAGACAACGACACGCTCGGTGCCGTTGACGACGAACGTTCCCTTTTCAGTCATGAGGGGGAAGTCGCCCATGAACACGGTCTGCTGCTTGATTTCGCCCGTGTTGTTGTTCATGAACTCGGCCTTGACATACAGCGGTGCCGAGTAAGTGGCGTCACGGTCTTTGCATTCGGCCATGGTGTACTTCGGGTCAGCGAACTCCGGCTCGGAGAAGCTCAGGGACATGGTGCCCTGGAAGTCCTCGATGGGGGAGATCTCTTCGAAGATGTCGGCAAGTCCGGAGGTGGTGGCGACGCTGAGGTCGCCCTCCTCGACAGCCTTCGCTACCCGCGCCTGCCAGCGTTCGTTTCCGACCAGCCAGTCAAAGCTGTCTGTCTGCAGGGCGAGAAGATTCGGAACATCAAGCGGTTCGTGAATCTTTGCGAATGAGAGGCGGCGGGTGGCACCATCGGTGCTTGCCGTGTTAGCGGTTTCGTTATTAGAGGTGCTCGAGGCGACCAAGAGGGATCCTTCCACAGACCTTCAGGCGTTTTCAGATCTCCCCCGTTTGCATCCCGCAGAGTGCTCCGCAGGATACTTATTCCGGTTCCGCTATATGACCCGGACCCAGTCCACTCATTGGCTATGCACGTTAAGGAACGGCACGTCAATGGCGCAGCTGAGAGGTAAAGCCCACCGCTATATGAAGGCTGAAGGTTAACAGGGAAGACGCAAATATCTACAATACGGCAAAGCAGCCTTCCTGTCTACCCCAGATCGTCCGTGATTGCAAGCACCGTTGCTGCAGGCACCTAAGCAAAGGCCTCCACAGCATCCCGATGGAATGCCACGACAGGCACAACCGTTGAAAGGGTAGGCTGGCGCACGCCCCGCGATAGCCTTGCACCACCACTCCCGGATCGGAAGAGAGACCATGACCAACTCCGCTGACGACAATGACGTTGTCATCCTTGCCGCTTCCCGCACCCCACAGGGTCGGCTCAATGGGCAATTGGCGGGGTTCACCGCCGTCGACCTTGGTGCACATGCCATCACCGCAGCCTTGGCGGCCAGCGGCGTGAAAGCCGAACAGGTGGACGCCGTGATCATGGGGCAGGTCCTCCAGGCCGGAGCGGGTCAGAACCCGGCCCGCCAGAGCGCTATTGCGGCCGGCGTTGGGTGGAACATCCCTGCCGTCACCATCAACAAGGTGTGCCTCTCCGGACTCACTGCAGTCATTGATGCCGCCCGCATGATCCGCAGCGGCGACGCCACCGTAGTGGTGGCCGGCGGCCAGGAATCCATGACGCGCGCACCGCACCTCCTGCCCGGCTCCCGGCAGGGCTGGACCTACGGTGCCATCCAGGCCCTGGACGTCGCGGCCCACGACGGACTCACTGACGCCTTCGACGGACAATCCATGGGCCTGTCCACAGAAACCAAGAACGTCACCCTCGGCATTGACCGCAAGTCCCAGGACGAAGTTGCCGCTGCTT
The DNA here is from genome assembly GCF_031843805.1 of Arthrobacter sp. WCS2018Hpa-7. Lineage (NCBI taxonomy): Bacteria > Bacillati > Actinomycetota > Actinomycetes > Micrococcales > Micrococcaceae > Arthrobacter > Arthrobacter sp. WCS2018Hpa-7. The sequence goes on from NZ_JAVTJB010000011.1 coordinate 73,497, forward strand.
CCCACCAGCGTGCCGCTGCCGCCATCGCGGACGGAACATTCGACGTCGAAATTGCTCCGGTGAGGGTCAAGCAGCGCAAGGGCGATCCGCTGGTCCTCAGTACGGATGAAGGCGTCCGCCCCAACACGACAGTGGAAACCCTGGCACCGCTCAAGGCCGCGTTCGCTACGGACGGCACCATCACGGCCGGCAATTCCTCTCCCTTGTCCGACGGCGCCTCCGCACTGGTGCTGACCAGTCGCCGGTTCGCCAAGGACAACGGCCTGGATTACCTGGCTGTTGTAGGAAAGCCGGGCCAGGTTGCCGGCCCGGATAACTCTCTGCATTCCCAACCATCCAACGCCATTGCCCAAGCGCTGAAGCGGGCCGGATGGGAAGCGGAGGACCTGGACTTCATTGAGATCAACGAGGCCTTCGGCTCGGTGGCGGTCCAATCCTTGAAGGACCTGCGTTATCCGCTGGAGAAGTGCAATATCCATGGCGGCGCCATTGCGCTGGGCCACCCCATCGGGGCATCCGGCGCACGGCTCGCGCTGCATGCAGCGCACGAACTCAAGCGCCGGGGAACAGGCAAGGCCGCAGTGTCGCTGTGTGGCGGTGGCGGCCAGGGTGAAGCCCTCCTCCTGTACCGCGACTGACGACGGAACCTGGACTGACTTTCGAAACGAGGACTGGTGGAGCCGACGTGAATGAACCTGTGACGGACGGTGCTGAGAGGTTCCTGTCCGATGCTGCCGCCCGCGGTCTGGACGTTGACGTCGTCGAGCGTCCCGCAGCGCGCAGCCTCGAAGAAGCTGCCGGCATCCTGGGCATCAGCCCGGCGGACATTGTGAAGTCGTTGGTGGTCAAGCACCGCGATGGCAGCTTCCTGTTCGCGCTGATTCCCGGGGACCGCCAGATCTCGTGGCCGAAGCTGCGCGCGCTGGTGGGTGTCAACAAGCTCTCGCTCCCCCACGCCGACGTCGCCTTGGCCGCCACAGGATACGAGCGGGGAACCATCACGCCCTTGGGCAGCACCACGCCGTGGCCCGTCTACGCGGACGCCACCATCACAGGGCGTCGCATCTCCATGGGCGCAGGTGCCCACGGCCGCAGTGCCTTCGTGGACGCCGACGCCCTCACCGCCGCGCTGGGCGCGATAGTAGCGGACATCAGCGAACCCAACTAAGTAGCAGTTAATGCCGTTCTGACCGCTCAGAACGGCATCTTCTGCTACTTACTTGGGTTCGTTAAACGCAGGAAGCCCCGCCCGCTCCTTAGTCGGAGCGGGCGGGGCTTCCCCAAGCAAAACGAGTTACTTGAGGGTAACCGTTGCGCCAGCTTCTTCGAGCTGAGCCTTGGCCTTCTCGGCAGCTTCCTTGGTGGCGCCTTCGAGAACAGCCTTCGGTGCGCTGTCAACAACATCCTTGGCTTCCTTGAGGCCGAGGGAGGTGATGGCGCGAACTTCCTTGATCACTGCGATCTTCTTGTCGCCAGCAGCTTCGAGGATGACGTCAAATTCCGTCTTCTCTTCAGCAGCTTCAGCAGCACCGCCGGCAGCGGGGCCGGCAACTGCAACTGCAGCAGCCGTAACTTCGAAGGTCTCTTCGAAGAGCTTGACGAACTCGGAGAGCTCGATGATGGTCAGTTCCTTGAAAGCTTCAATGAGCTCTTCGTTGCTGAGCTTCGCCATGGTGGCGTCCTTCCATTAGTTGGTGCAGATCCGGGCTAAACCGGTCCATGCACCAGAGTTTGATTGAGGGGAGAACTTAGTTCTCTTCGGTTGCAGCTTCAGCGGCTTCGGCCGGGGCCGCAACCTCTTCAGCAGCAGCCTCTTCAGCGGCCGGAGCTTCTTCAGCGGCCGGTGCAGATGCGCCGCCCTCTTCTTCAAGCTTGAGGCGCAGGGCGTCGATGATGCGAGCAGCAGCGGATGCGGGAGCCTTGAGGACACCAGCAACGCGTGCAAGCTGCAGTTCGCGGGACTCGAGGGCTGCCAGTGCGGCAACTCCTGCTGCGTCCAATGCCTTGCCTTCGAAGACGCCGGTCTTGATAACCAGCTGCTTGTTGGCCTTGGCAAAGTCCGTCAGGCTCTTGGCAGCAGCAACAGCGTCACCCTTGATGAAGGCGATTGCAGTAGGGCCGGCGAGCTGATCGTTGAATGCTTCAACTCCAGCTTCCTTGGCTGCAATGGCACTCAGGGTGTTCTTGACGACCGAGAACTTGGTGTCCTGGCCGAGCGCAACACGCAGTTCCTTGAGCTGTGCAACAGTGAGCCCGCGGTATTCGGTCAGGACAGCCGCGTTCGATTCCTTGAAATCGTTGGTGATCTCTGCAACTGCGGAGATCTTGCTAGGCGTTGTCATAACCCTCCTTCCGGGGAATAAAGCCGGTCTTCCGGGTCCCCGCTCACGAGAGCTAAAACGAAAAAACGCCCCGCGCAGATGCACGGGGCTTGGCTCAACACAGACTGAATCCGTGGAGACTTGCTTCGTTCACCTGCGCCGGCCGCCCTATGTTCAGGGTCCTTCGTCAAGGAATTCACTTTAGCCTCAAGGGCGTAGCTGCAGAATTGAGCTTCGCTCGAAAGAGTGGATTCCCATCAACCGACGGTCTTTGGTAGTTCAAGGTTACGGGAGAGTGTTCCCCAAACCAAATCGACGGCGGACTAGTCCGACGACGTCGTGTCCTTACCCCGACCGGGAAGTTCCTTCTGCCAGAGTCCGGTGACGCCCGCCGTCGTAAATCCCAACTGCTTGTTCACCGTGAGGAGGTAGCGGTTCTCGGGCGCGTTCCACGTGTAGATCACCCGGGCATCAGGGAACTGCTCGCTGAGCCTTTCCATGTTGGCCACCTTGATCAGCAAGCCCAGCTTGTTACCCCGGTGTTCCTGGAGGACCAAGGTGTCGTCCTGGAAAACCACGTCCTGGCGGTGCGCAAGGACGCTGATGGTGGTCAGGCCCACCAAGCGTCCGCTCTCGGTGTGCTCGACGGCGGTCACCACCGTGCGCCGGCCCTGCGCCATTGCGGCATCCTCAGTTTCGCGCAGTACCGTTACGTCGAAAACCATCCCGCTCGCTTCGACTTCAGGCGCGTCTTCATCTCCCTCGTCGCGGACTACCTCGCCAGCAGCATTCTCCAGTACGGCCACGGCTTCCAGCCAAGGATCGGGGCAACGGTCAGTCCAGTGGTGCAGCGTGTACCGTCCGCCGTTGGCTTCTTCGGCCTCGAGCTGCAGATCACCCACAAGTTTGGAATCCAGCGGCAGCACGCATGAGCTGAACTGCTCAATGTGCTGCAGGGTGTAGCCGGCGCGTTTGGCAAAGTCCACTTCCCTGCTGCTCACGGGAACAAAACCCGCACCGCTTCCAGGGATCAGTTGGTCCTCGGGTACCTCAGTCAGTGATGTTGCAGGATGGTTGGTGTCCACCAAGGCCATGATGCGGCCCTCAGACCGGGCCAGTTGTTCGGCGGCTTCCAAAAGCTGTCGTCCGACGCCCTGGCTTTGATACTCGGGAAGGATGTCCAAGGTGAATTCAGCCAGGTCCAGGTTGTCCGCCAAGGGCAGGGCAACATCCACCGTGCCCACAATGACGCCCTCTACTTTTGCCACCAGAATGACTTGGCGCTCGTAGGGATCAGAAAGCTCCAACAGCTTTTCCAAGGGCGTATAGGCGAGGTCGTCACTCCCCCAGGTCTCCATGCGTACCCGGCGCCCTACCTCTACGGCATCCAGGAAATCAGCAGCGTCCGGGCTGTCCAAGGTGTCAGGCACCCACAGCTGCTCGACTTGAACGGTCTTCGTCTCGTCTACAGTCATTCCAGCCGTTTCTGCCATTCGCCGTCAAAGCCGGAAGGCTTGAACCCCAAGGCGATATTTATGGCCAGCATATGCCGGTTTTCATTAGCGTTCCATGTCATCACGGACGTGGCGGCCGGCCAGATCCCTTGAATACGGCGAAGATTGGCAATCTTGACCAGCATCCCAAGGCCATGGCCCCGGTGCCCCGGAGCAACAAGCGTGTCCTCTTGGTAGACCATGCCCGGGGTGGCCTCGCGGTGGGTGAGGATGGTGTACGCCGCCAACTCCGCCGAGGCGTCATGGCGGGCAACAGCCGCCATGGAAGCGACCCCACCCGCAAGCCAGGTTGATTCCTCGACACGGACGCGGTTGCCATCCCACTCCTCGCCTTCCCAGCCCAGTCCTGCGATGGGAACCTCGGTGCTCATAAGGCTCTTGAGCTTGGCAAACACGTCCAAGAGCTCATCAGGACAGCGGTCCTGCCATTCAATGAAGCTGTAGCCAGCGGCCCGCTTGCTTGCCTGCTCTTCAAGGTCCTTCAAGAGCGCTTCCCCGACCGGAAGGGCCAGCGTGCTGTTGGTTTCGACCTGCTCCAGGGAATAGCCGTGATGGAGGGCGAAGCCGGTGGACGCCGAATCCAGCGGGACGCCACCCGTGCCGGACTTTGCCTCCAGCAACTCCCCACCCGGGATGAGGAGCCTCATTGGCTCCGAGCAAAACGCGTCAATGGACACGCGCTCCCGCTCGCGGGCCAGTTGCTCCAGCACCGCCAGGATCCTCGTCCCAATGCCGCGCCGACGATAACCGGCGTCCACCAGGACGTCCACACCCGCCGTCGTCGTGTTTTCGCTCAGCGGCAAGGTCAGCGTGCCCCTGCCCACGACGGTTCCATGAAGGCGGACAAGGAAGACGTGCCGCTCTTCGTATTCATTGCCCTGCCAGTAGAGGACAGCCTCGGCCAGCGTGGAGCAACGGTCCAGGCTGCCCCAGAGATCCATGTGATGGGCGACGTCCAGGTCATGGAAGGCGCGGAAATCGGGCGCCCCCATGGCGTCGGGGCTTTTCGGGACCGGAATCCGTTCTACGGACAACCCGGCAAGGGCGGGAACGTTCGACGACGACACGCACCACAGCCTACGGCTCACCACTGCCGGTGAACAGGGAACAAGGCAAGAAAAAGGACCGCCCGGCGTAGCCGGACGGTCCTTTATCAGAGCCAGTGCTCGCGAAGCTTACGCGTCGGTGAGAACCTTGGTGACGTTCGGGTCAACGGTGATGCCCGGACCGAACGTGGTGGCAACGGTAGCCTTCTGGATGTAGCGGCCCTTGGAAGCGGACGGCTTCAAACGAAGCACCTCTTCCAGTGCAGCTGCGTAGTTCTCGGCCAGCTTGTTGGCGTCGAAGGAAACCTTGCCGATGATGAAGTGCAGGTTCGAGTGCTTGTCTACGCGGAAGTCGATCTTGCCACCCTTGATGTCGTTGACAGCCTTGGTGACGTCCGGGGTAACCGTACCGGTCTTCGGGTTCGGCATGAGGTTACGCGGGCCGAGGACCTTACCGAGGCGGCCAACCTTGCCCATGAGGTCAGGGGTTGCCACTGCGGCGTCGAAGTCGGTCCAGCCGGCTGCGATCTTTTCGATCAGGTCATCGGAACCAACGAAGTCGGCGCCGGCAGCGATTGCTGCTTCAGCCTTGTCACCGGTTGCGAAAACGAGGACGCGGGCGGTCTTACCGGTGCCGTGCGGCAGGTTGACGGTGCCACGAACCATCTGGTCGGCCTTACGCGGGTCAACGCCCAGACGGAAAGCTACCTCAATGGTGGCGTCGAACTTGGAAGGGTTGGTGTCCTTCGCGAGGGTGATGGCTTCGATCGGGGCGTAGACCTTGTCTGCCTCGATCTTGGCTACGGCTGCCTCATATGCTTTGCTGCGCTTTGCCATGCTGCTGTTTCTCCTTGTGCAGTTGTGGTCTGCGGACCGCGCTGGGCCCTGCCACAGTCGTGGATCCGGCAAGGATCCTGCGACATTTCAAATGTTTCAGATGCCGGTTGCCCGGCGGGTGAAGGCCACAAGGGCCTTCGAAGACTACTAGCCTTCTACGGTGATGCCCATGGAGCGGGCGGTGCCGGCGATGATCAGGGCAGCAGCCTTGATGTCGTTGGCGTTGAGGTCTTCCATCTTGGTGGAAGCAATTTCCTCGACCTGTGCCTGGGTCAGCTTGGCAACCTTGACGGTGTGCGGGGTAGCTGAACCCTTGGCGACGCCTGCAGCCTTCTTGATGAGCTCTGCAGCCGGCGGGGTCTTGGTGATGAAGGTGAAGGAACGGTCTTCGTAGACCGTGATTTCCACCGGGATAACGTTTCCGCGCTGGGATTCCGTTGCAGCGTTGTACGCCTTGCAGAATTCCATGATGTTGACACCGTGCTGGCCAAGCGCAGGACCGATCGGCGGGGCCGGGTTAGCGGCACCTGCCTGGATCTGCAGCTTGATGAGGCCGGTGACCTTCTTCTTGGGAGCCAATGTAGGGTCCTTCTCTCAATAGCTTCCTGGGGCACAGGAGCGCGTCCCAGGTTTTTGGCCGCCATGGCGAGGCGGCCGGCCGCTCCCGAACTGCTAAGCAGGCAGGACTGGAGCGAAATTTTGGAATCAGCTAGATCTTGGTGACCTGGTTGAATGCGAGCGTCACCGGGGTTTCGCGCTCGAAGATCGAGACCAGGACCACCAGGGTCTGGGACTCGGGCTTGATCTCGGAGATCGTTGCCGGAAGGGTCTCGAACGGGCCCTCCTTGACGATGACCGACTCGCCGACCTCGAAGTCGACGGCCACGGGAGCCTGGTTCTGCTTGTTGACCGGCTTGCCCTGCTCTGCCTGCTCTTCTTCGAAGACCGGGGCAAGCATGGAGAAGACCTCGTCAAGGCGCAGCGGCACGGGGTTGTGGGCGTTGCCCACGAAGCCGGTGACACCCGGCGTGTGGCGAACGGCGCCCCACGAGGCGTCGGTCAGATCCATGCGGACCAGGACGTAGCCGGGAATGCGAACGCGGTTGATGACCTTGCGCTGCGCGTTCTTGATCTCGACGACCTCTTCCATGGGGACCTGGATTTCGAAGATGTAATCTTCCATGTCCAGGGTCTGGATGCGGGTCTCAAGGTTTGCCTTCACGCGGTTCTCGTAGCCTGCGTAGGAGTGGATGACGTACCAGTCACCTTCCTGGCGGCGCAGCTTGCCCTTGAATTCTTCGGCCGGATCGGCCGGAGCTGCAGCAGCAGCGGCTGCCAGGTCGTCGCCGTCGGACTCTTCCGAAGCATCGTCGTCTGCAACATCGCCGGACGCCTCATCAGACTCGGCGTCCACGTCAGCTTCGAAGTCCTCTTCGGAATCGTCGGCGTCGGCAGATTCGGGCGCAGCAGAATCAACCTCGGACTCTTCCGCAGCCTCAACTGCAGCGCCCTCAGTTTCTTCCAGCTCAGTCTCGTTTACCTCGAGCTCCTGCTCAGACACTTGGTCTCCTGCTTCCTCATTGCCTAACATGCCTATTTAAATGGCTCAATTCCGCAAACCCCGCAAAATCCCTGAACTACCAAGGAATTTCACACAGTTTGCGGACAGATCCGCTTAGCGGTCCGTAGCGCCTGACCCACCGAAGACCCAGCTGACTCCTGTGCCGAAGGCCAGGTCCAGAAGGGTGACGATGAGCATCATGATGGCCACGAACACCAGCACCACGAGCGTGTAATTGATCAGTTCCTTGCGGGTGGGAGCAACGACCTTCTTCAGTTCACCGATGACCTGGCGGACAAAAAGAGCAATACGGGCGAAGAAGCCACGATCGGCTTTCTTGGCGGGACGGCCCTTCGAGCTGCTGGCAGCTGTTTCGGTCACCTGATCCTCACTCACCTTGCAAAGTCGTTGACCCGACTCTGATCAGAGCCATGGTTGCTGCGCTTGCCCCGGCGTTTCCGCCGGGACAGCTTGCGCAGGGCAGACAGGACTCGAACCTGCAACCTGCGGTTTTGGAGACCGCTGCGCTACCAATTGCGCCACTACCCTATGGATCAAATCCATGTTTCAGGCCGCACTTCAGCCTGTGGTGCTTTTCAACACCGGTGAACCAGTCTACGCAAGAATTTCGCGATAGTCGAACCGGCCCATTTCCGGTCCTCCCAGCCCCAAAAACCTGTGACCAGCATTATCAGTCACAAAGTCCGGCGGGCACCCGGGAGGTCCGCAGAACAGCATAAGGTAGTTTACGTCGAATCCCATCATCCAGCCCACGAGCTGCCTGCGAAGAACGGTACATAGATGTCTGCCGGAACAACTACCGCCCGCATTTCACAGCGAATCTCCGCCATTGCCGAGTCCGCCACCCTTGCCGTTGACGCCAAGGCCAAGGCACTGAAGGCCGCGGGCCGTCCCGTGATCGGTTTCGGTGCCGGGGAACCCGATTTCCCCACCCCGGATTACATCGTCCAGGCTGCCATAGAAGCTGCGAGCCAGCCGAAGTACCACCGCTACTCCCCCGCCGGTGGCCTCCCTGAGCTGAAGAAGGCCATCGCAGAGAAGACCCTGCGGGACTCCGGCTACCAGGTTGACCCCTCCCAGGTCCTGGTGACCAACGGCGGCAAGCAGGCGGTCTACAACACCTTCGCTACGTTGGTGGATCCGGGCGACGAGGTCATCATCCCCACCCCGTTCTGGACCACCTACCCGGAAGCCATCCGGCTCGCCGGCGGCGTGCCCGTTGAGGTCTTCGCCGGTCCGGAACAGGGTTACCTGGTGACTGTCGAGCAGCTGGAAGCAGCCGTGACGGACCGCACCAAGATCCTGCTGTTCGTTTCCCCGTCGAACCCCACCGGCGCCGTGTACAGCCCGGAGCAGGTTGCGGAGATCGGCAAATGGGCCGCGTCCAAGGGCCTCTGGGTTGTCACGGACGAAATCTACGAGCACCTGACATATGACGGCGTGGAGTTCACCTCCATCGCCACTGCCGCACCGGAACTGGGCGACAAAGTTGTCATCCTCAATGGTGTGGCCAAGACCTATGCCATGACGGGATGGCGTGTGGGCTGGATGATTGGCCCGGCCGACGTCATCAAGGCAGCCACCAACCTGCAGTCACACGCGACGTCCAACGTCTCCAACATCATGCAGGTCGCCGCCGCCGCTGCCCTCACGGGTCCGCTGACCGCCGTCGACGAAATGAAGGTAGCCTTCGACCGCCGCCGCAAAGCGATCGTGGCCGGCCTCAACGCCATTGAAGGCGTTGAATGCCCGACGCCGACCGGCGCCTTCTACGTGTACGCGGACGTCCGCGGGCTGCTGGGTAAGGAATTTGAGACCTCCAACGGTCCTGTCCGTCCCTCTACCTCTGCGGAACTCGCCACCCTGATCCTCGACGAGGTTGAGGTAGCCGTGGTTCCGGGCGAAGCGTTCGGTCCCTCCGGCTACGTCCGCCTGTCCTACGCATTGGGCGACGAAGACCTCGCCGAAGGTGTCCGCCGTATCCAGGAATTCCTGGGCAAGGCCAAGTAGCAACCAGCCAACGCAAACGCTCTTCCACCACGGCCGGTGGGAGAGCGTTTGCGTTTAAGGCGCGGGAGGTGCGAGAGCGATCGGGAAAACCCGACGGGAAGTGAGTGAGCGTTAGAGGAGGCGGCGCTCGGCCGCCCATTTGGTGAGCTCGTGCCGGCTGGAGAGTTGGAGCTTCCTCAAGACGGCGGAAACGTGGGTCTCCACGGTCTTGATGGAAATGAAGAGTTCCTTGGCGACTTCCTTATAGCTGTATCCCCGCGCAATGAGCCTCATGACTTCGAGTTCGCGTGCAGAAAGCTTGTCCAGTTCATCGTCCGCGATATCTGCCGGAGCAGTGCCGAACGCATCCAGCACGAAGCCCGCAAGCCGCGGCGAAAAGACGGCGTCGCCATCGGCCACCCTGATCACGGCATCGGAAATCTCTTTGCCGGAGATGGTCTTGGTGACATAACCCCGGGCACCGGCACGGATGACAGAGACCACGTCCTCGGCCGCGTCCGAAACACTGAGCGCCAGGAAACTGGTGGTTCCCAGCAACGCGGCCGATCCAGCAATGACCTCACGGCCGCCACCACCCAGTCCGCCGGGAAGGTGAACGTCCAGGAGCACTACCTCCGGGCGGGCTTCGGCAATGACGGCGATGGCCTGCTCCACCGTTCCGGCTTCTCCTACAACGTCCATGCGGGCATCGAGATCGGCTTTCAGCCCGGACCGGAAGATGGTGTGGTCATCCACGATCACCACCCGCACCGTGCGTTCTGGACCACTCTGGGGATTGGTGCTCATTGCTTCGCTTCTCCATTCCGGGCTTCATTGTTCCGCTGTTCGCCCGCGTCGCCGTTGGCGGACGGCAGGGTCAGTCGGACTTCCGTCCCGTCGCTGCTGCTGCTGATGGTTGCTGCGCCACCGTGCCGCTTCATCCGGCCAATAATCGATTCTTTGACGCCCAGCCTGTCGTCCGGAACAGCATCGGGATCGAAGCCGGGACCGCGGTCCTTGATGAAGATTTCCGTGGTGCCCGCAGTACTTTCCACATACACGGACACCGTTCCGCCGCCATGCCGTGCGGCGTTGAGCATCGCTTCCCGGGCTGCCTGCACCATGGCCTCGTGCCGTTCCGTCATGTCCGTGTCGCCCACGGCCACCACCTCCACTGCGTGGCCCTGGGAGTCTTCGACCTCCGCTGCGACCGCTTTGATGCGCTCGGCCAGGAGCCCTGATTCCTTGGCTGCATCACTGAAAAGCCAGGCCCGGAGTTCGCGTTCCTGTGCCCTGGCAAGCCGCACGACGTCCTGTTCCGACCCCGCCCTGCGTTGAATCAGCGCCAAGGTCTGCAGTACGGAGTCGTGCAGATGGGCGGCAATCTCGGCGCGCTCCGTCTCGCGGATGCGTCCTGCCCGTTCAGTTTCCAGGTCCTTCCAAAACTTGAGGCCCCAGGGCAGCAGGACCAACGCTACGCCGCCCAGGACGGCCACAGACGCCAACAACGCCAGCCAGGTCTGTTCCCACGATCCCGAGCCGGACACCATGACCAGGACGCCAGCCACCACCAGCGCCAGGCCGGCCGCCAGCCGGACCCACCCGCCCGCTTGATCGGCCTTCGTCTTGTCCACCAAGCCGGCCCTGCGGGTTTCGTCGAGCTGCATCCAGGCGATCGCCGCACCGCCCAGGATGGCCGCGGCCGGTATGAGGGTCCCCAGGGGAACGTCGACGCCGAACTGGCGAGCGACCAAGATGGCGGCCACCAGGAGCAGAGCCGCGCCAAGCAGGATTTCCTTGCCATACTGGATGCGCCGTGAGGAGAACCAGGATGCCAAGCCTCCCCCAGCGCCGCTGCCCGCCCAGTCCCACGCGGCAGACGGACTGCCGAATCCTGCAGGTCCAGCAGCGGGAACCGAACCACGGCCCTGGACGTCGCCGCTGCCGGAGACCGGGCGCTCAGCAGCTGCCCCCGAAAACGGCCCGCCGACCGGGACAGAACCTAGGACAGGAGGTGCGCCGGCCGCCGATGGCGAGGATCCGGCGTCGTACGTTTTCGATGCCTGGTGACCACCAGCGCCTGTCGTGAAGCCGGCAGGCGTGGTTTCACCACGGGGCCCTGGTACGGGCGGCAGGCTCACGGCAGGAGCAATGGGCGACGCCGGACGGCGGGCATTGCGCTTGGCGTTCTCGTCCGCGGTGGGAACCATGGTCCACAGCCACGCATAGAAGGCCACACCTGCGCCGCCGGCGAAACACGCCAGGATCATGCCAAGCCGGACGAACTTGACCGGCCAGACCAAGTGATCGGCCAGTCCACTGCAGACGCCGGCAATCACGCGGTCGCTGCTGCGGACCAGCACGGGGCGTTGTACAGCGGTAGTCATGTACCAATCCAAACACGGATAAGGGTTACCCGGACCGGAAACCAGCGTTGTTCGGGGGTCTCTCAGGGATCATTCAGGGTATCCCCCAGTAGAGGGAAGGACGGGTGGGGCGGCAGGATCGAAGTATGAACGCGAACAGCATGAATCCAGAGGAACCCGGAACGCCAGGCACTGCCGGCACCTCCGGCTCACAGCAAGAGCCCACCGCCGGCGCTTCCGCGGGAACTGGTCCGGACAACGGCACCTACCCGCCGGCCGGCGCCGCTCCGGCCACGTCCCAGGAGAACTTCTTCGACTGGATCCGCAACCAAGGCATCCGCCGCGGACCGGACCGCTGGATTGGCGGCGTCGCAAGCGGTGTGGCCCACCGCTTCGGCATCGACCCGCTGATTGTGAGGGGCATCTTCATTGTCCTGGCAGTCTTCGCCGGCGTAGGGGTGCTGCTGTACGGCATTGCCTGGGCCCTCCTGCCTGAGCCCGATGGACGCATCCACGTCCAGGAAGCAGCTGCAGGCCGCTGGTCCGGAGGCATGACCGGCGCGTTGATCACCACGATCATCGGCCTCCCGAGCCTGGGCCGCGGATTCTGGGGATGGGGCTGGGATGGATTGCCCGGCCTGTTCTGGACGCTGTTCTGGATGGGTGGCGTCTTCTACCTCATCTACTTCCTGGTTCAACGCAACAAGGCCCCGAAGGGAGTTCCGCCCATGAGCCGGCAGAACTACGCCGCAGCACCCGGCAAGGCCACCGCGTACGGAACCCCAACCTCCTACGGGCCGCCTGCCGCCTACGGGGCTTCGGCTGCGACCAACACGGGCGTCCCTGTCTATGGCGCCGGCCAGCCCGGCACGAAACCGCATGGTCATGGTGCAAGCGCCGCGCCGCCGTCGGGTCCTTACACGCCGTCGGGTGCGTACACGCCGTCGGGTCCTTACAGCCCGTCCAATCCGTCCGGCCCCCGTCCGCCGCAGGGCCCCACTCCCCCGCAGGACTGGCAGCCCAAGCCCGCCGCCCCCAAGCGCAAGGGACCCGGGGCAGCGATCGTGGCAGTCTCTGCCGGTGCTGCGTTGCTGGCCGGCGGTACGTTGAAAGCGCTCGACGCCGGGAACGTCATTGATTTGGGCAACTCCGCCAACGCCGTGGTGTGGGCCACCGGCGCCGCAGTCCTGGGCCTGGGCATCCTGGTCGCAGGGCTCCGGGGCAGGACCTCAGGGTTCCTTGGCTTCCTCGCAGTAGCTGCCCTCATCATTGGCGGGATCTTCAACGTGGTCCCCAGGGACGGCGACCGGTTTACTTTCCACGACGTCAACTGGGCACCCACAACCCTGGAGCAAGCACGGCAAGGGATCGACGTCACCGGCGCCCAAGGCGTGGTGGACCTGAGCGACATCACCATGAATCCTCCCCTGATCTCCGAAGTCCTGATCCCCGTGGACGCGACCGCCAGCAACGTCACGGTCATCATTCCCGACGACGTGCCCGTGGAAGTCAGGGCGGACATGACGTTCGGCAACCTCAATGAACGCGGCTCTGACCGCGGCGGCCGGCTCCAGGACGAGCGGACCCTGTACAACACCGGGAAGCCCGGAGCCAACCTCGTGGTGGAAATCGACGGCACGTTCAGCAACGTGACCATCCAGGAAGGAAACTGACATGAGCACCAACGAGCCCGGCAAGGCCAACGAAACCCAGCCCACGGCACCTCTGCCCAAGGGAACAAACCCCACCGAGGCCCTCCCGAAGGAAACCCGTCCCACCGAGGCCCTCCCGAAGCCACGGCTCCAGGAAATCCCGCTGACGCCACCGCTGGAGCGCAGCTTCCAGGTGGAGCACGCGGACGACGACGAACCCCGGCAAGCCCGGATCGGCACCGTGGTGTGGGGGTTGATCGTGATAGCCCTGGCTGCCTTGATTGTCATCTCAACGCTCGGTTGGGTGACGCTGAACGGCACGTACGTGCTGATAGGCCTGATGATCGGCGCAGGAGCGGCCTTGGTGGTGGGTGGACTCCTCTCCGCCCGCAAGGGTTCCAAAAAAGTAACCACTACGAAGTGACAAAGCAACCACAACAGGGAAGTCTGTAGCCATGGACAAGTTCTTCAGCATCGTCAGGGGCTTCGGCCTGAAGCGTGGACCGCAACGCTGGCTGGGCGGCATCTGCGGAGGAATCGCGGCAAAGCTCAGGGTGGACGTGGCCTACGTCCGGGTAGCATTCCTGCTCTTCTGCCTGCTCCCGGGGCCTGCATTCGTGGTCTACATCCTGGGCTGGCTGCTCCTGCCGGACCAGAACAACAAGATCGCCCTCGAATCGTTCATCAGCCAGCGCTCCCGGTAAATCCCGGTCACAAAGCACGCGAAGCGTCCCGCCACCAGGCGGGGCGCTTCCTTTGTTTTCGGCCAGATTTCCAATACCGCACTGCCGGGTTCAAAAGTAACCGTTTGTGTCCCACCCCACATGCGCGTCTACAATCATGGGGAGCTCAGCGTGGCGCTCTGCACGTATTCCTCCAAGCCATGAGTGAGCAAACATGAAAATTGGCATTCTTACCAGCGGTGGCGACTGCCCCGGCCTCAACGCAGTGATCCGGGGTGCTGTCCTCAAGGGCATCGCCATCCACGGCCAGGAATTTGTGGGCTTCCATGACGGCTGGCGTGGTGTTGTGGAAGGTGATGTCATAGACATCCCCCGCACCATGGTCCGCGGTATCGCCAAGCAGGGTGGCACCATCTTGGGCACGTCACGCACCAACCCGTTCGAAAACGGCGGTGGCCCGGACGTCATCAAAGCCCATATGGAACGCCTGGGCATTGACGCGATCATCGCCATCGGCGGCGAAGGCACCCTGGCGGCGGCGAAGCGCCTCACTGACGCCGGCCTGAAAATCGTCGGCGTCCCCAAGACCGTGGACAACGACCTCGATGCCACCGACTACACCTTCGGTTTCGATACTGCAGTCCAGATCGCCACGGAGGCCATCGACCGCCTCCGGACCACCGGCGAGTCCCACCACCGGTGCATGATCGCCGAAGTCATGGGCCGCCATGTCGGCTGGATCGCCTTGCACGCGGGCATGGCCGCCGGCGCCCACGCCATCCTGATCCCCGAGCAGAAGGCAAGCATCGAGGAGATCACTGAGTGGGTCCAGGAAGCCCACGATCGTGGCCGTGCACCGCTGGTAGTGGTGGCCGAGGGCTTCGTTCCGGACCACATGGAGTCCCCGCACTCCGAGCGCGGCCTGGACACCTTTGGCCGTCCCCGCCTGGGCGGCATCGCTGACCAGCTGGCCCCCGAGATCGAGGCCCGCACGGGCATTGAAACCCGCGCCACGATCCTGGGACACATCCAACGCGGCGGCGTCCCCACCGCCTACGACCGCGTCCTGGCTACCCGGCTGGGCATGGCGGCCATCGATTCGGTGGTCGAAGGCCGCTGGGGCACCATGGTGGCCCTGAAGGGAACGGACATCTCCCACGTCGGCTTCGAGGAAGCCCTGGGCAAGCTCAAGACCGTGCCGCAGCACCGCTACGACGAAGCGTCGGTGCTGTTCGGCTAGTCGGCTAGGCTGAATCCATGACTCTTGAGCCCACGTCCGCTGCCATTATCCAGCTGGCGTGGGCTCGCCATTTGGGGCTCGACGACGACGCTTTCGCCACCGCAGCAGCCCGGCTCGCCAACTCGACGGTCGACCCCGGCGATCCCGCACACCGCATCACCCGCGTGGACGAATCAGCCGGGACGGTGGTCTTCCTCAGGCTCTTCGGAGTTTCGGCACTGGTGGGACCGCAGTGGGCCTTGGACGCCGCCGTCGGACTTCCTGATACAGAGCTCGCCCAACACGTGACGCTGTTGACCTTGACCCGGTCCCACGGAGGGCACGGGCGGGGATCAACGGCCTTGTTCTTCGCCGACGATTTGCCCCTTCAACAACCTTCCGAAGACCTCACAGTCTCCAGGGGCAACCCGGAAGCCATCAGCCTCGAAGCGCTGTGTCCTCCGGACGACGTCAATGAGGTGGGGCTGCAGGGGCTCGAACACCGGTTCACCATCATGCACCCTGACGAGGCACCACCCACCCCTGTAGCCTGCGGCGCCTACTCCGAATGGGAAGGCATCCTGGCCAACATGGGCGTTCTGGTGGCACCTCCGTGGCGTCGCCGCGGCCTGGGGACCCTGGCCGCGTCCATCGCTGCCCATGAAGCCCTGGCCGCGGGCCTGACCCTGCAATGGAAGGCCGACGTCAGCAATACCGGGGCACTCGCGATGGCCCGCAGCCTTGGCTTTGCCACGGGCGGGCTCCACGCGAGCGTGCTGCTCGGCTGACTCCCCCCGGACTTTTTGTACAGATAACGCCCTCTAGGAGCCTTCTTAAGGGCATCAGGTGTACAAAAACTCTAGGTGTTGAGATCAGCTTTGACGGTTTCCGGTGCAGTTTCGGACCTGCCGCCCCAGCCCTGCACCGACTTCGGCTTGCCAAAGAACAGTGCCACAAGAGCACCCAGCAGAACCGCGCAGGCGGGCAACAGGATGGACTGGCTCATGGCCGTCGAGAATCCTGCATGAAGGGCTTCCGGCAGTACGCCGCTCATGGAAGCTTCGCCCACCGGAGCACCGGCGGGGGCTGCGGGCAATTCCGCCGAGAGCCGCGACTGGATCAGGGCAGCGATGGCCGCTGATCCCAGGACAGCACCAATTTGGCGGGTGGTGTTGAAGACACCGGACCCCGCACCGGCCTGGCGTGGTTCCAGGTTGCGGGTGGTGGCGTTGGACACCGGTCCCCAGATAAAGGCATTGGCAACACCCTGCAGCGCGCTGGGCAGCAGGAACATCCAGATGGGAGTGTCCGGTCCCAGCAGGGCAGCAGTCCAGAACAGGGCTCCTGCCATGCACAGCAAGCCAAACGAGGCAAAGTATCTCGGGTTGGCACGGTCGATGAGCTTGCCTACGAACGGCGCCAGGGCACCGGAAATAACTGCCATGGGGATCATCAGCAGAGCCGACTGCGTTGGCGTCAGCCCGCGGACCGTCTGGTAGTAGAAGATGGTGGGCAGCGGGAACGCGGTCACCGTGAAACCGACGGCCATGATGGTGGTGTTGCCCAGGGAGAAGTTGCGGTCCTTGAAGAGGCCAAGGGGCAGCAAGGGTTCCCCGCCCCGGCGTTCGAGGAGCCATTGCCAGAACACAAAGAGAACCAGGACCACCAGACCGGTGATGATCAGGCCCCAGACGCTGACGAAGCCGGTGACTGTTCCCCACTTGTACGTCTGGCCTTCCTGGATGCCAAAGACCAGCAGGAACATGCCGACGGCGGACAGCACCACGCCGAGGATGTCGAAGGAGTGCGTGTGGGTGGTCAGTTTCGGTACAAAACGCATCACCAGGATAAAGGCCACGATCCCGATGGGGACGTTGACGAAGAAGATCCATTCCCAGCCCAGGCTGTCCACCAGCACGCCGCCCAGGATAGGGCCAACCAGCACGGCCATGCCGGCGGTTGCGCCCCACAGCCCCATGGCCGCACCGCGACGGTCCGGAGGGAAGATACGGGTGATGACGGCCATCGTCTGGGGCGTCATCATGGCTGCACCCAGGCCCTGCAGGACACGGGCGGCGATCAACATGGTGACGTCACCGGACAAGCCGCACCACAACGACGCCAGGGTGAAGACCACCAGTCCGATCAGGTACAGGTTCTTTGGTCCGAACCGGTCCCCCAACCTTCCGGTGATGAGCAGGGGCACTGCGTACGCCAGCAAATAGGCGCTGGTGACCCAGATGACGGCATTGATGTCCGTGTTGAGGCCCTCCATGATCCGCGGATTCGCGACCGACACGATGGTGGTGTCGATGAGGATCATGAAGAAGCCCACCACGAGTGACCAGAGCGCCGGCCACGGCTTAGCTACGTTTTCCAAGGGATTCCTTTGGCTTGTGTGAAATGTCTGATGGAGCCGGCAGGGGTTCGTCCCAGGGCAGGTGCCCGTTGCCCAACTCCTCGAGGAGGCCGCGGATCCACGCGATCTCCGTTCGGCGCATTGCTTGTTGATACGTGATGTCGATCCAGTACTTGCGGGCCAATCCCTTGGCCGTCACCGTGGCCTCCGCCCGGACCAGGAAGTCGAGATCGGCGTTGAGCGCCACGACCCGTTCCTCGAGGAGTTCCGTCACCACGGCTGAGGGGAGGTGATGCGCTTCGGCAATGGCGTGCGGAAACAGGGGATATTCGTTGACGGGGGTGGAGAGCATGGCCTGGAGCCGGGCGTCGAGGGCTTGGTGTCCGGCATCCGTGATCCGGTAGGTGGTCCGCTCGGGCCGGTTGCCTTCCCGCCCTGTTCCCGTGGCCTCCACGAGTCCGTTTTCTTCAAGCCTTCCCACTGCGTGGTAGAGGGTTCCCGGACGTACCTTGACCAGCCTGTCTTCGTGGCGGGCCATCAGCACTTGATACATCTCGTACGGATGCATGGGTTCCTCTGCCAACAGGGCCAGGGATGCCACCCCCAAGGGCGTGAGATCGGAAATTCTGGGCATAGTTGGCCCCTTTCCGCGGCGTATATTCCACCACAACTATTCCACGTGGAATATATGGCCGCAAGTAAGCCCGGCCGCTAAGCGACCGGGCTTCTTGGACGGGGGTTTGACTCAGCCCAGAAGGGCCAGGATCTCAGCCCGGGCGAACATGGCCGCAGCCTCGCGCGCGGTGGGGGTTCCGGCGTCGGGGTCTGCTCCTGCGTCCAACAGAATGCGTGCCACGCCCGTGTACCCCTTGAAAACCGCGCCTGCAAGGGGCGTCTGGCCGCGATCGTTGGCCTCATTGACGGCAGCGCCGTGGTGGAGGATCAGCTGCACAGCTTCCTCGTGCCCGTGATAGGCGGCCAACATCAGCAAGGAATCCCCCGCCGCGTTGGTCAGCGTGGAAGGAGCGCCGGCGGACAAGTAGCCACGCAACAGTTCGGTATTGCCCTCCCGGGCGGCATCGAACAGAGCGTGGGCAAGCGCCAACGTCTCGTCGTCGGCGCTTGCATCCGGGTTTGCGGGCTCGGAACCTGCGGGCTGGTTCAGGTGGCTCATCGGTGGGGTCCCTTCAGGAATCCGGTCTGGCGCCCGACAACCTGGCCGGCGTCGGGGGCGACGATCACTTCCTGGGCAGCGACGTACGGCTCCTCGCCATCCATCACCGTCAGGGTTTCCTCCGCTGAAACGGACCGCTTCACCACGGCCAAAGCCACGGGTCCCATTTCGAAGTGCTGCGCCACAGATGTCAGAGTACCCACCTTCCGTTCTCCGGCAAATACAACGCTGCCAACAGCGGGGAGAGTGTGCTGGGAGCCATCCAACTGCAGGAAGACGAGGCGACGGGGTGGGTGGCCGAGGTTGTGGACACGGGCGATGGTCTCCTGCCCCTTGTAGCACCCCTTGTTCAGGTGGACCGAGGTCCGCAGCAGGTCCAGTTCGTGGGGGATCGTCTTCTCGTCCGTCTCCGCCCCGAGGCGGGGACGCCACGCAGCGATCCGCAGGGCATCGGCAGCCAAAGCCCCCGCCAACGGAAGGCTTTCAACGGCGCTTTCCAGCTCGGCCGCTGGGACGAGGTACTCGAACCAAGGACGCTCGAGCCCGGGATGGGACTCCTCCGGAACGATGCTGTACGCATAACCGCCCGGGCTGACATGCGGCCACGGATCCTCCCACACCAAGCGGGAGGACAGCTGCTCCACCGGTTTGGTGGATCCCAGCACGGCCCACTGCTCCGAGACGTCCACAATCTCGACGCGGAGCATGAATTTCATCTTGTTCAGCCACTCGGCCAAAGGCGCGGCTTCTGCGGTCTCCACGATCAGCCACGTGGTTTCACCGTCGTCAATCACCCTGGCATCGAATTCGATGCGGCCCTGGACGCTCAGCATCAAGAGCTCGCTGGCAACGCCGGGCTGCAGGTTGGTGAGTTGCTGGGAGGACAACGTGTTGAGCCAGCTCAGCCGGTCCGGTCCGGACACGGTCACCACCCCGCGGTTCGAAAGATCGACGACGGCGGTGCCGGCCGCCAAGGCACGCTGCTCACGCAGCGGCTCGCCATAGTGGGCAGCGACGCCGGCGTCCAGGCCGGTGTCCTCGACGGCGCCAGGGCGCGACAAGAGAGGGCTCGTGTAAGTCATATGTAGTAGAAGTCCTTGCAGCTCAGCGGTATTCCATGTGTGGCAATATTTCAGTTCAGCGGTATTCCGGATTTTCGAAGTCGAATCGGGTGCCCGCTTTCCACTCCTCCGGCAGGTTGCCGTAAGCCGGAATGCCCCCGGCGTCCCTGAGGATTTTGGCCATATGGAGCAGGTTCCAGGTCATGAAGGTGGTGTTCCTGTTAGTAAAATCACTCTCCGGTCCACCCGATCCTTCGTCCAGGTAGCTGGGTCCTGGCCCTACGGGACCGATCCACCCGGCGTCGGCCTGGGGTGGGATGGTGAAGCCGATGTGCTGGAGGCTGTACAGCACATTCATGGAACAGTGCTTGATGCCGTCCTCGTTGCCCGTGATGAGGCAACCGCCTACCTTGGGATAGAACGCCCATTGGCCGTTGCTGTTCAGCTCGCCCGAATGCGCATACAGCCGCTCGATGAGTTTCTTGGTTTGGGAAGAGTTGTCGCCCAACCAGATGGGGCCGGCCACCACCACGATGTCGGCGTCGCGGACATCAGGGTAGATCCCGGGCCATTCGTCAGTCTTCCAGCCATGCTGGCGCATATCGGGATAGACACCGCTGGCGATGTCGTGGTCGACGGTCCGGACGAGCTTGGTAGTGACGCCCTGCTTCTCCATGATGTCCCGGCTGATCTTGATCAGCCCATCCGTGTTGCTGGATTGCGGCGAAGGCTTCAGCGTGCCATTGAAGAAGACGGCCTTGAGGCCCTCATAGCCCTCCGGCTTGAGGTGGGTGTTCACTTTCTGCTCCTTCCGCTGGCTGCTTGCTGGAACGTACAGTGAGGCCCCGGTCAGGACACCTTGTGCAGGAATGCCGAGGCGTGGGCTTCGAGTGCTTTGCCGCTGGCAGCAACATCCCAGCGCCACAGGAGGTTCCCGTCCACCAGGCCGAAGATCCGGGTGGCTGCGGTGTATTCCTTGGAGTGGCTCCCGCGCATCACCATGTCGGTGCTCAGCTGGATTTGGGGTCCCTTGATCTGGCCGTAGTAGAGCTCGGTGATGCCGCCTGGGTGCGCGATCGACACCGAGATGTCGAAGCCGCCGTCTTCGTTGCGGCGCTCTTCCACGTCATCGGCGGTCTTGAGTACCGGGACGATGTCCGCCGGAATCAGGCCGGGACCGCCGTCGCCTTCCTGGAGCTTCCGCTCCAAGGCCCAGAACCCGGTTTCGACAGTCAACGGACGCAACTTTGCGCCGTCGTCGTCACTGAGCCAGGTCTCGGCCCTGTACTGCAAGTACGGCAAGCCGTTATGGGTGAAGGAAACGTGCTGGACGAAATGCTCCGAATCCTCGTCACCGCTGCCGAGCCGGCCGCGGCCTTCCCACTCACCAATGAGCCAGGAAAGGGGGACGAGTTCAGGCGTCAGATCGGTAGGGATCTCAATAGGCACAACGGCTACCTCTGTTGGAGAGCAGGATCAGAAAGTTTACTTCTGGCCCTTGAAAAGGCGGTATACGACAAACCCTGCAAACCATGCCATGGCGACGCTGGCCAGGCCAAGGAGAACGAGGAAGAAGATTTCAAATGCGAGTACAGACATGATGCCATCCTAACCGTTAGTAGATGAGTAGTTTGTCTATGAAGTACACCAAGGCCCCCACCGCCCAGACGGGGGCGACGCCCATTCCCACTGCTGCCGGAATGTTCAGGCGTCCGCGCCGAAGGGTGGTCATTCGCCGGAAGCACACCAGGACGGAGCCAACCACCACGCCAACCAACGCCGCGGGAAGTACTGCAATATCAGAGAATACAAGACCAGCAAGGGGACCCATGAGTCCGGCCATGACAACGCCCAGCGGAGCGACGATGCGGTCCGGCCAGCGGATGATTCCCACCATCAGGGCCACAGCTGCGCTCAGGCCGGCCACCAAGACCATTTCCTTGACACCATTGAACCGCGCGCCGGCAATCCACCCTGCGCCAAGGCAGTTCAGGAGCACGCCGGCACAGCATCCGAGGGTCGATTCCAGTCGCTGCGCCTGCCCCGTTCCACGCACGAGCTGGACCACGAAGACCGCCATCACTCCTACGGCAACGAATGCCGGTGTTCCGTCCAGGAACCCAGGAGCCGGAAGGTAGGCAGCAGTCACGGCCGATCCCGCGCCTGACAACCCGATCACCGCCGCCAGTGTTTTCTTGGCAGGGACGCCAAGGAAATGCGGCCAGCCAATCCCCACGGCCGCGGAGGCAGCAATACCGACGCCCACCATGGCTTCCCGGGAAACGAAGGTGCTGGCCACGATGGCGATGAGCGCCACGAGTCCAAATACCCCGATGCTCCAAGACTTCACTGTGTGCCGACCTCAATCCGATGCGTCTTACGACCTCTCGACAATCCTGCCTTAACCCGGCCCAATATGTCGTAATTCCGGTGCCCGCCCGTCACGAATCCATGTGTCGCAGGGCACTGATGGGTATACTCAGACTTCAACGGCGCACTGTATTGGCCTGGATCCCGTTACAACGGGCAGAGGCTGCCAATGCGCTGTGACCGGCCGGGAATCTCCGGTTTCGACGCCCGATGATGCGCGTACAGCCCATTGGAGGAACTATGTCGCACATCCTGCTCCTGACGAACAGCACCGGCTCATCGGTGGACATTTTGCCTGCCTTGGAGTTGTTGAACCACCGCGTACACATTCTCCCGGCAGAACCCACGGCCTTGCTTGAAACCGATCCCACGGACATTGTTTTCCTGGATGCCCGCAAGGATCTGGTGGGGGCCCGCTCGTTGACCCAACTGCTGAAGGCCACCGGGCTCAGCGCTCCGCTCATGCTCATCCTCACGGAGGGCGGCATGGCTGCCGTCTCCTCGGCCTGGGCAGTGGATGACATTGTGCTGGACTCCGCCGGACCGGCCGAGGTGGAGGCCCGTATCCGCCTCGCCATGGCACGGGCGGTTCCCGGTGAAGAGGAAGCCCAGACGGAGATCCGCGCTGCCGGGGTCGTCATTGACGAAGCGAGCTATACCGCCCGCGTCAGCGGCCAGCCCCTGAACCTGACGTTCAAGGAATTTGAACTCCTGAAGTACCTGGCGCAGCACCCGGGACGGGTATTCACCCGCCAACAACTGCTGACCGAGGTCTGGGGCTATGACTACTACGGAGGCACCCGCACCGTGGACGTCCATATCCGGCGGCTTCGCGCCAAGCTCGGAGTGGATCACGAGAACCTGATCAGCACGGTCCGCAACGTGGGCTACCGGCTCACACTGGTCCGGCAGCCGGACGATGAACTTTCGGAGGCCTGAGCGGCCCTGGAACCATCCGCAACACCTGAAGACACATGAAAGAGGCCGGAATCCCTGCGGATTCCGGCCTCTCTCATGTTCTTGGTGGAGGACATACGGGTCGAACGTATCGAGGCCACCCCACTGGTGGATCCCCCCTGCGCTGGCTGACGAAACTGACTTACCGTGCCGCAAAGCCGAACGAGATAATGAGACTACCTCCGTTCCATCGGGACTTCAAATCACGGGGCTTGCACCGGACGTATAGCCTTGCATCATGAGTCACGCGCACCCGGAAAACTGGCCCGTCCTGATCATCGCCGGCGCCTTGGACCCCGACCTCCTCAAGGACGTCAAGTCCCTCGCCGCCGCAGCTGAGGAGTCCGACGGGAACCCGCCCTTTTCGGAGCAGACGCTGGTCATGCTGCGCGGCGTCGATTCCGGAGACCACTCGGTCCTGTCCTTGGCCCTTTACGCACCCGACGAAGATTCCGATCCGGCTACCGGTGAAGACCTGGCGGGTATCGCCGTCGTCGTTGAGGCGCCCGACTCAAGCGGCGTGCTGGAGCTGGCCGTCCACCCGAGCTACCGCAACCAGGGTGTGGCTGGAAGGCTGCTGGGGGCCCTGCAGGGCAAGCGGAGCCTCGACGGACTCAGCGCATGGTCGCACGGAAACCACGAGGCCGCCGCCGAGCTCGCCACAGGCTTCGGATACGGGCCGGTCCGTGAGCTGTGGAAGATGCGGCTCATGTCCTCTGCTTCAGCACTGCCCGACGCCGGCCTGCCGGACGGCGTCTCCCTCCGCGCCTTCGTTCCCGGCCAGGACGAGCAAGCATGGCTGGCAGCCAACCGCGCTGCGTTTTCCCACCACCCCGAGCAGGGTTCGATGACCCTGGCGGACCTCGAAGCCCGGAAGGCTGAAGACTGGTTCGATCCCGAGGGGTTCCTCTTGGCCGTCAACACCGACGGGGAGCTCCTGGGCTTCCACTGGACCAAAGTCCATCCCCGGCAAGGCCCACACCCGGCCATCGGCGAGGTGTATGTGGTGGGCGTTGCACCGGCGGCGCAAGGCCTGGGCCTGGGCAAGGCCCTGACAGTCGCTGGTATCAGGCACCTCCAGGACAAGGGCCTCCATGCAGTAATGCTGTACGTGGACGCCGATAATCAGGCGGCGGTAGCCCTATATCAGAAACTGGGCTTCGTTCGTTGGGACACCGATGTGATGTATGGGCCTTTAACCAAAAATTAACCTGACGGGATCACTTGCGGGAAAGCAGGTGACATCTTGGATTCGAGCACCGGAATTGCTTGTAATGTGGGAGGAAACCCCGTCCTGAGCTTAGGAGACACCCATGCAGCCGGACCCCGTCGGCACCGCCGGATCCACCTCGAAGGGTGCAACCTTGCCCCCACGCTTCGGATCCTCGGAAGTGCCGGCCTCGCGAGCCACCCAGGACCGCATCGACATTCCGGAATTCGCGCCGAGCCTTGAGCCTGAAGGCGACATCTCCCCGGACCGTTTCCTGGACCGCGAGCTCAGCTGGCTGGCGTTCAACTCCCGCGTGCTGGAACTCGCCGAAGATCCTGACCTTTTCCTGCTGGAACGCGTCAGCTTCCTCTCGATCTTTGCCTCCAACCTGGACGAGTTCTTCATGGTCCGCGTTGCTGGCCTCAAGCGGCGTATAGCCACAGGACTGGCCGTGCCTTCACCGGCCGGGCTGAGCCCCATTGAGGTGCTGGAACAGATCAGCGAAGAGGCCCACAGGCTTCAGGAACGTCACGCAAGGGTCTTCGCTGAGCAGATCCGTCCTGCGCTGGCCTACGAGCACATCCACATCATGCACTGGAATGAACTGGATGAGGATGCCCGCCACCGGATCAGCATCATGTTCCAGGAGAAGGTCTTCCCGATCCTGACGCCGTTGGCTGTGGACCCCGCACACCCCTTCCCCTACATCTCCGGCCTCTCCCTCAACCTTGCCGTGATCGTCAGCAACCCGATCAGCGACAAGGAGCTCTTCGCACGCGTCAAGGTTCCGGACCAGCTCCCACGCCTCATTTCCGTGGACGGACCCCGCGCAGGCGCCATCCCGGGCCGCGTGGCCCGGTTCATCGCGTTGGAAGAAGTCATTGCCGTCCACCTGGATAAGCTCTTCCCCGGCATGGAAGTCCTGGAGCACCACACCTTCCGCGTCACCCGCAACGAGGACTTGGAGGTTGAAGAGGACGACGCCGAGAACCTCCTGCAGGCCCTGGAGAAGGAACTGCTGCGCCGCCGCTTCGGTCCTCCGGTGCGCTTGGAAGTCACCACGGATATCAACCCGAACATCAAGGCGCTGTTGATCCGCGAACTGGGGGTTGAAGAGTCGGAGGTCTACTCGGTGCCGGCACCGCTTGACCTGCGCGGCTTGTCGGCGATCAGCAACATCGACCGTGCCGATCTCCACTACCCCAAGCACGTCCCGCACACTTCGCGGTACCTCAACGAATCCGAGACGTCCAAGGCAGCCAACGTTTTTGCCGCCATGCGCCGCCGGGACATCCTGCTACACCACCCGTACGACTCCTTCTCCACCTCCGTTCAGGCCTTCCTGGAGCAGGCCGCCGCGGATCCGAAGGTGCAGGCCATCAAACAGACCTTGTACCGGACGTCAGGCGACTCTCCCATTGTGGATGCGTTGATCGATGCCGCAGAAGCCGGCAAGCAGGTGCTGGCACTGGTGGAAATCAAGGCCCGCTTCGATGAGCAGGCCAATATCTCCTGGGCACGCAAGCTGGAGCAGGCCGGCGTTCACGTGGTGTACGGCATTGTGGGCTTGAAGACCCACTGCAAGCTCTCGCTGGTGGTCCGCCAGGAAGTGGACGGTCTCCGCCGCTACTGCCACATCGGTACCGGCAACTACCACCCACGCACGGCCCGCTACTACGAAGACCTTGGCCTTCTCACAGCCAACGAACAAGTGGGCGAGGACTTGTCCAAGCTGTTCAACCAGCTCTCCGGCTACGCGCCGAAGTCCACGTTCAAAAGGTTGCTCGTGGCGCCGCGTTCGGTGCGGGCCGGATTGATGGACAGGATTGAAGCGGAAATCCGCCACGCCCAGGCCGGCGCTCCCGGATTGGTGCAGATCAAGGTCAACTCCATGGTGGACGAAGCCATCATCGATGCCCTCTACCGGGCCTCGCAGGCCGGTGTGAAGGTTGACGTCGTAGTGCGCGGCATCTGCTCCCTGCGCCCGGGTGTGCCTGGACTCAGTGAAAACATCAGGGTCCGTTCCGTTCTGGGTCGCTTCCTTGAGCACTCACGCGTCTTTGCTTTTGGCAACGGTGGCGAGCCCGTGGTCTACATCGGCTCCGCCGACATGATGCACCGCAACCTGGACCGCCGCGTGGAGGCCTTGGTGCAGTTGGCCAGCAAGGAAGACACTGCCACCGTCATGGACCTCATGCGCCGTTACGTGGACGACGACACTGCCAGCTGGCACTTGGACAACCAGGGCCACTGGACGCGGTTCCACCAGGACGAGGACGGCAAGCCGCTGCTCGACATGCAGTCATGGCTCCTGGACTCCCGTTCGCGCCAGCGGGCATCGGCACGGCGGTAGAGGAACCACTTGAACAGCGATACCCCCGTGGCGGATCAGACTGACCACCCCGGCGAGCCGGTGGCTGTTGTCGCAGCCGGCGCCATTCCGTGGCGGATCAACAAGGGTGCCCTTGAGGTTCTCCTCATCCACCGACCGCGGTACGACGATTGGTCCTGGCCCAAAGGAAAGCTCGACGCCGGCGAAACAGTTCCCGAGTGCGCAGCCCGCGAAGTGTGGGAAGAGATTGGCCTCCAGGCTCCCTTGGGCATACCTCTTCCCGCCATTCATTACCATGTGTCTGCGGGTTTGAAGGTGGTCCGCTATTGGGCTGTCCGCGTCAACGGAGCCCAGCTCAGGCCGGACGGCAAAGAAGTGGACAGTGTCATGTGGTGCAGCCTTGACAGGGCGGCCTCGTTCTTGAGCAACCCCACCGATGTGGAGCCGCTCGAATACCTTGAGAAGGCGCACGTCCGCGGCGAGCTGGACACCTGGCCACTGGTGCTGATCCGCCACGCCAAGGCAAAGCCCCGGTCCTCGTGGACCAAGGCTGAGGGCGACCGCCCGTTGGCAGCTACGGGCCAGCGGCAGGCAGTTGCGGTTCAGCGCCTCCTGGAGGTGTGGAAACCTCAGCGTGTGGTCACCAGCCCCTGGGCACGGTGTGTTGCCACGATCGCCCCTTACGCCAAGGCCAGCGGTGCCAAGGTGAAACTGGTGGAGGCGCTCACCGAGCACAGCCACCAGCGCTCCCCCAAGAAGACGGCGGCAGCGGTGGAGGCCTTGTTCGACAAACAGGTTCCGATCGCCGTCTGCACGCACCGCCCTGCGCTTCCTACTGCCCTGAAACAGCTGGGACAACACATGTCGCAGGGCCTGAAAGCCCTCCTTCCGACATCGGACCCGTACCTGACACCCGGCGAAGTGATCGTCTGCCAGGTAGCGCGTGGATCTGAGCGGAAGATAGTTTCCGTGGAACAGGTCAAGCCGTTCGACGACTGACACCACGCGGTCCCGGAGTTGACCCCCGGTCTTTTGTATCAAATACTTAGTACATTGATAAAAAAGACTTGGGGGTCTTTTCCGTGTATATAAACCTGCCGCCCTTGCTGTTCCTTGGGCCTGCAGTGGGCGCCGTGATCGTTTACCTGTTTCTGCGCATGCAGGTGTGGTCCAAGCCCGACGCCCAATCCATTGCCTCGCATGGGCTATGGGTGGGAATCATTGGGTGGATGGCCAGTTCCCTGCAGGGTGCCATGACCGCGGGGATCATCCGTGCGAATCCGATGGGATCGAACGCTCCTGCCACTCCGGACCAAATCGCCGGCGCTCTGGCCTGGCCCATACTCGCCTGCCTTGCCGTCCACGCGTTGGGTCAACTGAGTTACCCCGCGCCCAAGGCGCCCCGCAGGTACGCCGAACTGACCGTCCGCAGAATCAGGGACTTCCTCCCCCGCAAACTTGCCTGGACTACGGCTGGGATTTTCGCGGGTTCGGCATTGGTCATCGCGTGGATCGCGACGCTTCCGGGCCACACGCCGGTGCTGCCTCAGCCTCCGGGGCAGGCGCCGCCAACGGACAGCGCCTATCCGGACAGTGGCTACATGGGCCAGGGACAGGATGGCCGGATTCCCGGGTGGGAGCTGGCCTCGTGGCTGGGCGGGGCGCTGCTGCTCCTCGCTGTTGGAACGTGGCTGACACTTCTGTTGATCGCGCGCCGCCGGCAGCTGGAAACACTCGACGGCGAGGACAACCGCACCATCAGGACCATCGCCACCAACCGTTTACTCCGCACGGTCGCGACCATCGCCGCAGGGCTGGCTGCCATTGCTGGAAACTTTGCAGCGCAGCCGGCCCCGGGTGCCCTGTGGCAGGCATCGTGGTTCAACGTCCTGGGCCTGTTCAACATGGTGGTGCTCCTCATGATGTGGTGGTGGCGGGTTCCCGAACTGCCGTCGCTGCTCAAGGCCACCAAGACCACCAGTGCCGCCACGCTCCGCGCCGATCCCCGAACCCACCGGGCTGCGCGGCTCAGCATTTCGATCGGAGCAGCACTGGGCATGCTGGGCGGGCTGGCGCTGGTGGCGGGTTTCGCCGCGATCCTCCTCCCGGGGAACACCCCCGAAACCTGGGCTTTTCCCTCCATGGTCGGCTTGGTGGCAGTGGTTCTCTTGGTCGCCATCGCTGCGGGCGAGCTCCTGACCGCCAAAAACTACGGGTCGGCCGCCGTTCCCAAAGAGTGGCCGCGGCAACCCGTCTCCAAGGGCCTGCTCTCTGTTGCGATCGGCAGCAGCCTGGTACTGGCCGTGGCCGTTGCCTTCGCTGTGGCCGGCGAGGTGCAGCCGTTTGGGCCCAAGGTCTGGCCAGCAGCGGTTCTCGTCTCCGTGGTGGTGGCACTGGCCGGTGCCGGAGCAATCCTGGCCGTGCGCCGCCGTCGTGGTATCCACGAAACGGGCGGCAACGCAGGGCTGGACGTCGCACTCCGGGCCATCAGCATGTACAGAATCGTCCGTACCTTGGCAGCGTATTGCCTGGGGCAGGCCGCCGTGCTGCTGATCAGTACCGGCAACGCCTGGTACGGAGTGTTCCCGTCCACATCTGGAGCGGATCCGATCGGCCCCAGCCCACTCCCCATGATCGGCATGGTCCTGGCCGTCATCGCGGTCATCGTCGCCGTGACGCCGGTGCGGAGCCTGTTCCGGACCATCCCCCGTGGCGAGCCGGCGCTGCAAGGAGAGCACGCACAATGACTGCCGGGATCACGGTGGACCTATCGGATCCCGTCCCGCCGTACGAGCAGATCCGGCGACAGCTCAGCTCACTCATCGCGGTCGGAGTGCTGGAGCCTGGAAGCCGCCTGCCGACGGTCCGCAGCCTTGCAGCGGACCTCGGCATCGCAGCGGGAACAGTGGCGCGCGCCTACAAAGAACTCGAGCAGCAGGGATTGATTGAATCACGACGACGGAACGGGACTGTCGTCGTCGGGCCGCCCCGGATGCCGGGAGGCGCTGTGCGGGCAGACGCGGCGGTGATGGCCGCCGTCGACGGTTTGATCCAGACGGCTCGTGACGCCGGAGTTGGTGACGAATCGCTCGTGGACCTGCTTCGGGGACGGCTTGCTCAGACCAGTAAGCTGGACTCGTGAGCATCCCCACCCCTTATGAAGACCTTCTGCGCGACGTCATGGCCAACGGCACGCACAAGTCGGACCGCACCGGTACCGGAACGCGCAGCGTCTTCGGCCGTCAGTTGAGGTTCGACCTCGCCGAAAGCTTCCCGCTCATCACCACCAAGCGGGTCCACTTCAAGTCCGTGGCCGTGGAACTGTTGTGGTTCCTGCGCGGGGACTCCAACGTGAAGTGGATGCAGGACCAAGGCGTCTCCATCTGGGACGAATGGGCTGATGCCGATGGCGAGCTCGGCCCTGTCTATGGCGTGCAGTGGCGCAGCTGGCCGACCCCCGACGGCGGGCACATCGACCAGATGTCCGAGCTGATGACCAACCTCGCCGCCAACCCGGATTCACGGCGGCACATCGTGTCGGCGTGGAATGTTTCCGAACTCAAGGACATGGCATTGCCCCCATGCCACGCGTTCTTCCAGTTCTACGTGGCCGACGGCAAACTGTCCTGCCAGCTGTACCAGCGCTCCGCAGACACATTCCTGGGCGTCCCTTTCAACATTGCCTCCTACGCCCTGCTGACCCGCATGGTGGCGCAGCAACTGGATCTTGAGCCCGGCGAATTCGTCTGGACCGGCGGTGATGTCCACGTCTACGACAACCATGTGGACCAGGTTGCCGAGCAGCTCAGCCGTGAGCCCTACGAATACCCGCAGCTCACAATCCTCCGGAAGCCGGACTCGATCTTCGACTACACGCTGGACGACTTTGAGGTTGTGGACTACCGCCACCACCCCACCATCAAGGCGCCGATCGCAGTATGAGCACGCCTTCCTCCGAGACTCCCTCCCAGCTTCCCGGCGTGATTTTCACCCAGGAAACTGCGGCCCGCATGACGGGCATCGGCATGGTCTGGGCCCAAACCACGTCCGGTGTGATCGGCAAGGACGGCGCCATGCCGTGGCACCTCCCCGAGGACCTGAAACACTTCAGCCAGCTCACCACCGGCCACCCCGTCATCATGGGCCGCAAGACGTGGCTGTCATTCCCCGCCAAGTACCGTCCGCTCCCTGGCCGCACCAATATTGTGGTGACCCGCAACGCAGACTGGGCCTCGACGCCCGAGGCGGAGGGCGCCGTCGTGGTTTCATCGCTGGACGCGGCCCTGCTGGAATCGCAGTTCGCACCCGGAGGCCAGAAGGTGTGGATCATCGGTGGCGGCGAAATCTTTGACCAGTCCATGGGCATCGCCAACCTGGCCGTCATCACCATTATCGATGCCGACCTGGAGGGCGACACGTTTGCCCCCGAACTCGGTGATGAGTGGACCTTCGACGCCGTAGCCCCGTCCGAAGGCTGGCTCACCGCAAAGAACGGCACCAACTACCGGTTTACCACGTGGCGCCGGAACGCAACCCAGGAAAGCCAAGAGAGCTGAGCATGCTGAAGAAACCCGAAACCCTGTTTGTGCTGGGCTATATGCTGCTGCCGCTCTTTGCCCTGATCTCCGCCATTGTGGGTCTGACCATGATCCTCGCCGGCAACCGGATTGCCGGCATCATCGTGCTGATCGTTGTCACGCAGGTGTTCACGTTCGGTGCATTCTTCGCCCTGCGCAAGCGCAAGGCCCTGTTGCTGCAAGAGCACGACGCCGGCCACTAGCCACTGCGGGCGGCGAGCCAGCGCTCTTGGGCGGGTGCCGGCGTCGCGGAGTTCCTGCGTGACGTAACCAACAGCGGCTCTGCGCTGCGAAAGTTTAGACTTGGTCAATGACTACAGCAGCTAATCCGTCCGTTGGACTGGTCGGTTGGCGTGGCATGGTCGGCTCCGTCCTGATGCAGCGCATGCAGGACGAGAACGACTTCGCCAACATCAACCCGGTATTTTTCTCCACCTCGAATGCAGGAGGTGCCGCCCCCTCCTTCCTGAGCTCTGCCGCTGGCGATCCAGGCAAGCTCGAGGACGCGTTCGATATTGAGACGCTGGCCAAGCTGCCGATTATTGTCACCGCCCAAGGCGGGGACTACACCAAGCAGGTCCACGGCGAACTCCGCAACCGTGGCTGGGACGGCCTCTGGATCGACGCTGCTTCCACCTTGCGCATGAATGACGACTCGATCATCGTGCTGGACCCCATCAACCGCGACGTCATCGACGCCGGCCTCTCCGGTGGTGTAAAGGACTTCATCGGCGGCAACTGTACCGTTTCCTGCATGCTCATGGGCCTCGGCGGCCTGTTCAAGAACAACCTGGTGGAGTGGGGAACCTCCATGACCTACCAGGCCGCTTCCGGTGGCGGCGCACGCCACATGCGTGAGCTCCTCAACCAGTTCGGCACCCTCAACAACGAGGTCAGCAGCGAACTGGACGACCCCGCGTCGGCCATCCTCGAAATCGACCACAAGGTCCTCGCGGCCCAGCGCACAGGCGTTGACGCCACACAGTTCGGCGTACCGCTGGCAGGGTCCCTGATTCCCTGGATCGACGCCGACCTCGGCAACGGCCAGTCCAAGGAAGAATGGAAAGCCGGAGTAGAGACCAACAAGATCCTCGGCACCGGAAACGGCACCGCCGGCAAGGACCACATCGCCATGGACGGCCTGTGCATCCGCATCGGCGCCATGCGTTCCCACTCCCAGGCCCTCACGCTTAAGCTGCGCGAAGACCTGTCCGTGACCGAAATCGAGAACCTCCTGGCCAAGGACAACGAATGGGCCAAGGTTGTTCCCAACACCAAGGAAGCCTCCATGGCGGATCTGACCCCCGTGGCCGCATCCGGCACGCTGGACATCCCCGTCGGCCGCATCCGGAAGCTTGAAATGGGCCCGGAATACATCAGCGCCTTCACTGTGGGCGACCAGCTCCTCTGGGGTGCAGCCGAGCCGCTGCGCCGCATGCTCAACATCGTGACGGGCAAGCTCTAGGCTTCCCGCCCCGGTTGGTTGACAACCCGCTGTTCCGTTGCTGCCCAGCAATGGAACAGCGGGTTTTCCACGTCTTAGGGTGTGTTCAGCCGGCGGGATCGGCCACCATCATTCAGCCGGCCATGAACTTCAGGTATGCCCTCCCCTGAGCCTCGAAGGAACGTCCGGCGGTGGTCCCCAACTGCCCGGCGAACGGCTCCGGCGCAACGCCCACAGACTTCCCGCTCACGGCCCTGGCCCACGTTCCCACCACTTCCCCGCCGGAGACGATGATGCGCTTGAAAACACCGTTCTTGCCCGGCACTACCCGTTCGGCGTACTCGGGAGCGAGTACCAGGCTACGGTCCTGGTAACCGAGCAGGTACTCATCGAACCCGGGAAGAGCCAGCAGCGAGCGTGAGCCGGGAACGCCGTCGTCGAGCATTGCCGCTGTCTCGGGCGACAACCAATAACTGGTGCCGCCCAGCGGCACCTCAATCAGCCGGTCATGCAGGGTGGTGAGAGCTGCGCGCGCCTCAGCGAGCGGTAC
The DNA here is from genome assembly GCF_031843805.1 of Arthrobacter sp. WCS2018Hpa-7. Taxonomy (NCBI): domain Bacteria; kingdom Bacillati; phylum Actinomycetota; class Actinomycetes; order Micrococcales; family Micrococcaceae; genus Arthrobacter; species Arthrobacter sp. WCS2018Hpa-7. The sequence goes on from NZ_JAVTJB010000011.1 coordinate 106,740, forward strand.
TTGGCTCCACCACGAAAAGTCCTTGATGGTCGCCGGTCCGTGGCTCCTGAGGTAGCGGAACAGCAACTCCGCGATGCCCTCCTCGCGACCAAGCTCCCGGGATTCAGGAATCCACTCATCAAAGGGCACGAACAGTTGCTGCACGCCCGCTTTGCCGCTGGACGCAGCCATCGGCCCCTGAACCAGCCACGCACGCTGGCACAAGCTCCCCAGCAAGTGAATCCCGCGCTGTGCTTTGGTGATCTGACCGGCTTCCTCAAACGCCTGGAACAGCTGCTCCCGTGTTGCGCCGTGTGCGCCCTCCGTTGCCTTCAGCACCTCGGTGGTTTTGACGGCGATGTCCCGGCAATGGCTGATGTCGTCCTGGGTAATGCCGAGTTCACGATGCCGGCCGGCCACCATGGACATGAGTCGGTCGCTGGTGATGCCCAGAATCCAGCGGAGGTCCTCGGGGGCCAGGAGGTGCAGCGTCCCGCGCATAGGCCAGGAACGGACCACGGTCCCGGCGTCCAGGGCAGCCCTGACGTCCGAGGCCCTGGTGCCGGGCACGCGCTGCCCCACGGCCCACAGCGCATGGCCAAGGTCCTGGGCCTGCATGGCCGTCATCCAACGAACCGCGTCGGCAACCGAGGGAAAGCCCCCGGCCAACAGGCCTTGGCTGGCGAGCCTCAAACGGCCCATGACGCGCGGACTGGGACTATTGCGGGTTGCAGGCATGCTTCATCCTAAAAGGGCCGGCATGCACAGGGAACCTTGCCGCGCCTCCCAGCCCTCACCCAGCAGCGGATCCTAGGATGGATTCATGCTTTTTGGAGATCTTGCCCCGTTTGTGCGGCCGATGAGCCGGTGGTTGGCTACCGCCGGCTGGTTCTGCACGCTGGTGGGACTCGGCGCCGGGCTGATCGTAGCCGTCGGAACGGGCGTGAGCCTCTCCCCGTCAATGCGGGCCATCCAGACAGCCAGCCTCGTGGCGACTGCCGCGGCCGCGCTCCTCATCGGAACCGCCGCAGCCAGCCAGCCCGTCTCCGATCGCGACGACGACGCCCCCGAACCATGGTTCTACCCGGCGGCCGCCGCACAGGTCCGCAGCTTCCTGCTGGGAGCCATCGTCATGCTCCTGGGCTTGGTGGGCTTCGCCACTGCCGGACTGTTCATGCCCAGCGGACCATCGCCGCAGAGTATCGCGTTCAGCCAGATCTTCCTGCTGGGCTCGGTCAGTTGCGGGCTGACGTTCCTGCTGCTCAACAAGATCCTGCCGATCGCAGAGCGGCGTACACGCTAGGTCTGGCTTTGACGCCTGGCGCCGAGGGGCTGGATCTCACCCCTATCGCACCCCCCATACCCCCGAGAGCCAACCCCTCACGAGCTATGGCCTAGAGCGATACGCCGATCAGCAGCGGTTCGGGATGCAGTTCAATACCAAAACGTTCGACGACGCCGGACCTCACCTCGCGCGCGATGGCCACCATATCCGCGGCCGATGCTGTCCCCCGGTTGGTAATGGCGAGGGTGTGCTTGGTGGACAGGGAAGCCCTGCCGCCTGAGACACTCGATTCCTCAAGTCCAAAGCCCTTACCGAACCCGGCGTGGTCGATCAACCAGGCAGCGGAAAGCTTCACGAGCCCGTCGTCGCCGGCGGGATATTTGGGCGCGTTTTCCGGCAACTCTGCAGCGCGTTCTGCCTCCACGATCGGGTTGGTGAAGAAGGAACCCGTTGAGTAGGTGTCCCGGTCTGCTGCATCCAGGACCATGCCCTTGGATGCCCGGAGCCGGAGGACTTCCCTACGGACATCGTTGGAGTAGGCGCGCTTGCCTGCCTCAACGCCCAGCACCCGGGCCAACTCGGCGTAGCGGATGGGGGCGCTCATCCGTCCCAGCGGCAACTGGAATTCTACTGTCAGCACCACGTAGCGGGGGGAGCCCTCAACCGTGGTCTGTTTCAGGATGGAGTCGCGGTACCCGAATTTGAGCTCGGAGTTGGTAAACGTCTGAACCGCGTTGCGTTCACGGTCCCAGGTCCGCACGGCGGCAATGGTTTGTGAAACGTCCGAACCGTACGCGCCCACGTTTTGCACAGGAGTGGCTCCCGTAGCACCCGGAATACCGGAGAGAGCTTCCAGACCGGACCAAGCGTGCAGTACGGCGTGTTCCACGAGGGCATCCCAGTTGTGTCCGGCCTGAACCACCACCGACACACCGCCACAGCTGTCCTCGGAGTTCACAGTGAAACCCTGGGAGGCAATCTTCAGCACGGTCCCTGGGTAGCCTTCGTCCGAGATCAGAAGGTTGGAACCGCCTCCGATGATCAGGAGCTTCTGGCCTGCAGCGTCAGCCGACCGGACGGCGTCGACGATTTCAGCCTCGGTGCGGGCCTCCACATAGTTTCCTGCGGGGCCGCCGACGGCAGCAGTGGTCAGTTCGGAAAGCAGTGTTTGGGTCACCCATCAAGCCTAACGGGCGTGATCGGACTGATCGGACTTGGCCTTCTGCTGCCCGGAAAGCGGGGCCAGGAAGAAACTGACCACCAGGAGCACCAACGGCGCCAACAATGAGTGAAGGATCCCGAAGTGTTCGGCCAACAGTCCCAGCAATGGAGGCCCGCAAAGGAAAGCGCCGTAGCCGATGGTGGAGACCACCGAAACCCGTGCAGCGGCGTGGACGGGGTCATCGGCAGCGGCGGACATCCCCACCGGGAAACCAAGCGATGCGCCGAGGCCCCAGATGGCCAGCGCTACAAACGCCAGCCATGGAACCGGCGAAAAGACAAAGAGCGCGAGACCCACGACGGCGGTCGCCGAGCACCAGCGCATCACCACCACACGGCCAAACCGGTCGAGGATGGACGTGCCGGCGAAACGGCCGATGGTCATGAAGGTGACGAACAGTCCGTAACCCACTGCGCCTGCGGCATCGGACTGTCCGTGGCCGTCGGCAAGCGCCAATGCCACCCAGTCCCCCGCAGCTCCCTCGGCCAACGCCAGGCCGAGGACCAGGACGCCGATCAGGAGGGTTCTGCGGTCACGCCAGGCAAGGGCCACGAGCCGCTTGTTGTCGAGTGGGGCAGCGGCCTTGCCTGGTTGGGGCTGCGTCTCCTGGGACCCTGTGATGATGGGCAGTGGACCGGTGGAGGGGTCCTGGAAAGTGTCCGTCTCATCTTGCCGGTAAGTGTGCGTAGCAGCTGCTGTCTTTTCCGCGCGGAACCAGAAGCCGGCAGTCACCACGGACGTGGTGACCACGACGCCGGAGATCAGGAAATGCCAGAAGACCGGCATGTGCACCGCAGCAGCCCAGGCACCAAAACCGGCGGCGGCTACAGTGCCGAGACTGAATGCTCCATGGAGGTGCGGCATGATGTGCCGGTCCAACGCGCGTTCCAGCGCAGCTCCCTCAACGTTGGACGCGGTGTTCCAACTTGCCGTGCCGAGACCGAGCACCACCAGGCCTGCTGCCACCACCAGCGGACTCGCCGCGATGGACGCGCCAAAGCCCACGGTGACCAAGCCGGCGCCCACCATGCAACTGCCGATCCTCGTGGTGAGTTTCGGCCCCAGCCTGAGCACGATCAGTCCCGAGGCCGAGATGGAGATGAAGGAGGCCACGGTCATGCACATCAGCAGAAGGCCAATGCCACCCGGCGTGAGGTCCAGTCCATCGCGGATGGCGGGCAAGCGGGACACCCACGTGGCAAAAGCGATGCCGCTGGCCGCGTAAGAAGCAAGAACAGCGGCGCGCCACCGCGACATTTCAGTCGGTGTGGCGCGCCGTTGAGTGGTGTTCAGTTGGTTCAAGAGACCTTCACGACCGCCTGCGATTTCATGAGGACCTTCAGTCCTGCTGCCACAACGGTGAGGTCAATACGGGCGGTGCGGGCATCGGCGTCGAGCGCTCCCACCACACCGGTGACGTCGATGACAGCGCCGGCCTCATCGGTTCCGGTCGTATCGGTGACCAGCACCGGCTTGGTGAAGCGGGTCTGGTAATCGACGACGGCGGCCGGGTCGCCTGCCCAGTCGGTCACCAACTGCACTGCGGCACCCATGGTGAACATGCCGTGGGCGATTACGCCGGGCAACTCTACCGAGGTTGCGAATGCTTCGTTCCAGTGGATGGGGTTGAAGTCGCCGGAGGCACCTGCGTACTTGACCAGGTCCTGGCGGGTGACCTCAATGCTGCGGGTGCCGATTTCCTGGCCAACCGTCAGTTCTTCGAATGTGGGGCTCATGGTTACTGTCCCTCTCCGCGGACCAGGATGGACGAGGTGGTGGTGGCGACTTTTTCCCCTGCCACGGTGGAAATCTCGGAGCGGGTGGTGATCATGGCTCCGCCGCCCATGGCACGGACGCCGTCCACATGAAGTTCGGCTACCAACTGGTCACCGGCGACGATGGCGCGGTGGTGCGTGAACCGCTGGTCAGCGTGGACCACGCGGGAGAAATCGATGCCCGATTCCGGGTCCTCCACCAGCTGGGCATCAGCACGCTGGGCAACGATGATGGCGAACGTTGGCGGTGCTACGAGGTCGCTGTGTCCCAAGGCCTTGGCGGCCTCCACCTCGAAATGTGCCGGGTTGTTGGCTTTCACAGCCTTGGCAAACTCGCGGATCTTTTCGCGGCCGACGTCATATACCTCTGCGGCAGGGTAGCTTCGGCCCTGCAGGTCCGGATTGATACTCATGCTCCAACCCTATCGGGCCGCGAGGACTTGGAGGCAGCGCCTTCTTTGGGTGGCCTCTACTTCTTGTAGCTCTTACGGATCTTCTGGCCGCGAATGACGAGACCCGTGACGTGGAGGAGCAGCCCCACGCCAATGACGGGCAACGAAGCCATGGCCAGCCCTTGGTTGCCGGACGTGTTCCCCACGATGGACAGGATGAGCCCGACGGCGATCAACCCCATGGCGCCGAAAACCAGCGCTTTGTAGGAGGTGGAGGCGGTGGCCCAGAATTCGTTCAGCACCGTCCAAGTCTACCGGCTGGGTTGGGGCCGGGCCGTTGCGGGGCCCGCTCTGCGCCCCCGGAACACGAAATGCCCCGCAAAGCGGGCCCCACAACGGGAAGGTGTTGCCAAGGGGGTGGATCTCAAGTCAAAGACGGGCGTTAGAAAAGGGAGTCCTGCAGCGCCGGGATGTCCGTAAGGTGCGGGCCGAACTCGATCTTGCGGCCCTTCAACGCGCCCAGGTCTGCCACGAAGCTGCCCTCCACCTCTGCACCCGAAGCGTCGGGAAGACCTGCCAAGGCGATGGCCCCGGACAGTGCGCGGACCCGCAGACCGTGCCCGCCGGCGTCGAACGTTACGGGGTATGGGTGGCGACGCCCGTCGCCGGCAGCATCACAAAGCCGGTCCGCCAGCGCAGGCCGGTCCCACTCTTCCTCCACAACGGAGTAGCCGGTCATCGCGAGCCCGCCCAGCAACCCGCGCACCCGCCCGGCGTGCTGACGGTTCAACGCCGAAAGCTCGACGCCGGCACGCGGCTCCACGAGGCCGGCGGCCTTGGACGCGGAACGGACTTGTTGGACGAGGCCGAGCTCGCGTGTGACCATGTCCTCGAGGATGCGGACAACACGGCCGTCCTCGGCGTGGGCCACGTAGGAAGCGTGCACGGCCCCCTGCTCGGCCAGTCGGTTCCATTTGCGCTGCGCGGAGGCCGTACCCACTTTGGTGGCACCGTTCGCGAAAGTAGCCACGTAGAGCCAGTGCGGCTGCATCAGGTAGGCCCGCAGGCCTGTGGGCACGGAGGTGCCGCGATGGAAGTCGTGCATGAGCCGGGAATCGTCGCGGGCAAAGCAGGCCCCGCATTGCTTGCCACGCTCCGCCGGGGAACTGCTGCGGCAAGGGACGTGTGTACGGTCCCCCGGACCGTGGACCTTGGTATGGCCCAGGCACCACAGACCGGGGATAACGCGCAGGCCCAGGGCTGAGCCCCGGGCCAACGCAATCTCACTGAACTCCCCATCCGGCGCGAACAACTTCAACGCCGGCGACGAGGAGTCCCAAACGACTCCGTGAACCAGCATCCTTACAGGGAAGGCTGGACTCCGAAAGCCACTGCGAGCTTCATGATCTTCTCAGCACGGCCCAAACGCGGGAGGTCCGAACCGTCGCGGATGACGCGGCCGTTGGCTTCGAAGTCGTTCATGAAGTCGGTGGCCCAGGCGACGTCGGACGGCGTGGGGCTGATGACCTCATTGATCACGGTGGTCTGATCGATGGCCAAGCACAGCTTGCCGGTCATGCCCATGGTCACAGTGATGCCGGTCTGCTCGCGCAGGATGGGGTGGTTGGTGCCGACGGTGGGGCCATCGATGGGGCCCGGCAGGTTGCCCACGCGGCTGGCAACAACCAGTTTGGCGCGCGGGTAGGCCATGGCCTCGGGGGTAGCCGCCATGCCGGTGTCGCGGCGGAAGTCGCCGGATCCGAAAGCAAGGCGGAAGGCACCCTGGGCACGGGCAATGTGGTTGGCTTCCTCGATGCCGAGGGCAGACTCAACCAGAGCGATTACGGGAGTCTTGCCGTCCATGCGGTGGTAGGACTCGGTGACCTGGTCAGCGGATTCGGTCTTGGCCAGCATCACGCCGAGCAGGCCAGGGGTGCCGCGGAGACCGGCGAGGTCGTCCGCCCAGAACGGGCTGGTGGCGTCATTGATGCGGACCCATGCCTGGCCACCGGCGGTCAGCCAGTTAACGACGTTCTCGCGCGCCTGGTCCTTCTGGGAAGGATCCACGGCGTCTTCGATGTCCAGGATGATGGCGTCAGCCCGTGAACCCGCAGATTCGTCAAAGAGCTCCGTTTTCATGGCGTTCACAAGGAGCCAGGAACGGGCGATATCAGCGGGAATGTTGCGGGTAGGCCGAATGGACTCGGCGGCGATGCTAGACGTCATGTATCTACCGTATCCGCCCGGCGCCTCACAGGGCGAAGAAATACGGCCGGTTGTGAGGATCAATACGAACTAAACCCCATATGACTGTGGGGTCCAACAGTATGAAGGTCCGACGGCGGTACGGGCCAGTCACACCCTGCCCACCTGTCGCTGTTGTTCACAAGGCTCAACGCGGCGTCTTTGTGTCCTCCGATTGCCGGGAATGGCCCAGGATTTCGCCCTGTTTCGGGCTGTTTCGCAGCGTTTCCAGGCGTTACCCCAGCGCTTCCCACGCACCACCGGGATGGGCTTTCATCGTTCCCAAGCCGTTGCACGGGTTCCCAAGCTCTTGCGTCAGCCGGCTGCCCACCACATCGCAATCCACCGAAAGTAGCTCCCATGAAACTGCATCTGCCCCTCCTGAGCGTCGCGGCCGCCGTCGTACTAGCGCTGACGGTGAGCGGCTGCGGCGGTACAGCTGAAGCCGGTCAAGGCGGTCAATCCGGCAACGAGGTCACCGAACTCCGCTACCAGGGCTGGGCCAACCAGGTCACCTTCCCGGAACTGGCCGAGGACCTCGGTTACCTGGGCGACGTCAAGCTGAAGTGGGTGGGCAACACCACCAGCGGGCCGCAGGACATCCAGTCAGCAGCCACCAACCAGACCGACTTCGGCGGGGCGTTCACCGGTGCCGTCACCAAGCTCGTCGAGGCCGGGGCTCCCGTCAAGGGCGTTATCAACTACTACGGCGCCGATGAAAAGAACTTCAGCGGCTACTACGTCAAGGCGGACAGCTCCATCAAGGAACCCCGGGACCTGATCGGCAAGAAGATCGCGGTCAACACCCTCGGCGCACACCACGAAGCCGTCATCAACACCTATCTGACCAAGAACGGCCTCAGCCAGGACGAGATCAAGCAGGTCCAGCTGGTCCCCCTGGCGCCGAATGACACCGAAGAAGCCATCCGCCGCGGTCAGGTGGACGTGGGAACTTTGGGCGGCGTCCTGCAGGACCGGGCCATAGAAGCCGGTGGACTGAGGTCGCTGTTCAACGACTACGAGCTTTTCGGCACGTTCGCCGGCGGGCAGATCGTGCTCCGGAACGACTTCATTGATAAAAACCCCACCACCACCCGCACCTTTACCACGGCCATCGCCAAAGCACTCAAATGGGCCACTGAAACGCCCCGTGATGAGGTCATTGCACGGTACACCAAGATCATCGAGAGCCGCGGCCGCAATGAGAGCACGGCCAACCTGAAGTTCTGGAAGAGCCCGGGTGTTCCGAACAACGGCGTGATCACGGACGAAGACTTCACCCGCTGGGAGGCCTGGCTCAACGCATCGGGAATCGTCAAGGACAAGCTCACGCCGTCCAAGTACTACACGAACGGGTTCAACGAGCTCGCCGGGAAGAAGGGATGACCATGACCGCGAAAATCAGCCTCCGGAACGTCACCAAGGAGTTCACGGTCCGGGCCACCAAAACAACCAGCGCCACCCGCCTCACCGCCATCGATTCCCTCAGCCTGGACGTCCGCGACGGCGAGTTCCTCACCCTCGTGGGGCCCAGCGGTTCCGGAAAGACCACGCTCCTGGACCTGCTGGCAGGACTCTCCACGCCGACCTCCGGTGAGGTGCTGGTGGATGGCAAGCCCGTCACCGGGCCGGGCAAGGACCGTGCCGTGGTGTTCCAGCAATACGCGTTGTTCCCGTGGCGGACAGCATCTGCCAACGTCTCCATCGGACTTGAAGGAGTGGGCCCGGACGGCAGGAAGCTGAACCGCCGCGAGCGGGCCGCGAAGGCCAGTGAATATCTGGCACTCGTAGGCCTGGCGGGCTTTGAGGACCGCTACCCGCACGAGCTCTCCGGCGGCATGAAGCAACGCGTGGCCATTGCCCGCAGCCTGGCCTATGAGCCGGACGTGTTGCTGATGGACGAACCGTTCGCCGCCCTGGATGCCCAGACGCGCGAGCAGCTGCAGGATGAGCTTCTCAGGATTTGGAAAGCCACGGGCAAGACCATCGTCTTCATCACCCACGGCATTGACGAGGCCGTGTACCTCGGCGAGCGCGTCGCTGTCCTGAGCGCACGGCCGGGCCGGCTCAAGGAAATTGTGGACATCAGCATTCCGGACCGTGACGGCGAGGAGGACATCCGTTCCAACCCTGCCTTCGTGGAACACCGCCATCAGGTGTGGACGCTCCTGCACGATGAAGTCCGCCGCGCCCAGGACGCCGGCCACCGCAAGATCCTCCCGGACGGCAGCGCGCCGGACGAACCCGCAACTACCATCACGGAAAGGAGCGCGGCCTGATGACCACCACGCTCATTCATGCAGAAGCGACGCCCACGGCGGGCAAAGAGTCAAACCCAACTGCCGCCGTCGAGCGTTCACCGCAGGATGCTGCGGACGGCACGACGACGGTACCCGGCAGAGTGCGACGGGTGGCCGCGGCGGCAGGTTCACTTCTCTGGAAGTCCGCAGCCATCCTGGCGTTCCTGGCGCTCTGGGAGCTCGGACCGACGTACTTGGCCAGCCCCTCCACGCGGGTGTTCCTGCCGCCGCTGCACGAAGTACTCCTGGCGTGGGGCAAGCTCTTCGAGGCCGGCACCATCCAAGGCCACATCGCTGCCAGCCTCACCCGTTCGGTGGCAGGCTTCGGCGCCGCACTGGTGGCAGGTGTCTCGCTGGGCCTGCTTATCGCATGGTACGGGCGGTTGAACTCGGTCCTGAACCCGCTGCTGGAGTTGTTCCGCAACACCGCTGCGCTGGCTTTGCTGCCGGTGTTTACGCTGCTGCTGGGCATTGGCGAGGAGTCAAAGATCAGCATTGTTGCCTACGCCGCGTTCTTCCCGGTCCTCCTGAACACCATTGCCGGTGTGAAGACCGTGGACCCGCTCCTGATCAGGGCGGCGCGCTCGCTGGGGCTCAACAGCTTCCGCCTCTTCCAGAAAGTCATTCTCCCGTCCGCCGTGCCCACCATTTTCACGGGTATCCGTATGGCCGGCACCGCATCGATCCTGGTGCTGATCGCCGCGGAAATGGTAGGAGCAAAGGCCGGCCTGGGGTATCTGATCGTGAACGCGCAGAGCAGCTTCCTGATCCCTGATATGTACGCAGGCATCCTCACGGTGTCCTTGTTGGGGCTCGGCGTGAACTTCCTGCTCGTCGCCCTTGAACGGCACTTCTCCCGCTGGCGCACCGCTGTTGGTGCCGCCGCTTCCTGACCCACCCGCGCGGCATCCGCCGCAATCCATCACTGCTCGATCCATCACAACCAGTAAGGAAACAGATCATGACCGTCATCACCGAAACCAAACTCGAATTCGCCAAGCTGGGCTCCCGCATCGGCGCCGAAATCCGCGGGCTGGACATCAGCGGAGACCTCAGCGAGGACACCGTGGCCCAGATCAGGGCAGCGCTCAACGAGCACAAAGCGTTGGTGTTCCGTGAGGCCAACATTCTCACCGACGAAGCCCAAGTGAAGTTCGCTTCGCACTTTGGGCCACTGACCAAGGCGCACCCCACGGTTGCTTCGGTAGACGGCGAAGAGAACGTCCTTCCCGTTGACAGCGAGAACGGCTCGGCGAACAACTGGCACACGGACGTCACGTTTGTGGTCAACCCGCCGCAGGCTTCCACACTGCGCAGCATTGACCTTCCGGCGTACGGTGGCGAGACGTTGATCGCGTCCTCGGCCGGCGCATATCGGGACCTCCCGGAGGAACTGCGCAGCTTCGCGGACAACCTGTGGGCCATCCACACCAATGACTACGACTACTCAGTGCCCAAGAATCTGGAGCACTCCAACGCCGAAGAGCGTCGCAAGGAGTTCACGCGCCTGAAGTTCGAGACCGCCCACCCCGTGGTACGGGTCCACCCTTTGACCGGCGAGCGCGGATTGTTCATTGGGGGCTTCGCGCAGCGGCTCCGGATTGTGGGGCTGTCCAACACCGAGTCAAAGGACATCATCCGTCTCCTGCAGGCGTATGTAACGCGTCCGGAGAACGTGGTCCGGGTGAACTGGGAGCCCAACCAGGTGGTTCTGTTCGATAACCGCATCACCCAGCACTACGCCCCGGACAACTACGATGGCCAGCCACGTAAGCTCAACCGCGTGACCATCGCCGGGGACATTCCGGTGAGCATCGACGGAAAGCCCAGCCAGGCAATCCAGGGCGACTCGAGCACTTACTCGGTGGTGGCCCCGATCAACCACGCATCGTAGGCGTACTCCATGTGTTGCTGTTCGCACCCAACTGAGTCGCAGTTAAGGCCGTTCTGAGAGCTCAAAACGGCGTCAACTGCGACTCAGTTGGGTTAAAACGGGGGTTAGGGGATGTTGTTTCCGCGCGCTGCTACCCACAGTCCGTACCACTCGGCCCGGGTCATCTCTTTCGCGACAACTGCGGCGTCGGCGCATGCCGCGATCCGGGTGGGATGGGTGGTCCCAACCACCGGCGAGATGCGGGCCGGGTGTTTCATCAGCCAGCCAAGCAGTACTGATTCCGGTGTGGTGTCCTTCTCCCCCGCCAGCTGTTCCAGCATCTCCGCTACAGCCAACTCGGCCGGTGACAGCTCCTCAGACTTCGCACCCGTGTACCGCCCTTGCGCCAGGGACCCGTACGCCTGCAGTTCAATGCCCTTGGCCATGCAGTGCTCAAGAGTCCCGTGGGGGAAGCTGTAGCCCAGCCCCTCCGCATGGTTTACCAGTACCGTGCTCTCCAGCCAGTCCCGGCGCAGCAGACTCATTTCCAACTGGTTCGCCACCAGGGGTGTCTCCAGCTGGTCCTGCAGGAACGCGATCTGCGCACCGGACATGTTGGACACACCCAGTTGCCGTACCTTGCCTTCCGCCATCAACTGGCCGACGGCGTCCCCCACCTCGCGCGGGTCCATCAACGGATCAGGGCGGTGCAGCAGCAGCACGTCCACATAGTCCGTTTGGAGCCGCTTCAGGCTGCCGTTGACCCGCTCAAGGATGGCTTCCCGGCTGAGGTCGTAATGCGTTTCCAGCCCACGCTCCCCCAGCCTGATGCCGCACTTGGTTTGCAGCTGGATCTTCTCACGCAGGCCCCGCGAACGGGCAAGGACTTCACCGAAAACGGCCTCGGACTTTCCACTGCGGTAGATATCCGCATGATCGAAGAGCTCAATTCCGATGCCCAAGGCGGCGTCGACCACCGCGCCGGCCTGATCGATTTCAGCTGCGCCATAGGACGTGCCGTCCCACGGGCCGCCGAGTCCCATGCAGCCATACATGAGGCGTCCCCGCCCGTTCGCATTCGTCATAACTTCAGTATTCTGCCGCAGCGCTTACGCGTTGCTGACAACCCAGGCAGTGGTGTCGGACGGCAGCTTGCCGTTCTCCAACGGACCGCTGGCTACCACCACGTCGCCTTCAGGCAGCTCAACAGGTTCGCCGCCGAAGTTGGTGACGGTGTGCCAGCCGCCGGGGCGGCTGAAGTGCAGCACGTCCTGGTTGCCGGTCTCAACCCATTCAAGCTCCTCGTCCGTCTGGAGTTCGCTGCGCAGGCCCAACGCCTTGCGGTACAGCTCCAGCGTAGAACCGTCCACGCCGTCCTGGGTGGATACTGCGTAATCCTTGAACCACTCCGGCTGCGGAAGGTGCGCCGTACCCGCACCGAAGCCGAACGACGGGCCTTCCGCTGTCCACGGCAGCGGCACGCGGCAACCGTCGCGCCCGATTTCCACGCCCGGGTTGCGGAAGAAGGACGGGTCCTGGCGTTCGGAGTCAGGAATTTCCGAGACTTCACGCAGCCCGAGCTCTTCACCCTGGTAGAGGTAGGCCGAGCCGGGAAGCGCAAGCAGCAACAGCGTCGCGGCGCGGGCACGACGCAAGCCAAGTTCGACGTCGAGCTCTTCAGCCGGTGCGCCGGCCAGCAACCAGCCCTTGCCATCCTGGCCCTTTGGCTTGCCGCCGGTAATGTCCTGTGCCGCATTGGTCCCCTGAGCAACGGAGCCGCCCTTGGGCAGGCCGTACCGCGTGGCGTGGCGGACGACGTCGTGATTGGAGAAAACCCACGTGGACGAAGCGCCCGATTCCTTGGCTGCCACCAGGTTGTCCGTGATGATTTTCCGGAAGGATGCAGCGTCGAAGTCGGACTGCAGGAGATCGAAATTAAACGCCTGCCCCAGTCCTTCGGGGCTGGCATAGCGGGCCCGGCGGGACTCGTGGACCCATGCCTCGGCGACAGCCATACGGGGCGGGTTGTACTCGTTGAAGAGCTTGCGCCACTCCGCGTAGACCTCGTGGACCTCATCGCGGTCCCAGAACGGGTGGGAACCATCGGTGAAGCCATCGGTTCCGTGGGCCTTGGCTTCGAGGTCAGCCTTCATGGGCAGCGGCTCGGACAGATCCTTGGCCATGCCGTGGGCCACATCGATCCTGAAACCATCAACGCCGCGGTCCGACCAGAAACGCAGGGTCTTCAGGAAGTCCTCACGGATTTCCGGGTTGTCCCAGTTGAAGTCCGGCTGCTCCTTGGCAAAGATGTGCAGGTACCACTGGCCGGGAGTGCCATCCGGCTCGGTGATGCGATCCCAGATGGGGCCGCCAAAGACGGAATCCCAGTCCGACGGCGGCAGCTCGCCGTTCTCGCCCCGGCCGTCACGGAAGATGTAGCGCTCGCGGGCAGCTGAGCCCTTGGGCGAAGCCAAAGCTTCCTTGAACCACTCATGGCGGTCGGAGGAATGGTTGGGGACGATGTCCGCCACGATCTTGATGCCGGCGGCGTGCAGGGCTTCAACCATCTCGTCGAAGTCCTCCAGCGTGCCCAGCTTCGGATCAACATTGCGGTAGTCATCTACGTCGTAGCCGCCGTCAGCGAGCGCTGAGGGGTAGAAGGGGCTCAGCCAGACGGCGTCAATACCCAGTTCCTTGAGGTAGGGAACCTTGGCAGTGATGCCCTTGATGTCGCCCAGGCCGTCGCCGTTGGCGTCGTGGAAGCTGCGGGGATAGATCTGATAGACAGCCGCTTGGCGCCACCAGTTGGGGTCGGCCATGCGATCTACATCGGTACGGTGTGCCTGAGTGGCGGAAGTGCTCACGAAACTCCTTTGATTTAGTATCTAAATTTATATCCCGGACCAGTATGAAACGGCCGGACGTCGCAGGTCAACAGGCCTAACCCTTTACGGCCCCCTGGGTAACCCCTGCCATGACCCACCGCTGCGTAAACAGGTAGGCGATAATCGCCGGGGCCATCGCCATCAGGTAGGACGCGAAGGACACGTGGTAGTTGTTGCTGAACTGGGTCTGGAACAGGTTTTGCCGCACTGGAAGTGTCTGCAGGGAAGGGTCTGAAATGATCAGCGACGGCATCATGAAGTCATTCCACGCATAGAGGAAGGCAAAGATTCCCACGGTGGCGCTCATCGGTGCCAGGAGCGGGAAGATCAGCTTCCAGAAGGTCTGCCAAGTGGTAGCGCCGTCGATCCTTGCACTCTCTTCCAATTCCATCGGGATGGAACGGAGAAATGCGGTGAACAGGAGGACGCTGAAGCTCAGCTGGAACATGGTGGCCAACAGGATCACACCGAAAGGATTATCCAGTCCCAAGCGGCCCGTGAGCTGGATTTGTGGCAGGGCCACCACCGGGAAGGGAATGAACATTGCCCCCAGCAGGTAGAAGAACGAGTACCGGAACAGACGGCGCTCCCAGTTGCGCACGATCGCATACGAAGCAAAGGCCGCCAGGATGATGGTGGCCACCACGGTTCCCGCAGTCACCAGCAAGGACATCGCGGCGCCCACAGGGAAGTTCGTCAGCGTCCAGGCCTGGACAAAGCCGTCAAGGCTGAAGGGGGCAGGGAAGGAGAAGGCGTTGCCATCCACCGCCTGGCCCTGGGTCTTGAACGCCATGGAGACAGTGACATACAGGGGAAGGAGAACGGTCACCGCGCACAGGACCAGGATGGTGGTGGCGGGCCAATTCACCCGTTCGACTGTGGAGCTGGATTTTTTGGTCATCGATTCGTTGGTCATCAGAGTGCATTCCGTCCGCGGGTCAGCGAAAGCTGTACGAGAGAGATCACGATGGCCACCACGAAGAAGATCGTCGCGTTGGCCATCTGGTAGGCGTAGTCGCCGCCGTTGAAGCCCGAGATAACAGTCATCGCGATGCTTCGGGTTGAGGTTCCCGGACCACCGTTGGTCAGGCCAACGATGATGTCGTACGCATTAAGGAACCCTTTGAAACCGAGAATGATGTTGATGACCACGTAGCCGGACACCAGGGGAAGCGTGATCTTCACCAGTTGCTGGAACTTGCTGGCGCCGTCGATTTCCGCAGCCTCATACACATCCCCCGGCACTGCCACGAGGCCGGCGATATAGATCAGCAGCGCGCCCGGTACGGCCTGCCAGGCCGTCACCAGCACAATGGCCACCCATGCCAGGTCCGGATTGGCCAGCAGGCTGCTTTCCAACCAAGGGATCCCGGCCGCAGCACCCAGCGACGGCAAGGAGTTCGAAAAAAGGAAGTTGAAGACGTAGGCGATGATGATGCCCGAAACCACCATCGGAATCACGAAGATGGTCCGCAGTGCCGACTTCATCCGGATGCGCGACGTCAGCCCGACGGCGAGGAGGAACGCCACGACGTTGACCGCAATCACCGTCACGATGGAGAACCCGAAGGTAAACAGGTAGCTCTGCAGGATCGCGGGATCACTGAAGATGGCGATGTAGTTGGTCAGGCCAACGAACTCCCAGTCACCGATTCCAATGGAGTCAGTGAAGCTGAAGAAGATGCCGATGATGCCCGGAACGGTGATGGCCAAGGTGAACAGAACAAGGCTGGGCACCAGGAAAAGGTAGAAGATCGGCTCAACCCGGCGCCTGCTGCCTCGCTGCTGACCGGTCCGCTGGGGACGGTTTTGCTTCCGGCCGGCACGCTTGGGGTCCCTTTGCGGGCCGCCCTGCCCGGACGTGGTGGGGGTAGTGATGATGGACATGATGTTGACTCCCTGGTTCGGCACTACTGGCGGAACGCCAGGCGCGCCCAATCTGCGTCGAGCGTGCTGAGGGTGGATTCCGGCTTGGCGCCGAACACGAGTGCTTGGGTGTAGTTCATGATCGGGATGGTGCGGGGTACCAGCACGGACGGACCCTGGTAGACCTGGGATGCGTCGTAATACTGCACCATCCCTTCAATCCGGGGATCCGGGGTAACCGCAGAATCCTTGGTGGGCGTGAACCCCAACTGCGACTTGTTGTAGGCGTCAATCACCTCGGGCTTGTAGAGGTACTCGAGGAAGTCGCGCGCAGCGTCCTTGTGCTTGGACGCCTCAGGTATCCAGGCCGCAAGGTCCACATTGACGCGGACCCGCAGGTCCCGCGGATCGTCTGTCATCGGCAGCGGAAAGGTTCCGAGCTTCAGATCAGGGGCGGTCTTGGCGATCTCGCTGAAAGCCCACGGCCCCTGCAGGTACATGGCTGCTTTGCCTTGGGAGAACGCCAGGTTGCCGTCACCGTAGGCCCGGCTCGCAGCGTCCTTATTGACGTAGCTCGTGGCCAGCTTCAGCATCTTGGCCACTGGTTGCTCGAAGTCCTTTTGGAAGGAAACCGACGATTCCGGACCCACTCCCGTGCCTTCAGCAGCGAGTTTGTCGAAGAAGTCCAGGGTGTCCACCTGACCGCCCACAGAGTAGTCGAACCACCCTTGGGCTATGGTCCAGTCATCCTTCCAGGTGGCATAGAAGGGTGTGACTCCAGCCGCCTTGAGCCGCTCGCATGCGGCGATCAATTCGCTCCAGGTAGTGGGCACCTTGATGTTGTTGGCCGCGAAGATCTCCTTGTTGTAGATCACCGACGATGCCATCACCGAATAGGGAAGGGCGCTGGTCCGGTCCTGGTAGGTGCCGTACTGGTCCATGAGCGGTTGGAGATCCTCCCGGATCCTGGACGCGGCGTCCGTGCCGGAGAGGTCGCTCAACGCGCCGCGCTGAACAAAGCGGGACGTCTCCATGTTGTAGTTTGCGAGGGCAATGTCCGGCGGATTTCCACGAACGAAGCTGGCGGACACAACGTCCACGCCCGAAGTGTCCAGGACCACCTCGGTGTCGTTTTGCGAAGCGTTGTAGTCGGCAACGAGCTTGGTCATGAAACCGATGGCTTCACGTTTGCTGAACGTAAACCGGATGGTCTCCTTGCCCTGGTCTCCGGTGCACCCTGTGAGGAGGCCTGCCAGCAGGGCCAGCCCCAGGGTCACCGCCGCCAGGCGTTTCTTGCGCGTAGGTTTCACAGACTCCGTGGTCCTTTCGTCGTGCGGACCTCAGCGGCCGCCGTGCATCGGGCGGCGGTTACTGACCGCCAGTCCCGAAGTTTAGATAGGAGATAAATTTATGACCTATCGCAAGTTTGAGTGACCGACGCCACAGGGTCAAGCTTTTAGACGAAATCCGTCGTCATCTAAATTTATGTACTAAATTTAGAGAGATCGTTCTATCATTCCCCGGCTGACTGCCCCAAGAGTTCGGAGTACCCATGGTGACTGGGACTGCACCATCAACACAGCTGGTGCGCCGGGTCAACGCCGGCGCAATGCTCAAGGCAATGCGTGGCGCCGGCGTCCTCACCGGAACGGAACTCATGGATTCCACCGGGCTCTCACGTGCAACGGTCATATCGATCTGCGACGAACTGGTCCGCCTCGGATGGCTGCAGGAACTTGAAAACCAGCGGGGTACGGGCGAATACGTCAAAGGCAGGCCCGCACGCCGCTTTGTTTTCGACGACGGTGCGGCCAGCGTGCTTGGAATCGACATCGGCGCCACCAAGATCACCACGATCGTGGCGAACATGGCTGGAACAGCGTTGTCCCAGGTCACCATGCCATTCCGTACTTACAACGTCCCGGCCGACGAACGCGCCGACGTACTGGACAGGATCGCCGCAGAGGCCCTGAAGAAAGCCGGCGTTGCTGCTGATTCCGTTCTGGCAGTGTCCGTCGGAGTGGCCGCCCCGGTCAGCCGCGATGGCGAGGTACTCAGGGCGCAGGAATTCTGGAAATCCTTCGATGTCCGCCGGATAGTGTCCGAGCGGCACGGCTGGCACGTCCTCCTGGAAAACGATGCCAACCTCGCGGCCCTCGCTGAACGATGGCAAGGAACCGCACAGGGAGTGGACAACCTCGTGGTCATGCTGGCCGGTGACCGGCTGGGTTCAGGCATCATGGAATCCGGCCGCCTGCTCCACGGGCAGCTGGGTGGCTTTGGTGAATTGGGATATCTCGATCATGTAGACGGGGTGGGCGACACCTACGGCATTGCCCACTACGCTGTGCTGTGGGGACGCGAAGCCATGGACAGCAACCCGACAACGACGCTGCGTACATTGTGCGGCGGGAATCCTGAAGCCTTGACCGCTGAGATGGTTTTCACTGCAGCCGCGGACGGAGACGGGCCCGCCCGTACGGCCCTGGATCGCCTGGCGCAACGCATGGCCCGGGTCATCGGCTCGGTCAGTACGTTGGTCAACCCCGAGCTGGTGGTCATAGCCGGGGCCGTGGCAGCCTCAGCCCACGCGTTGATTCCGGGCATAGAGGAAAAGATGACGGAGTTCACCTTCACCCCCCCGCGACTGGCAACCTCACCTCTGGGAGACGGGATCGTGTCCCTCGGCGCGATCCGGCACGCACTGGATTATGTCGAGGAACATGCTTTGGACCTGTATCCCGCGTCGCTGCCGAAACACGATACTGCAGTGACCTAGTCCGGCATCGACATGGTGCGCAGGTCCAGCTGCCTCAGCACGCGATCTGCCACTTCCGGGTCGGTACCCAGCTCGTTCCGGGCCGCCACCACTTCCTGCCGTGCAGCATCCAGGGCGATGGTCTGCACAGCGATGGACAACTCCCGTCCACGCTTGCGCTTTTCAGCAACCGTCTCATTCTGCAGTGTGCCATCGAGCAGTTCCGCATGCAGCCGGCGCATCTTTTCCTTGACCAGCGCCACCTTCTCCGCCGGGAGTTCCTTCATCAGGTCGTGGTCCTTCAACGCGGCTACCGCAGCAGACTGGGCGCGCTTGGCCAGGACCTTGGCGGCATCTTGCTCGTGCGTTCCGTCCTCGGTGGCCTTGAGCACCCGCATGAGCCATGGCAAGGTGAGGCCGGGAAGCACCAGGGTTGCCAGGAGGACGGCGCAGGCAATCACCAGGATCTCGTGCCGCGCCGGGAAATCACTGCCATCCGGCAGGGTCAAGGGAAGTGCCAACGCCAAAGCCAACGTAGCCAGGCCTCGCATGCCGCACCACGTCAGGATCAGCACTTCCTTGGGTGAGGTGGGCTGCAGCAGGTTCCTGCGCCTCCGGGCCGTCAGGGCAAGCAGGCCCAGCCACAGGAACCGGACAACGAACACCAGGATGCAGATGACCACGGCCATGCCGATCATCCCAAAGATCGCAGTCCCCTCGTCCCGGATAACGTGACGGATTTCCAGTCCCACCAAGCCGAAGGCCAGCCCCGTGGCAAGCAGTTCCACCACGTCCCAGAACGCCGTCCGCGTGATGCGTTCAGCGGCATCCTGCGGCCGCGTATGGCGCTGCAACTCCAAGGCGGTGACGACGACGGCCACCACACCTGAGGCGTGCAACTCTTCCGCGAGGATGTAGGCAGCGAACGGCACCACCAGGGTGACGGCACTGCGGGCCACCATGGACGTGACCAGCTTGGTGATGAACTTGGTCAGCCAACCCATGGCGATGCCGATCACCACGGCCAGTGCGGCTCCAATGACAAACTGCGGGATGACCTCCGGGCCCACTTCCTTGCCGGACATGGTGGCGGCCACGGCGGCCTGGAAGATCACGATGGCCGCGGCGTCGTTGAAGAGTCCTTCGCTCTGCAGGACCGTGATGAGGCGGCGCGGCATGTGGACGCGGCCGGCTACCGACTCAACGGCAACGGGGTCCGGCGGGGCCACCATGGCACCTAAGGCGATGGCCGCGGGAATACCGATGCCGGGGATCATGAGCCAGGCAGCACCAGCCACAACAGCCGTGGAGACCACCACAAGGGCTACGGCCAGGAGCAGGAGCGTCCGCCACCGCACCCTGAAGACAGCCCAGGAACTCTTCTGGGCCGTGGCGAACAGGAGCGGCGGCAGGAAGATCGGCAGGATCAGCTCAGGGGAGATCTCAAACTCAGGAAAGCCCGGGATGAACGTCAACGCCACAGCCAGCAGCAACATCAGGACCGGATACGGAAGCCGGAGCCGGTCCCCCAGGCCCACTGCCACCACCGTTGCAAGCAGCAATCCGACAATGAGCGCCAACTGATCCATGTTCCTGCTTCCCCAGACGTTGTAAGGCCCTCCCCCGGGCGAAGCCGAAAAAGTTCCCTACCAACATATCCCGGGAGTGCAAACAGTCCACGCGGAGAAACAGTCAGAACGAAGCAACGGTCCGCGGCTCCGTTAGAGGCTCAGTCCTCCGTCAGGGCGTCCACCACGTCCGCCGTCCCGTCCTTGAACGCAATGGTCCGGTGGATGGTGCCGGGCAGTTCCAGGACAGCCGCCGTGACCAACGCAACGTTGGCCCGCGACGTCTGCGTGCCGCTGCCGGGGTTCTCGGGGTCCGTCTGGATCAGGCCCGTAGCAGGCTCGTCGGTCAAGGTTCCCGGGCCCAGGACAGTCCAGTCGAGGTCGGTTGCACGCAGGTAGTCGTCAGCCGCTGCTTTGGCCTCCGCATAGGCGAAGAATGGGTTGTCAGCGGGCACTCCGTGGTCCGTCGCCGCGCCGATGTAGGAAACCATGACGTACCTAGTGATGCCTGCCTCTGCGGCGGCGTCCATCGAGCGGATGGCTGCGTCGCGGTCCACCGCATAGGTCCGGTCCGGGTTGCCCCCGCCGGCCCCCGCTGACCAGACCACGGCGTCGTGGCCGTCGAGTGCCTGGGCGAGTTCCGCCGTCGTCGAGTTTTCCACATCAAGCACCTGCGCGTTGGCGCCGGTTTCCGTGACATCTGCCACATGATCGGGATTTCGGATAAATGACGTGACGTCGTGACCTTCGCCACTGAGAATGCGGGACAGATGCAGGGCCACTTTCCCGTGGCCGCCAATGATTGCGATTCGGCTCATGAACCCATTCTGTCCCACGGAACGAAAAAAGACCCCGCAGGCGAAAGCTGCGGGGTCTTGCTCTGTAGCGGTGGGGAGGCTCGATCTCCCGACCTCACGATTATGAGTCGTGCGCTCTAACCAACTGAGCTACACCGCCACGAATGAGAAAAACCTGTGCCAAGCCGGTCAAAAACCGCCTTGACACAGGCCCTCATTCAGAGCCCCCCACCGGAATCGATCCGGTGACCTCGTTCTTACCAAGAACGCGCTCTACCACTGAGCTAGGGGGGCAACGAGTAAATACTCTACCGGACGTTTTCAGAAGCTACAAATCGGCGAAAGAACGCGGAAAATCGGCGTCGACACAATTTGCGAAGACGCATTTTTCCTGATCTATATTTCGCGCCGCCAGCAGTCGCCGCTGCCCCTTTGGCGGTTCACATCAGGGTAGTCGGAGCACCTGTCCCGGGTAGATCTGGTCCGGATTGGGGACGGTGTCAGCGTTGGCGGCAATCAACGCTCCGAGATCCACCCCGAACTGGGCAGCGATCCCACTCATGGTGTCTCCCTGCTCCACCACAACCTCCGTGACCCTTGGGGCCACAGGTCCCGGCTGCCCGGCCCCCGCAGCAGCTTCAGCGGCCGCCTCCTGCGCCTGCGGCTGGACTTCCGGGGCCTCGGGTTCCAGGCCCTCCTGGCGGGCCTCCTGGGCCGCTGCGGCGTCCGCGGCTGCCTGCTGCCGGGCCGCTTGGGCTGCCGCGGCCTCAGCGGCGTCCCGGTCAGCTGCTGAAACCTCGACGGCGGCAGCGTCCTCCGCGGCCTGGGTGCCGGCTGCTGGAGCTACTGGGGCTGCGGCCTCGGCGGGAGCTGCGTCGCGGGCAGCAGACCCAGCGTCATCCCTGTGATCTTTGTCGCCGTGCAGTAGTTGGTCGCCGCGCCCCTTGTCACCAAGGCCCAGGTTCTTCTTCAAGTTGTCCAGCAATCCCATGGAGCACCCTCCTGCGTTCTGCTTGCATGCTGCTTGCGTTCAGCCGTGCCTCGATCCTACGGCGGGGCGGGGGCGCATGTAACCCCGTTAAATGCCGCAGGGGGCCGGCTCGAAAGCCGACCCCCTGACGGGAACTACTGAGTGTCTAACATGCAGCGGTGTTTACCACCAGGAAGTGTTTACCACTTGCCCTTGCGGTTGAAATCACGGTGTCCGCCTTCGCCGCCACTACGGGGCTTGCGGGCGCCGTCACCGTGGCCGCCGAAGCGGGAACCGCTGGCCTGGCCGCGGTCGCGGTCGCCGAAGCTGCCCGCGGTGCGCTCGGAGCGGTCGCTGTAGGAGCGGCCACCACGGTCAGCGGAGGTACGCTCGCCGCCCTCGGACTTGCGGAAGTCCTTCTTGAATCCGCCGGCACCCTTGAAGTTTCCGCCGCCACGGTTTTCGCGGTCGCCATAGCCACCGCGTCCGCCGCCGCCACCACCGGAGTAGCTGCCGCGGTCGCCGCTGGGCTTCCGTCCGTTGTCCAGTTCGAGGTGGATCAGCTCGCCACCGATGCGGGTGCGGGACAGTGCGCGCAACTGCTCGGGGCTGAGGTCTGCGGGGAGCTCCACCAGGGAGTGGTCCGAGCGGATGTCGATGCCACCAATCTGTGCGGAGGAAATGCCGCCTTCGTTGGCAATGGCGCCAACGATGGAGCCCGGCATGACGCGCTGACGGCGTCCGACTGCGATCCGGTAGGTGGCGTTGCCCTCGGTGAGCGTACGGGTCGGGCCACGGGAACCGAAGCCATCCTTGGAGCGCTCACGCTTCTGGTACTCGGGAGCTGCAGGCAGTTCCTTGACGAGCAACGGCTGTCCACCCTGGGCCATGACGGCCAAGGCTGCAGCGATCTCGGAAGCCGGAACGTTGTGCTCTTCCTCGTAGGAGGAGATGAGGTCGCGGAACGCTGCAACATCCTCGGACGCGAGGGTCTCGGTGATGCGCTCGGCGAACTTGCCAAGGCGCAGCGTGTTCACGGTCTCGGCGGTGGGCAGGTGCATCTGCTCCACCGGCTGGCGGGTTGCCTTCTCGATGGAACGCAGCAGGTACTTCTCGCGCGGCGTCATGAACAGGATCGCGTCACCGGAACGGCCTGCACGGCCCGTACGGCCAATGCGGTGCACGTAGGACTCGGTGTCGTGCGGGATGTCGTAGTTGATGACGTGGCTGATGCGCTCAACGTCAAGGCCACGGGCAGCGACGTCGGTGGCGACGAGGATGTCGATGCGGCCTTCCTTCAGTGCGTCGACGGTGCGTTCGCGCTGCTGCTGCGGGATGTCACCGTTGATGGCGGCAGCCTGGAAACCGCGGGACTTCAGCTTGTCGGCGAGGTCCTCGGTAGCCATCTTGGTGCGCACGAAGGCAATCACGCCGTCGAACTCTTCAACCTCAAGGATGCGGGTCAGGGCGTCCAGCTTGTGCGGGCCCATGACCTGGAGGTAACGCTGCTTGGTGTTGGCGCCCGTGGTGGTCTTGGACTTCACCGAGATTTCAGCAGGGTTGTTCAGGTACTGCTTGGACATGCGACGGATCTGGCCCGGCATGGTGGCAGAGAACAGCGCAACCTGGCGGGTTTCCGGGGTCTGCTGGAAGATCTGCTCAACGTCATCGGCAAAGCCCATGCGCAGCATCTCGTCAGCTTCGTCCAGCACCAGGTACTGGAGTTCGGAAAGGTCCAGCGAACCCTTGGCGATGTGGTCGATGACACGGCCGGGGGTACCCACAACAACCTGTGCACCGCGGCGCAGTCCGGCGAGCTGCGGGCCGTAGGCCGAGCCACCGTAGACCGGGAGGACAGTGAAGTCGTCAATGTGCTTGGCGTAGGAGGTGAAGGCCTCGGCTACCTGGAGGGCCAATTCACGCGTCGGGGCCAGGACCAGTGCCTGGGTCTTGCGTGAGGGACCGTTGAGGTCGTGGAGTTCGGCCAGGCGGGACAGGGCAGGAACAGCGAAAGCTGCGGTCTTGCCGGTACCGGTCTGGGCGAGGCCAACGACGTCGCGGCCTTCCAGAAGCAGCGGAATGGTGGCTGCCTGGATGGGTGACGGCTTCTCGTAGCCGACATCCTGCAGGGCGGCCAGGACGCGGCCGTCGATGCCAAGATCGACGAAGCGGACGCCTTCTTCTTCCTCGTCTTCTGCCTTGGGAGCAGGAGCTTCGGTTTCTTCTGCCTTGGGAGCAGGGGCTTCGGTGAAGGTGGGGGCTGCAGACTCGGCTGCAGCGTTCTCGACGGGGGCAGCGGCCGCGGCCGGTGCTTCAGCTTCGGCGGGCGCGGTGGTCTCTGCTGCTACAGCGGACTCTGCGGACTCAGTGGTCTGGGCGTCGAAGTTTTCGTTGAGATTTTCGGTCATAGGGGGAAATTCCTCATCCATAGGGCAGTCGGCGCGGCCCGGTTGGGCTTGGCCGCAGTACTCGTCGCGAAAACAGGCAAAGTGCCCTGCTCTCGCAAGAAGTCCGGCGCTATCGCAATCCCATGGCAGGACTTCCCGCTGCATCTCTTGGCTGCTATCCCAGCAGTCTGTACAGCGTTTTCTTTAGCCGGCTCTCCCTATGAAAATGCCCGCACACAATTGCGGGCCCCAACACTTACCAGTCCTGCCTCAAGAATTGGGCAGGATAAAGGGATTTCCGGAGTGGGGGATATTTCAAGTGTAGGGCACGGGGCGGCATCACCGCGACTTAAGCCCCCATGATGGCCGGTGAGCTTGTTCACACTCAGCCGCGACCGCTGCCCCGGAGCCCTCAGAGGCCGTGGCGGCGGAGGACGTTGTCGAACTTTGAGTGGTACTCGTCCTGGAGTCGGATCTCGCCGTCTGCCTCCGCGTCCAGCAGTACCTGGACGACGTCCGGCGTCGGCTCACTGAACCACTGGCCCACGGTGATGCCGTGCTTCGGAACGAACGTGCGGTGAATGTGGTCCCCGGCAGAAACGGTCCCTGTCCTGATGACGCGGAGGTAGGTGCCAATGCGGCCGGCCTGCGTGAACCGCTTCACCCACTGCGGCTCTTCGAGGACCCGTTGGAAAGTAGCGCAGGGCACGCGGGGGGACGTCACCTCGACCTCTACGTCCAGGCCGATCTTCCACCGTTCGCCAATCACGGCGCCCGTGGTTTCAATGCCGGACACCCGAAGGTTCTCACCAAAGAGTCCTGCCCGCACCTCCCGCTGCAGCTCACCTGCCCAGTAGTCGGCATCCGCCTGCGAATACGCGTACAGTGCTTGGTCTTCTCCGCCGTGATCAATACGGTTTGCCTGCACGTCCCCGTGAAGCCCTAGTTTATGGACCTTGACCGGACCTTCCACCGGACGCTTGTCCATGGCAGTAACCCCCACGTTGCCGGGATCAGGCAGCAGTTGGTGGACACGGCAGACGGCAAGGAGGGATGCGGTGTTCATGGGATCAGTCTACGGACGGTCCGGCGCGAATTGACGTTTTTAAGGATCAAAACGGTAGCCCATGCCCGCTTCGGTGTGCAGATGGCGCGGCTCTGCCGGATCCCGCTCCAACTTCCGGCGCAGCTGGGCGATGTACACGCGCAGGTATTGGGTTTCCTTGGCATAGGCCTGCCCCCAGACCTGGGTGAGGATCTGCTGCTGGCTCACCAGTTTCCCCTTGTTGCGGACCAGCAGTTCCAGGATGTTCCATTCCGTGGGCGTCAGCCTGACTTCCACGCCATCCTTCACGATCCTCTTGCCGGCCAAGTCCACCAGGAAGTCTGCAGTGGCCAGTGTTGGTTCTTCATGGCCGGTGACCACACGGCGCGAGGCGACCCGGAGGCGTGCAAGCAGCTCATCCAAACCGAAAGGCTTGGTGACGTAGTCGTCCGCACCGGCGTCGAGCGCTTCCACCTTGTCCTCGGACGCGTGCCGGGCAGAGAGCACAATGATGGGCATGCTGCTCCAGCCGCGGATGCGGCGGATGATCTCCACTCCGTCCATATCCGGCAGTCCGAGGTCCAGCACCACGATCTCCACGGGCTGCTTGGCAGCGGCCTGCAGGGCGTCGGCGCCGTTGCCCACGGACAATGCCTGGTAGCCGTGGGCCTGGAGGGTGACCTGCATGGCGCGGGCAATCCGGGCTTCGTCCTCGACGATGAGTACCAGCGTCATTGCGGGCCACCGGTCCACAACGGCAGAGTGACCACCATGGTCAAGCCGCCACCCGGCGTCGGTTCAGCATCGAGCCTGCCGCCCATGGCTTCACAGAACCCCTTGGCGACCGCGAGTCCCAACCCGATCCCACCGCCGGCAGTGTGTCCGGGCGCCGGCGAATCACCGAAGCGCTGGAACGGCTGGAACATGGTGAGGACCTCCTCCCGGCCTACTCCCCTGCCGTGATCCACAATCCGCAGTTCGCCGGCCGGCCGGTCCCCCAGGGTGATACCGGCACCGGTACGCGCCGTCAGGACAACATCCGAGTCCGGCGCATACTTCACCGCGTTCTCCACGATGTTGGCCACCACGCGCTCCAGCATGCCGGCATCGGCCTGCACCGGCGGAAGATTGGGCGGAAGTTCATTGCGGAGATGCCCGGCCGGAACACCCCGGAGCGCCTGCGGCAGCACCTCAGCCCAGCCGATACCGGTCAGCAGCGGATTGACCGCATCAGCGGTGATGCGCGACATGTCCAGGAGGTTGTCCACCAGATGATCAAGGCGGTCCGCATATTCCTCGATGGTCTCCAACAACTCCCGCTCCACGTCCGGAGGAAAACTCACGTCCTCCTGGCGCAGGCTGCTGACAGCAAGCTTGATACCGGCCAACGGCGTCCTCAGGTCATGCGACACGGCGCGCAGGATGGACGTCCGCATCTTATTGCCCTCGGACAGCCGGACATTGTCCCGCCGGCTTTTCACCAACTGCTGCCGTTCGCGCACGGCAACCACGAACGCACCAAAGGCGGCCAGCAGCCGCTGGCGTTGCGGTGTCAGGGGTCCGCCGCGCAGCAGCAGCGTGTACTGCGGATCGACGACGGCGGCATGGTCGGCGGCGGCGTGGGTCACCGGCGGGTTGGGGCCGGCGCTCGCCAGGACCTGCGATGCGGGAGCTGCCCCTGGCATGGCTGCCGCCCCCGGGGCCGCGGAGCCCAGCAACGTCACCGCTTCCATGCCCAGGTTCGCGCGGACCTTCTCAAGGAAAGTCTCCAGGCTTCCATCGGAACTCAGTATCCGGAGAGCCAACTCACTCAGGGCAGTGGCTTCGGCTTCGGACCGTGCCGCTTCCTGGGCCCGGCGGCTGGCCAGACCCACAGCGAGCGCCACACCGCAGGCCACTGCCAGGAACACCACCAAGGTGAAAAGCGTGGTGGGATCGGCAATGGACAGGGATCCCACAGGATCGGCCGAGAAATAGTTCAGCAGGAAGCTGCCCAAAACGGCGGCCACCACTGCAGGCCACAACCCGCCGATCGCGGCGACCGCGACCGCCACGGCCAACTGCAGCAGCATGGTCATGGCGAAGTTACGGAAATTCAGGACCGTGACCAAAAGTTCGACGGCGGGCGGCAGCATGAGTGCCAGTACCAGTCCGGTCGCCACACGTCCCCGGCCGATGCCTCGAACCGGCGGGAGCCGCAGCAGCACGCCGTCGTCGCCGTTGCTGTAGGTCTCCGGTGCCGCCATGGCTCCATCCTTACACGCTTCCACAGTGGGGAGTTCTCCCCATTTACCGCAGTCATCCGTGCCTGCACCGCTTGCAAGGACTAGGCTTGCTCTGAGCATTCTGGTCCGGCGTGGCGCCGGACACATCAACGGTCTATCCAGGGGGATATCCATGGGCCCGAAAGACAGCCCTGACGCAGCCGGCAACAACGGCGGCAGCAGGGACAACAACAGCGACTTCGGGGCGGGCAACAATCCGCCCAAACCCCCACCTTGGCAAGTGCCCAAGCCCGAACTCCACCCGGAGCTTTTCACGCCTGTCCAGGACGACCCCCAGCAGGGGAATCCGCAGCAGGGCAACCCTCAACACGGCAAAGCGACGGGAAAGAACAAGAAGGTGCCTGCGGGGGCATCCCCCGGCGGAGCTCCACGTCCCGGACAACCCCTGCCTGTGGTGGACCCCTTCGCCAGGGAACGCGAACGCGGCGAGGCCGAGGCAGCCAAGAAGAAGAAGCGCTCGCAGCGTCGCACTGTGGTCGTCGGCCTTGGCGTGACCGCGCTGTTGGCCGGAACCATTACGGCAATCGTGGCCAGCAACGAGCAGGAAGCCGACTACGCCCAGGTCTGTTTCAACGAGGAAACCGGCGAGCGCGTTGATGACAACGACTGCAACAACAGCAGTTCGGCGGGCCGAAGCTCCGGTGTCTACGCGTGGTACTTCTACTCCCGCGGCGCCAGCGTGCCTGCTGTGGGCCAGAACCGTTCCGCCTACCCGAGCTACACCAAGAACGTCCCAACAGGAGCCAAGTCCTCCACCGGCTACAGCACCAAGGGCGGCACCGTCAGCCGGGGTGGCTTTGGCAGCAGCTCCAAAAGCGGCGGAAGCTCGGGAGGCTAGGCGTGCGTCGACTGCCCTCCGAGCCCAGGCCGGACTGGAAGCAAAAGATCGAAGAACAGGGCCTGGTTTTCTCCACCACCACCATGCCCAATGGCCGCAAAATCGAATACTGGAACGAATCGGCGTACTACGAATTCACCGAGGACGAGGTGGAGACCCTCGAGAAAACCGCGGAAGACATGCACATCATGTGTTTGGAAGCCGCCAAATACCTGGCAACCGGAGCCATGGGCGACCTCGGCATTGGGCAGCAGGCCCTGGAGCTGGCCGGCGAGTCACTGCTGGCCGCGGATGTGGACGTTTATGGCCGATTCGACTTCATCTATGACGGTAAGGGCGGCCCGGCCAAGATGCTGGAGTACAACGCCGATACCCCTACCGGGCTGATCGAAGCCTCCGTGGCCCAGTGGTTCTGGCTCCAGGACGTCTTCCCGGAGAAGGACCAGTGGAACGGAATCCATGAGGCGCTGATCCGGCAGTGGAAGAAGCTGCAGTTCCGCACCGGCATGAGCACGCTCCACGTAGCCCATTCCGAAGCGGAAGAATCCGGCGAGGACTGGATGACGGCAGCCTACATGCGGGATGTCGCAAGCCAAGGTGGCTGGACCACCATCGGCATCAACATGTCCGACATCGGCTGGGACCCCAACCTGAACCGGTTCGTGGACCTGGACAACTTCATGATCAGCACCATGTTCAAGCTGTACCCATGGGAGCTGATGATGAAGGAGCCGTTCGGACAGCGACTCCTGCAGCGCGCCCACAATCCGCGCTGGGTTGAGCCGGCATGGAAGATGCTGCTGTCCAACAAAGCACTGCTGGCTGCCTTGTGGCATCTTTACCCCAACCACGAAAACCTGCTGCCGGCCTACCTCGGCGATCCGGGTCCCCTCAAGGAATGGGTGGCCAAACCGCTGCATGGACGCGAGGGCGACAACATCCGCATCCATGCCCCCGGCATTGAGATCCAGCAGCCCGGCGGCTACGGCCGCGAAGGCTGGTGCTTCCAGCAGTACCACTCCCTGCCCGACTTCGATGGCAACCATCCGGTCCTGGGTCTGTGGGTGGTGGATGGCGAATCCGTCGGCTGCGGCATCCGCGAATCCGACGGCCCCATCACGGACTACTTCTGCCGCTTTGTCCCCAATACCATCGACGCCCCGGCGCCCATCGCGCCCCCTGCTACTTCCTACGGAGCTGCACTATGAGCACTGAAACCTCGACGCCGGGTGGCGGCTCAGCGGGCGGCGACCCTAACGCCGTCGTACCTTCCAAAGGCCTGCACGCCGGGATCCTTGACCTTGGCGACTCCGTCATGCTGGGCCTGGCATCCACCGCGCCTGTCTATTCGCTCGCGGCGACGCTGGGGCTCATTGTTGCTGTCAACGGCAACTACACCCCGCTGATCCTGATCCTCGGCTTTATCCCGGTCCTGTTCATTGCCTACGCCTTCCGTGAGCTCAACAGCGCCATGCCTGACTGCGGCACCACGTTCTTCTGGGCACGCAAGGCATTCGGCCCGTGGGCCGGCTGGCTGGGCGGCTGGGGCGTGGCCCTTGCAGGAATCGTGGTGCTGGCCAACCTGGCGCAGATTGCCGGCAAGTACCTCTGGCTCCTGATCGGTGATGGTTCCCTGGCCGACAACACGTGGCTGGTGACGGCCACCGGCGTGCTGTTCATCGTGTTCATGACGTACGTGAACCACCGCGGCATCCGGCTGGGCGAGCACGTCCAACGCACCCTGACCTACATCCAGTACATCTCGCTGGGTATCTTCGCGGTGGCCATTGTCTTCCGCATTGCTGGTGGCGCGCCTGAAGGACAGGCCTTCGACTTCGAATGGTTCAACCCGGCCGGCGCCTTTGCCGATCCCGGTGCTGTGGTCCATGGCGTGCTGCTGGCGTTGTTCATCTACTGGGGCTGGGACACGTGCCTGGCCCTCAATGAGGAAACCGAAAACCCTGCCAAGACCCCCGGCCGTGGCGCCGTCATCTCAGCCTCCGTGCTGGTGGCGATCTACGTTTCCGTTGCACTGCTGGTGATGATGTACGCCACGATCGGTACCGACGGCATCGGCCTGGGCAATGAGGCCAACCAGGATGACGTCTTCCTGGCCATGAAGGACGTAGTGCTGGGTCCTTGGGGCTGGCTGATCATCGTGGCTGTGCTGGCGTCCGTCCTGTCCTCCACGCAAACCACCATTCTGCCGACCGCGCGCGGGACGCTGTCCATGGGCGTGCACGGCGCGCTTCCTGCCCGGTTCGGCAAGGTCCACGAGCGCTTCATGACGCCGGGCTTCTCCACCCAGGTCATGGGTGCGGTGGCCGTGGTGTATTACGTGGCCATGAGTTTCCTCAGCGAAAACCTGCTCTCCGATTCGATCAGCGCCATCAGCCTGTTCATCGCGTTCTACTACGCCCTGACCGGCTTCTCCTGTGTGTGGTTCTTCCGCTCCACGCTCAGGGATTCTGCCCGCAACCTGTGGTTCCGCGGCATCCTTCCGTTCCTCGGAGCCCTGTCCCTGACGGCGGCGTTCTTCATCTCAGCAGTGCAGATGTGGGACCCGTCGTACGGGGACACTCAGATCTTCGGCATTGGCGGAGCGTTCGTCAGCGGCGTGCTGCTGCTGGCTTTGGGTGTCGTGCTGGCCGTCGTGTGCCGCTTTGCACCGTCTACCCGCGGCTACTTCACCGGTGAGCGGGCCGAGGCCGGGGTGGTACGCGGCGAATAGCCCCGGAGGCTCGTCGGACGGGGCCTAGCGTTGCCTTGAGGCCCACTGCCGCAGGCGGGTAGGCACATCAGGAACGTCCTCGATCCGGACCGAGTACCGACGCAGCGCAACGAACCAGCACATCAGGATGGCCACGGCACAGAAAACGCCCGCACTGGACGCCATGATCCATAGACCGGGCGTCTGGACATTCAAGTCAGCCGCACCCAGGGCGGTGCCGATGGTCTTGGGCGAGAAAAAGAACACCAGTGTTGAAACGGCCAGTACGGCACTCATCACTACCCGTTGGGCTTTGTGACGGGCCGGCGTTTCCTTGATGGTCCAAGCGAACGCCGGCAGGATGATGGCCATCCAGACCCAGTGGTGGGACCACGAAACCGGGCTGATGAGCAGCATGGCGAGTGCCGTCGTCGAGATGGCAATAACCCGTGCGCCTTGGGCGCTGGCCGCCCTGACAAGCAGAGCCGCCAGGACGACGGTCGCCAGGCTCAATGCGATCCAGGGCAAGGTTACGGTGTCGTGCGGGACACCGAAGTGCAGGAGGGTGCCCTTGATGGAGAGATTGTCCACATAGCCGGCACCGCCGATCCTTGAGGTATCGGGCAGGATTTCCAACCAGAACTGCAGGGACTCCGCAGGCCTCAACAGCCAGCCAAGCAGCACCGTGCCGGCAAAGCCGATTGCCATGTTCGCCAGCCCACGCCAGTCCTTGCGCATCAGGAAGTACAGGCCAAACACCAAGGGGGTCAGCTTGATGCCGGCGGCAACACCCACCAGGAAGCCCGTGCCCCGGAAGCCCCGCCGCTTGGACAGGCCGCCGAGGAGGTCGATGACCATCAGGCCCATGAGGATGATGTTGATCTGCCCGAACGCCAGCGTTTCGCGCCACGGCCCCAGGAACAGGACAGCAAGGAACAACGAAGCGGCTATCCAGCAGTTCCTGGTGGAGGACAGTGCACTCCTAAGATCGGGCTTCGATGACCAGTACCGGACGATCGTGACAGCCACCCAGGCCGCCAAGGCAACGCCTGCAACGTTGAACACCATGAGAGCCGACAGTTGTGGCAACCGCGCCAATAAACCAAAGACGAGGGCCGCGAACGGCGGGTAAGTAAAGGGGAGCTGCGGGCCACCGGCTGAAGCGACAGTGGGGCCGTACAGGTCCGACGGCGACGTCCCTGCCTGGTTCAGGATACTTCCGCCGAACCAGTAGACGCTGAAGTCCAGGCCCTGCTTGGCCCAGTCCGCGAGCATCATCCACACCGGAACCAGTACCACAGCCAGCGGCAGCAAGCGCAGGGCCGGAGAGGATGGTTGTACCGGCGTGCGCTGTGGTGCGGCCTCCGCCTTGGCCCTTAAATCGACGTCAGGCAGTGCCATGCAAAATCCCCCAAGTTAACCAAATCGCAGCGGGGGAAGTGTGCGACCCCCGCCTCCATACTACTGAAGGGGTTTCCCGGGCTTGCGGCCTGCATGGTCCCGGCAGGCGGGCCGGCCACCTAGGATGCTGGAATGAGCGATTCAACGACGAACACCTCCGACGTCCTGGCCCTCGATTCCCTGCTGACGGTGGAGGAGCTGGCTCTCCGCGACAAGGTCCGTGATTTCACGGCCCAGCGCATCCGTCCCGCCATCGCACGCTGGTATGAGGAGGCTCATTTCCCACGGGAGATCGCCCCTGAGCTGGGCGAGCTCGGAGTCCTGGGGATGCATCTGGAGGGGTACGGCTGTCCCGGCAGGTCCGCCGTCGAGTATGGTTTGGCGGCAATGGAATTGGAGGCCGGCGACTCCGGGATCCGCACGTTCGTCTCGGTGCAGGGTTCCCTCGCCATGACGGCAATTCACCGTTGGGGCTCCGAGGCGCAGAAGGAGCAGTGGCTTCCGCGGATGGCGGCCGGCGAGCTGATCGGATGCTTCGCGCTGACGGAACCAAGCGCGGGTTCGGATCCGTCCTCCATGACCACGTTCGCCCGTGAAACAGCCGATGGCTGGGTACTGGATGGCGCCAAGCGCTGGATTGGGCTCGCGTCCATTGCGGACGTCATGGTGGTGTGGGCCAACACTGAGGATGGTATTCGCGGCTTCCTTGTCCCTGCAGGTTCTTCCGGCGTAACCGCCACGGCGATTGAGCCAAAGCTCTCCATGCGCGCCTCGGTTCAGTGCGATGTAACGTTCGACGACGTGCGGCTGGGTCCTGATGCCATCCTCCCGGGCGCCGCTGGACTTCGCGGACCGTTCACATGCCTGAACGAGGCACGTTACGGCATCGCATGGGGTGCCATGGGAGCTGCGCGCGACTCGTACGAAGCTGCGCTGGAGTATGCGGGCACCAGGCTCCAGTTCGGCCGCCCCCTGGCCGGTTACCAATTGACGCAGGAGAAACTGGTGAACATGCTGGTGGAGATCCAGAAGGGCACCATGCTTGCCCTCCACCTGGGCCGTTTGAAGGACACCGGCCATCTTCATCCCGAGCAGATTTCCCTGGGCAAGCTGAACAACGTCCGCGAGGCCATCAAGATCGCCCGGGAGGCCCGCACCATCCTGGGCGGGAACGGCGTCACCCTGGACTATTCACCCCTGCGGCATGCCAACAACCTTGAGTCCGTGCGGACCTACGAGGGCACGGATGAGGTCCACACCCTGATCCTGGGCCAGCACATCACGGGCATCGGGGCTTTCCGCGGCTAACACACCCAAGTAGGTAGCAGTTGAGCGCGTTTTGAGGGCTCATAACGCGCTTAGCTGCTACTTAGTTGGGTCAGGGCTCGGGGAGGACCACCAACTTAAAGTAGCCACGCAGGCCCTTCACCACGTCCACCTCGTTGGGGGCCAGCAGCCATTGGGTCTGGAGGCCGTCCCACAGGGCTACCAAAGACATGGCAGCTTCGTCAGGATCAACTCCGGGCCGGAGCCTGCCCTCGGCGGCCAGCTCGGCGAAGCGCCGCGCGTAGCTGGTGCGCAGGCGTTCGAAGCGTTCGGTGAAGTACACCCGCCCGGGATGCGAGTCGGTGACGGACTCAGCGCAAAGAACGGTATACAGCTCAACCACGCCCGGGATGTTCTCGTTGAAGAGCGCCGTCCGGATCACGGAGTCAACCAGGCCTTCTTCCATGTCGTCCGGGAAGGCATCGCCGGTGATTTCGTCGCGGCGCTCCAGGACTGCCATCAGGAGATCGCGTTTGGACGGGAAATAGTGCAGCAGGCTGGTTTGGCTCAGTCCCACCCGGTCAGCAACATCCTGCAGCGATCCGCCGCGGTAGCCGTGGGCAGCAAACACCTCGTGGGCAGCATCCAGGATGGTCCGGCGCCGTTCCTCGGATTTCGCGTAGGGGCCCCGCCGCGCTGCGCGGCCCACGTCCTTTGTGGTCATGGCTAGTCAGTGTACATGCGCGTTACAGGCCGCATATGAAATTCGAGTGACTACTCGAATTTTCTGTTACCGTGGTCACACTTGCCTCTGCGGGACCCATTGATCCCGGCGCGGCATCGTCAACCTGACACGAAGAGGTGAAGGCTCATGACCCCATTCACGCGAAGACAACTCCTGGGCGCAGGCCTGGGAACAGCAGCCATGGGCCTGCTGACCGGGTGCGCTACTCCAGGAACACAGTCCGTCAATGCTGCACCCACCATCCCCGCCGCCGGGGACCCCGTGCGGCTGACCTATTGGGCTTGGCTGAAGGATTTCCAGAAAGTCGCTGACGTCTGGAATGCTGCCAACCCGAACATCCAAGTGGACGTGGTGTGGATCCCGGGCGGCAATGCCGGCGGGTATCAGAAGTTGTACTCGGCCCTGGCAGCCGGAGGTGGACCGGACCTGGCCCAGGTTGAACTGCGGTCCATCCCGGAGTTCATACTGGTGAACGGGTTGGTGGATCTGACCCGCTACGGCGCCAACGATCACGCCCACCTTTACGATCCCACTCTGTGGAAGCAGGTCAGCTACACCGGGGGCGTTTACGGCATCCCCCAGGACGCCGGCCCCATGGGCATGTTCTACCAACCGGCCATCCTGGACAAGGTGGGCGGCAGCACTCCGAAGACCTGGGACGAGTGGGCTGCCCTGGCCGCCGAACTACGCTCCGTGGACAGTTACTTGGACTGCTTCCCCATCAGTGATGCCTCTCCGTTTGCCTCTTTCGCTGGGCAGGCCGGTGCGCAGTGGCTGCGCCCGGAGGAGGATGGCTGGGTCATCAACATGACCGACGACGCCACACTCAACACCGCGCGCTTCTTCGATAAGGCGATCGACGACGACCTCGTCACCACCGCTTACGGCGCCTTCTCCCCGGGCTGGTTTGCAGCAGCCGGCAAGGGTGGCATCGCCTCGACCATCACCGGTAGTTGGGGCGACGCCCTGGTGCAGGGTGTCAGTGGTTCCGAAGGTAAGTGGCGGGTCGCCCCCATGCCCACGTGGGGCGATACAGGGTTTGGCTCGAGCTACCTGGGCGGCTCAACGGCTGCAGTCCTGGCCAACAGCAAGCACCCCAAGGAAGCACTGGACTTCGCGGTGTGGCTGACCACGTCCACGGAGGGAATCGACGCCGAGATCAAAAACAGCGGCATCGGCTGGTCACCCAACCCTGACTTCATCGGCACCGATCGGCAGCAACCCTCGGCGTTCTTTGGTGGCCAACGCTACAACGAGGACGTCTTTGTCCCTGCCGCCCAACAGCAGAACCCTGACTGGTCCTGGTGGCCAGTGACCCAACAGTCCTTCAACATCCTCAGCGACGGCTTCCGCAAGAAGGCTTTCGGGACCTCATTGGTGGATTCCATCGCGGCTTCCGAGCAGCAGATCATCACCGTTTTCAAGAACAAGGGCCTCAGCATTCGAAAGGAAACGGCATGACGACCACCCGCACCGCACCCACAGCGCAGCGTCCCGCCGCCCCGGCACGTGGAGGCAAGCGGAACAGTGCTGCCACACGCGCCCCGTGGCTGCTGCTTGCACCCTTCCTGGCTCTTTTCGTCCTCACGTTCCTGCTGCCCATTGTGGTAGCCATCCTGTCCAGCTTCACCAAAGTGACCCGCAGCGGACTGTTCGGCGAGGCCGGCGTGAGGAGTGAGTTCGCCGGTTTCAGCAACTACGCCCAGGCCTTGGCCGACGGCAGCTTTGTTGCCTCCATCGGCAGGATGCTCCTGTTCGGCGTTGTCCAAGTGCCCGTCATGATCGTCCTGTGCACGGTGTTGGCCCTCATGCTGGAATCGGCCTCGGCAAAGTGGCCGGGCTTCTTCCGCGCCGCCTACTTCCTGCCCTATGGTGTTCCCGGCGTCATCGCCACCATCCTCTGGTCCTTTTTGTATGTCCCCGGCCTGAGCCCCTTGTTCGATGCCGCGAAGATCGTTGGCCTCACCCCGGATTTCCTGGGCGCGAACAGCGTTCTCTGGTCCATCGCGAACATCGTCACGTGGAGCTACACGGGCTACAACATGCTGATCATCGTGGCGCAGCTCAAAGCCATTCCGGTGGAACTCTATGAAGCAGCCAAGGTAGACGGTGCTTCCACCTGGCGCGTGGCCCGGAGCATCCAACTGCCCTTGATCCGTCCGGCCCTCATGCTCACCACGGTGTTCTCCATCATCGGAACCCTGCAGCTTTTCGCCGAAGCACAGGTCCTCAAGACCGTTGCCCCCGCCATCGACAGCCAGTACACGCCGAACCTCAGCGCCTACACCACGGCCTTCGCGTACAACGACTACAACGTCGCCGCAGCCCAGTCGGTCATCATCGCCGTGGCCGCGTTCGCCCTTTCCTTCGCCTTCCTCGCACTGACGAACAGGAAGTCCTCATGACCGCCACAGCTACCAAACAACCCACAGCCCCCGTCCGCAGCACACCATCCGCGGGTCCGGACCGCTCAGCCGGACGACGGCGGTCATCCACCATCATCGTCACCGCACTTTTAGTGGTGGTGGCCCTGTACTTCCTGGTTCCCGTGTACTGGGTGTTCGTGGCCTCCACGAAGTCCACAGAGGACCTTTTCTCCACCAACGGTTTCTGGTTCGCCCCAACGTTCTCCCTCTGGGAAAACATCGGCCGGGTGCTCAGCTACGACAACGGCATTTTTGGCCGCTGGTTCCTGAACTCTGCGATCTATGCCGGAGTCGGCGCCCTCTTGGCCACGTACTTTGCCGCAGCCGGGGGCTATGCCTTGGCCAAATACCAGTTCCGTGGCCGGAACCTGGTGTTCGGCACCATCCTGGGTGGCGTGCTGGTTCCCGGCACGGCCACTGCCCTGCCGCTCTTCCTGCTGTTCAGCCAGATGGGCCTGGCGAACACCTACTGGAGCGTCCTGCTGCCATCGCTGGTCTCCCCCTTCGGCTTGTTCCTCTGCCGCATCTACGCCCAGGCCACCGTGGATACCTCACTGATCGAGGCCGCCAGGATCGACGGCGCCGGTGAGCTCCGCATCTTCCACACGATTGGGCTGAAGGTACTGACGCCTGCCCTGGTCACCGTGTTCCTGTTCCAGTTGGTGGGCATTTGGAACAACTACTTCCTGCCGCTGGTCATGTTGTCCGACTCGGAGCTCTACCCCATCACGCTGGGCTTGAACAACTGGCTGAGCCAGGTTGACCGTTTGCCCGAATTCTACGAACTGACCACCGGTGGAGTACTTCTCTCCATCATTCCGCTCAGCATTGCCATGGTTGTCCTGCAGCGCTTCTGGCGCGGCGGGCTGACAGAAGGAGCCGTTAAGTAATGACCCCGTCACCCGACGTCAACTACATCACCGACACCGGCCCCGGTACCGGCAATAGAGTCCCCGCCCGGTCCTGGCTGCACACTGACGCCCCCACACTGTCCCTTAACGGCCAGTGGCGGTTCCGGCTTCTCCCCGGCGCCCCCGGTACGCCGGGTGGACGCGGAGTCCTTCCTCCCGGGGAGGACATCGAAGGCATTGCACATGAAGCGTTGGACGACTCCAGTTGGGACACCATCCCGGTTCCGGCCCACTGGGTGTTGGAAGGTGAGGGCCGCTACGGGCGCCCCATCTACACCAACGTGCAGTTTCCCTTCCCTGCAGATGCGCCGCACGTCCCGGATGAGAACCCGACGGGCGACTACCGCCGCTCGTTCGAGGTCCCGGCAACCTGGGACGACGCCGGGAGGACAGTGCTGAGGTTCGACGGCGTCGAGTCCCGCTACAAGGTATGGCTCAACGGCGTCGAAATCGGTGTTGGGACGGGCAGCCGGCTGGCGCAGGAATTTGATGTGACCGAGGCACTCCGCCCTGCCCATAACGTGCTGGCTGTCCGTGTCCATCAATGGTCGGCCTCGAGCTATGTGGAGGATCAGGACCAGTGGTGGATGCCGGGCATCTTCCGCGACGTCACCATCCAGTCCCGCCCTCAGAAGGGCATCGACGACGTCTGGTTACGGACCTCCTACACCGCTGGCTCAGGCGTTATCGACCCTGAAATCACCGCGGATGACGCCGCCTACCCGGTTCGGCTGTCAGTTCCGGAACTGGACGTCGACGTCGTCTGGGACTCCCCTGCCGACGTCGCCCCGGTGGCGATCACCGGCGTCGAACCTTGGTCCGCAGAGGTTCCGCGCCTCTATAACGCCACCGTGCAAAGCGAAGGCGAGACCATCTCGCTGCGCCTGGGTTTCCGTACCGTGGAGATCAAGGGTGACCAGTTCCTGGTGAACGGCCGGCGTGTGGTGTTCCACGGAGTCAACCGGCACGAGACGCACCCGGACCGCGGCAGGGTCTTCGATGAGGACTTCGCCCGGGCCGACCTTGCCCTGATGAAGCAGTTCAACGTCAACGCGATCCGGACCAGCCACTACCCGCCGCATCCACGTTTGCTGGACATCGCGGATGAGATGGGTTTCTGGGTGATCCTCGAGTGCGACCTTGAAACGCATGGCTTTGAACGGCACGGGTGGGTGGGCAACCCCAGCGACGACCCCGCGTGGCGCGAGGCCTACGTGGACCGGATGGAACGCACGGTGGAGCGGGACAAGAACCACCCCTCAATCGTCATGTGGTCCCTCGGCAACGAGTCCGGCACGGGTTCCAACCTGGCGGCAATGTCGGCGTGGACCCATGCCCGGGACAGCAGCCGGCCCGTCCACTACGAAGGCGATTACACCGGCGCTTACACAGACGTCTACTCGCGGATGTACTCCTCCGTTCCCGAAACTGAAGCGATTGGCCGCGACGATTCCGGCTCGCTCGTGCTGGGCTGCTCCGCGGCGGAGTCCGCCCGGCAGCGGAGCAAACCGTTCATCCTGTGCGAGTACGTGCACGCGATGGGCAACGGTCCGGGCGCGATCGACCAGTATGAGGACCTGGTGGACCGTTTCCCTCGGCTGCATGGCGGCTTCGTCTGGGAATGGCGGGATCACGGCATCCGTACCACCAGCGCCGAGGGCACGGAGTTCTTCGCCTATGGCGGCGACTTCGGCGAGGTTGTCCACGACGCCAACTTCGTGATGGACGGCATGGTGCTCTCTGACTCCACGCCCAGCCCTGGCCTCTTCGAGTACAAACAGATTGTCTCTCCCCTGCGTTTGGCCTTCTCCACGGAAGCGTCCGACGGCGGCACGCGCCGCTACGTCTCCGTCGCCAATCTGCGGCACACGGCTGACGCCTCCGACGTCGTGTTGCACTGGCGTACCGAGCTGGATGGTGTCCTTGCTGATTCCGGTGAGCTCGACATCGTAACGCCCGCCGGCGGGCAGCTCGCTGCTGGTGCCACGACGCGGATCGCCCTGCCGGAGCCCGCATCCGTGGGAGCCGGTGAGCACTGGCTGACGGCGGAGGTGGTCCTTCGCAAGGACACCTCGTGGGCCGAGGCCGGCCATGTGATCTCTGCGGCGCAGCTGGAAGTGACCGAAGCCCGTCCCCGCCTGAGCGCCCCGCGCCCTGCGTTATCCTCCGAACGTGCGGCTGCCGTTGCCAAGGGAACGCTGTCGTTGGGCCCTGCTACCTTTGAGGACGGCCGCTTAGTCTCGCTTGCCGGATTGCCGGTCTCCGGTCCGCGGCTGGAGTTGTGGCGCGCACCCACGGACAACGACGCCGGTGCGGGCCGCGGCAGCTACGACCTCGCCGATCCATGGCTCAACAACGGCAACGGCACCCCTGCCCCGTCTATGGAAGCTGTGTGGCGCGCTGCTGGCCTGGACCGGATCACAGCCCGCGTGGAGAAAATTTCTGCCGACGAATCCGGAGTTGTGGTCCAGACCCGCTACGCCGCTGCAGATGCTGCCCAGTGGGTGTCGGTAGAGGAAAACTGGCAGCTCTCCGGTGGCGAACTGTTCCTGCGCGTGGACATCGTCCCCAGCACTGGCTGGGACATCATTTGGCCACGGGTAGGAATCCGATTCGACCTGCCCGGGTCGGTGGACCAGGCGTCGTGGTTCGGTGCTGGACCACGGGAATCCTACCCGGACAGCATGCACGCCACGCTGGTGGGACGGTACGCGGCCGGCATCGATGACCTCACGGTGCCCTACGCCAAGCCGCAGGAATCGGGACACCGCAGTGCTGTCCGCTCTCTTGACCTGCAGCAGGCCGGGCATCCCTGGCTGACGCTCGAGGCCGTCCCTGACTCCCGTGGCCGTTTACCAGGCTTTACTCTCGCCCGGCACACAGCGCAGGAGATCTCGGCAGCTGGTCACCCGCACGAGTTGCCGGCAAGCAAGGGCAGCTTCCTGTACCTCGATGCTGCCCAGCACGGCCTCGGGTCCAGGGCGTGCGGACCGGACGTTTGGCCGGAGTACGCGTTGCGCCCCGAAGCCCGGACGCTGACGTTCCGGATCACTGACGCGGGCCAGCCGAGCTAGCGGACGCGTTGTGGGGCCTGTTTTGCGTGCTTAGTTGAGGAAATAGAACGCAGAGCGGGCCCCACAACAGGCTCAACCCCACGTTGTGGGGCCTGTTTTGCGTGCTTCCCGGTCGGGTTGGCACGCAGAGCGGGCCCCACAACAGGCTCAACCCCACGTTGTGGGGCCTGTTTTGCGT